>DATNAW010000086.1:0-12073 GCA_035572335.1 Rhodanobacteraceae bacterium
GCGGGCCGGCGAGAATTCTTCGGTTGCGGGCGAGGCTCAGGCGTTGCCCATTTCGCCCCACATTCGGGTCAGTCGATCTTTCAGCAGAAGTTTTTCTTTTTTCATGCCGTGCAATTCGTTCTCGTGCATCGGCAATACGCCGAGTTCCGCATCACGCACCTTGCTGTCGAGCTCCTGGTGGTGCTGATAAAGGCGGCGAAACTCGGGATTCGCCTTCATCGCGGCGTCTATGTGATCTTTCTGCTGTTGTTCGAACATGGAACAGCCTCCTCTTGCGTGGGCAACGCTTGATGGATGGTGATGCGCGCACAATCACATCCACGCGCCGCGGCTGCGGAGCGTGGAAACCGGGATGTTGCGGGGTTCATGCGATGGCGCCTCGGGGTCGGCGGAGGGCCGACCTTGGGCTTGACCCTACGCCGATCCGGAGCGCTTGGCAACCGTCAATGCAGGCCTGCCGAACCTGAATTCAAGGCATGTTCAACTACTTGAATTGACAAGGTTTTCGTTATTCGGCGCGCAACTCGACTTCGGCGCCTTTCGATGCGTGTCCGACCGAGCGGATCGACACCTGTCCGGCACCCGCGGCCGCCAATGCCGCTTCCACCGCCACCGCGCGCCGACCCGCGAGAACGCGTGCGTCGCTGGCACCGCGCGGTTCGACCACGATGTGCTGGTTCGCATGCGCACGCGCGAAATCGGCGACGCGCCGGCGCCCGGAAGCCGTGAGGTTGTCGGAACCCGATTCGAACGAAGCCGCCGACAAGTGCATGCTGGCAGGACTGCCGCCACTGTTCGTGGAAGCACTGTTGCCGCTGCTGCCCTGCAGCGCCTGCGTCGCGGCTTCGGCCAGCCGTGCTTCCTTGCGCGCGAGTGCCGCGGCACGTGCCTGCGCGGCTGCCAGCTTCTTGGCCTGCATCGCTTCGGCTTGGGCTTGCTGGGCCTGCTGGGCGGATTCTGCGCCCTGCGCCTGCAGCATCTGCGCCTGCTGGACGGCGGCCTCGTATTGCAGGCGCTGGCGCGCCAATTCGGCTTGAGCGCGCGCCGCATCCGCCTGGCTCGCTTCCAGCTGGATCTGGTCGTGTTCGCGCTGCAGCTGGTCCAGCTTGGCGCGGTCGGCATCCACCTTGGCCGAGGCCTGCGCCAACGCGACCCGCTGTTCGGCCATGAACAGCGCGTGCTCGCGCTCGCTGCGGCCGGCGTTCTGCAGATCGCCGATTGCGTTGCGCGCAAGCGTCCGCTGCGCCAGCGCGTATTGTCCGAGCACAGGATCGGCATCCAATTGTTCCAGCTGCGCCGAGAGCCGCGCGACGTCGGCATCCTGCTTCGCGGCCTGCGCGGGCGTCGCTGCGAAACCCAGCGCGAACGCCGCCACGGCGAGGGCGGTGAAGAATGCGCGCTTCATGGGTTCACCCCCGAATTCGAATCGCCGGAAGTGCTTGCCGGCGTCGGCGTACCCGTGCTACCGGAAGAAGCCGGTGCACCGGGCTGGTCCAACTCAATGGAAGGCAGCGTGACCGGACCCATGTTGGACGAAGCGGGCGCCGCCGCGGAAGAACCGCCGGCCGGCTGCCCGGCCGTCGTGGCGGGAGCCGGGGGCGCCGTCGCCGCCTGTTGTGCGGCCGCGGCCGCGGCCTGGCGCCGCTGCAGGTCTTCCTGCAAGGATGCGTTGACCGAGGACTGCTGCTGGATCTGGTCGCCGAGTCGCGCGGCGTCGGCCTGCGCGCGTGCCGTGGCGGCTGCGGCTTCGGCTTCGGCGGCCTTGTCGGCGGCCTTGTCGTTGTCGCTGTTGGCACTCAGCTGTTGTGCGGCGGCCAGGCGACGCTCGGCCTCGGCCAGGGCGTCCGGCGCGGCCGTCGCTGCCCCTGCACTCCGGGCGGCGCGGATTTCCGACTGCGCGCGGTCCATCATCTGGATCGGCGGTGGCGCGGTCGCGCAGCCGGCCAGCGTGGCGGCCAGCGCAGCCAGCCCGACCAACGCGAGGTCATGGATTTTTCGACGTGTGCGTGTCATAAACACCACTCAGGGGAGTGCATCAGGGCATTGTCGGCGTACCATTCAGGCTTTGCAACGCTGCCTGACGATGCGCAGCGGCGCTTCCTGACCGGGGATCAATGATGGACATCGGATACTTCCTGAAGCTGATGATGGACCGCGGTGCGTCGGACATGTTCCTGTCCACCGGCACGCCCGTGCACATCAAGATCGAGGGCCGGCTGGCCGCGCTGGGCACCTCGCCGCTGCCTTCGGGCATGGTGAAGAAGATCGCCTATTCGCTGATGGACGAAGGCTCGGTGCCCAAGTTCGAGCGCGAGCTCGAATACAACATGGCGCTGGCCGTGAAGGACGTCGGCCGCTTCCGCGTCAACGTGTTCAAGCAGCGCGGCGAGGTCGGGCTGGTGATCCGCGCGATCAAGAGCGACATTCCGTCGATCGAGCAACTGCTGCTGCCGCCGATCTACAAGAAGCTGATCATGGAGCCGCGCGGACTGATCCTGGTGGTCGGCGCCACGGGTTCCGGCAAGTCGACCACGCTGGCCTCTATGATCGACCACCGCAACACCAACTCGGCCGGCCACATCCTCACTGTCGAAGACCCGATCGAATTCCTGCACCGGCACAAGAAATCCATCGTCAACCAGCGCGAAGTGGGCCTGGATACCCACGGGTACCACGAAGCGCTGAAGAACGCGATGCGCGAAGCGCCGGACGTGATCCTGATCGGCGAGATCCGCGACACCGACACCATGGACGCGGCGATCGGCTTCTCCGAAACCGGGCATCTCTGCCTCGCCACGCTGCATTCCAACAACGCCGACCAGACCATCGAGCGCATCCTCAACTTCTTCCCCGAGGCCGCGCACAAGAACATCCTGATGAACCTGGCGCTGAACCTGAAGGCGATCATTTCGCAACGCCTGGTGGTCGGCAAGGACGGCCGCCGCCGCCCGGCGGTCGAGGTGCTGATCAACACGCCGCACATCCGCGACCTGCTGCGCCGCGGCGAGGTGCACGAGATCAAGCTGGCAATGGAACGCAGCCTGGAGGAAGGCATGCAGACCTTCGACCAGTCGCTGTTCCGGCTTTACAAGGAAGGCACGATCGACCTCGAAGAGGCGCTGTCGAAAGCCGATTCGCGTGATGGCCTCGCGCTCAAGATCCGCCTCGCCGAAGGGGCAACCGGCACCGACTTGCCGCAGGACGATCCCTACGGGATGGGCATGTCGTCGATGTGACGGCGCGGTTTCGTTGCCGCGCGGGCAAAACCGCTACGGCTGCAACCGGCAGAAGCAATACGCGTACTCGACCGGTTTGCCGGCGCGCGCATCCTGCAACCAGGCGAGCTCCGGCAGCAGCTTCGGCACCGCCAGCAGCCACGACTTCGGCAGGCGCATGCCCAACGACGTCAACACGCGTGCCGATGCGCTGTCGCCGACGCCGAGGAAGAACCGCTGCAAGGCATTGAGCGGCGGCTCGACGTAGCGCACCGCGTAGTCGTTGCCGAGCTTGGCGTCTTTCGCCGCATCCACGATCGCATCCTGCAGGCCGCCCAGCTGGTCGACCAATCCGCGCTGCTGCGCCTGCGCGCCGGTCCACACACGCCCCTGCGCGATCGAATCGATGTCGGCATAGCTCTTGCCGCGCGCCTTCGCGGCGTTGTCGACGAAGCGGTGGTAGCCCCAATCGATGCTGCTCTGGATCATCGCGTTCAACGACGGATCGAGCGGACGCCTGAAATCGAACGCGCCCGCGAGCGGCGTGGTGCCCTCACCCGCGGTGTTGATGCCGAGCTTGGCCAGGCCGTCCGCGCCCGTGAAGTACAAACCGAAGATGCCGATGGAACCCGTGATGGTGTCGGGTTCCGCAAAGATGCGATTCGCGTTCATCGAGATCCAGTAGCCGCCACTGGCGGCCATGTCGCCCATCGACACGACCACCGGCTTGCCGGACTGCTCCGCCAGCACCACTTCGCGGCGAATCTGTTCGGCGGCGAACGCTTCGCCGCCGGGCGAATCGACCCGCAGCACGATCGCGCGCACGTTGCGGTCGGCGCGCGCCACGCGGATCAGCCCCGCGGTGGATTCGCCACCGATCTTCCCGGGCGGCTGCTTGCCGGCGACGATGTCGCCCTCGGCCACGATCACCGCGACCTGCGGCTTGCCGAGGCCGAGGTCGATCGTCTGCGGCAGGTATTGCGCCAGGTCGACCGCGCGGAAGCCGACCCCGTTGTCGGTGATCACGCCGTGCTTCTGCATCAGCTTGACGACGTCCTCGCGCGTGGCGAGGCCATCGACCCAGTGCAGCTTCAGCGCGAGTTGCGCGGCATCGCCGTCGGCGGCCGGAATCTCGGCCGGCAGGTTGTCGACCTGCTGCCCGAGCGTCGCCGGATCGATGTGGCGCAGCTTGCCGACCTCGTCGAGCCAAGTGTTCCACAACCCGCCCATCCAGTACTTGTCGGCTTCGAGCGACGCAGGCGACGGCGCATCGAGGATGAATGGCTCGGCCGCGGACTTGAACTCGCCCACGCGGAACAGGTGTGCACTGATGCCAAGCTTGTCCAGCAGGGTCTTGTAGTAGCTGCGGTAGCCGGACAAACCCGTGACCGAAATTTCACCCGCGGGATCGAGCAGCACCTGGTTGGCGTGCGCGGCCAGCAGGTACTGCATCTGGTCGAGATTGGTACCCCAGGCGATCACCGGCTTGCCCGCGTCGCGGAAACGATCGAGCGCCGCCGCGACTTCCTCCAGCGCGCCCATGCCCCCGAGTTGCAGTTTGGACGGGTCGAGCAGGATCTTCGTGATGCGCGAATCGCGCGCCGCATGGTCGATCGCGGCGACCAGGTCTCGCACCTGCACCTGGCCCGTGGAGCCGCCCGACGCACGCGCCAGCGCGCGCGCCGCGGGATCGACGCTGTATTGCTCGACCAGCATGCCTTCCGGTTGCAGCAGCAGCACGGTATCCGGCCCGACCTTGGGTGCACCGCGGAACGCCAGGCCCAGGATCAGCGCCAGAATCCCGAAGAAGATCACGTTGATGATCACCAGTCGCGTGATGTTGATGCCGCGCCCGAGCGCGCGCACGAAGCCCGCGAAACCGCTGCGTGGTGGATTGCTGCTCATGCGGTAATTTCCGAGGTGCCGAGTCCAGTCGGCCAAGATTATCCGTGCGCCGGAGCGGCGTCACGCCAAAGGTTCGGCTGCCGATACGGCAAACCTCCGCCACTTCTCCCCGCGCGTCTGCGCGATCCAGCGCGCCAGCAGCAACACCGCCGCCGCGGTCAGCCCGGCGATCAGGCCCATCCACATGCCGCGCACGCCGTGGCCGGCGCCGAACGCGAGCCATGCGCCGATCGGCATGCCGACGCCCCAGTATGCGAACGCGGTGATCAGCATCGGCATCCGGGTGTCCTTCAAGCCGCGCAGTGCACCGTTCGACACGACTTGTATGCCATCGGAAAACTGGAAGATGCCCGCGAGGATCAGCAACTGCGCCGCCAGCGTGATCACGCGCGGATCGCCCGAATAGACATGCGCGATCGCGTGCGGAATCGCGAACATCAGCGTCGCCGAAACCGCCTGCGTGACGAGCGTCAGCGCGACGCCACAGGCGCCTGCATAACGCACCGCATGCGCATCACCGCGCCCCGCTGCGTTGCCGACACGTACCGTTACCGCCAGCGCAAGGCCCAGCGGAATCATGAAAGTCACGGACGCCACATTGATCGCAATCTGGTGTCCATCGATCGCGACGGTGCCGAGCCGGCTGATCAGCAGCGCCGAGATCACGAACAACCCGGCCTCCATCAGCAGAGTCACCGCCATCGGCACGCCGATCCACAGCAAGTGGCGGATCGCGTGCCAGTCGGGCCGCTCCATGCGCGCGAACAGATTGAGATCGCGGAAGCGCTTGCCGAATTTCAGGTAGGCCATGAACGCGAGCAATTGCAGCCACAAGGCCAGCGCGTTGGCAATGCCGCTGCCTTCGGCACCCATCGCCGGGAAGCCGAACTTGCCGTAGATCATGATCCAGTCGAGCGGCACCAGCACCGCCAGTCCGAACAAGCCGAACAGCATGGTCGGGCGCGTCCAGCTGGAACCTTCGCAGAGGCCGCGCAAGGCGAAATAGCCGCACAGGCCCGGCGCGCCCCAGCTCAGCGCGTGCAGGAACGCCTGCACGTCCGCCAGCAACGCAGGATCGACGCCAATCCAATGCAGCAGCGGTCCGGAATGGCGCGCGCCGAACCACAACACGATCGACAGGCCGGCAGCCAGCCACAACGCCTGCCGGAACAGCGGACCGATTTCGCCACGACGGTTGGCGCCATCCAGCTGCGCCACCGACGGCGACAGCGCCATCATCACGCCCACCGCGCTGACCAATCCCAATACCCACACGTTCGCGCCCACCGCGACCGCGGCCAGGGTGTGCGCGTTGTAATGGCCGGCCAGCGCGACGTCCACCGCGCTCATGCCGACCGAGGACAATTGCCCCGCAATCAGCGGCAGCGCGAGTTTGATCGTGGCGCGCGTCTCGCGCGCAAAACGGGCGCGGTCCAAGGCTAAAATCTGGGGCATTGCGGAAAGACCCGATGTCACACGAAACGACAACCCAGCCCGCCACACCGGTACCGCCGCTCCCTTCGGCAGGAGGCAACTGCGACAACTGCGGTGCGCCGTTGTACGGCAAGTACTGCTATGCCTGCGGCCAGCCGACCACCGGAATGGTGCGGCATTTCAGCAGCGTGATGAGCGACATTGCAGACAGCGTGCTGAACATCGACGAACGCGTCTTCAAGACGCTGGTGCCATTGTACCTGCGGCCCGGCAAGCTCACGCTGGACTATTTCGCAGGCAGGCGCGCACGTTACGTCACGCCGTTCCGGCTCGTATTCTTCCTTGCGATCGTGGCGTTCTTCGCGGCCCAGATCACGGTGCGCGCCGGTTACGGACACCTGCCTGCGAAGGCCATTTCCATCTCGACCGATTCGGGGAAGCCAACGGTATCGGTGGTTCCCACGCCCGGGCAGACACGGGCGCCCGTGTCATCGGACGACAGCACATTTGCGCACGGCAACCTAAGCTTCGGCGGGGGCACCATCTGGAACCGTGATACCAAACCCCTCCGGATCGGCTGGCTTCCGAATGTCGTCACCGACTCGCTCAACGACCTGATCGGCAATGCGCAGCAACAGTTGTACGCCATGAGTTCGGGGTCATGGACGGACCAGCAAAACGCCCGCCGCAAATTCTCGCTGGGCATGTTCGCCGCCGCGCCCACGGTGCTGTTCGTGTTGCTGCCGGTGTTCGCACTGATGTTGAAGATCTTCTACATCTTCAAGAAGCGGCTGTACATGGAGCACCTGATCGTGGCGATGCACAGCCACGCCTTCCTGATGATGTCGGTGCTGGTATTGGTGGTGCTGAGCGTGTTGCGACGCGTACTGCAACCGCATGCCGGCTGGCTGGCCGTGCCTTTCGACCTCCTCGACACCGCGACGTGGATCTGGATTTTCGTGTACCTGTGGCTGATGCAGAAGCGCGTCTACCGGCAAGGCTGGTTCATGACCAACGTGAAATACTGGAGCCTCGGATTCTGCTACACGATCTTGCTCGGGTTCGGTTTCGTGTTCGTGGCCCTGCTGAGCCTGACCGGCGCATGATCGTCTACGTGGTCGAACTTGAAATGGAGGCCGCCCTGCGCGAGGCGTACCTGGCCTGGCTGGAGGGCCATGTGCACGAAATGCTGGCGCTGCCCGGCTTCACCGGCGCCGAAATCCTCATCCGCAGCGAACCTTCCGCGCCGGCGGGACGATTCATTGTCCAGGCCCACTACCGGCTGCGGGACCGGGCGGCTTGGGACGACTATCTCGCCCATCATGCCCCGCGCATGCGCGAAGCCGGGTTGGCGCGTTTCGGGCAACGGGTCCGCGCCTCGCGGACGCTTCTCGAATCGCCGTGATGGCGCCACAGCCGCGCGGTTTTGCACAACCGCGGGCCGCCCCGAGGGGGGCGGGGCGGCCCTCTCCAAACCGTGCCGCGCCAACTCTGCATTCGATATATCTATCTGATTTAAAAATAAAAACATGTATGATGATTTTTTCACCAATCCGTGCGCCGGGCCGATTCAGCGAGCATCGGGGGCCGCTTGCCCGCCGTCCTTCCACAACCTTATCCACAACGTTTGTGGATAAACGCAAAACCGCCAGCGGCTCATCGGCTTATCGGTCATTTCTGCAAGCCGTGGCAACAAGCCGCGCTAACTGATGAGCCCCGCGCGGCAATCCGACTCCAAAGCCACGATCGCGCGCGTCGCGCTGCCATTGCCACTGCCGCAAACTTTCGACTATCTGTCGGAATCGTCGGGATTGTCGCCAGGCTGCCGCGTGCGGGTGCCGTTCGGCCGTTCGTCTCGCGTAGGTATCGTCGTCGGTACAGCTGCGCACACGGATGTCTCCAGTGACCGTCTGAAATCGATCGATGCCGTACTCGATCACCAACCGGTGCTCGACGCCGAGCTGTTGGTGTCATTGCGACGCGCGGCCGATTATTGGTGCGGCGCGATCGGCGACGTCATATTCGGTGCATTGCCGCTGGCCTTGCGCAACGGTTCAGCACAGGATGCCTTCGCCGAGGAAATCTGGTGCGCCACCGCGGCCGGCACCTCGGCCAGGGATGCACGCACGCGGCGTGGCGGTTCTGCCGCACTGCTGGAAACGCTTTCGGATGCCGCGCTGTCCGCGAGCGAGCTCGACACGCTGCTGCCAGGCTGGCGAGCCGCCGCGCGCCGGCTCGCAACGGCAGGATTGATCGAGCGCATTGCGCCGGAAATCCGCGCGCCGTGCGTGCGCGAAGGCGCTTCACCGATATTGACCGACGAACAGGCCGACGCGCTGGCGGCGATCCTCTCCGCGGGAGACGGTTTCCGCCCGTTCCTTTTGCAAGGCGTCACCGGCAGCGGCAAGACCGAGATCTACCTGCGGCTGGCCGAGCGCGCGCTGCAGCAGGGTCGCCAGACGCTTTGGCTGGTTCCGGAAATTGGCCTGGTGCCGCAGGCGCTGCGCCGCCTGCGCGCACGCTTCGATGCGCGAATCGCTGTGCTGCATTCCAACCTCGCCGAGGGCGAGCGCGCACGCGCGTGGCTGGACGCGCGTTCCGGCACCGCGGCAATCGTGCTGGGCACGCGCTCGGCAGTATTCGCGCCACTGACGAAACCGGGCTTGGTGGTCGTGGACGAGGAACACGACGCCTCATACAAGCAACAGGAAGGCTTCCGCTACCACGCGCGCGACTTCGCGCTGATGCGTGCGCAATCGCTGGACATTCCGATCGTGCTGGGCAGCGCCACGCCGTCGCTGGAAACGCTGGCCAACGTCGAAGCCGCGCGCTACACGCGGGTGCGTCTGCGCCAGCGGGTGCATGCGCGGCAGCCTTCGCCCGTGCACGTGCTGGATCTGCGCGGCCTCAAGCTCGCCCATGGCCTCTCGCCCGCATTGCTGGATGCGCTGGATGCGACCCTCGCGCGCGGCGAGCAGGCGCTGGTGTTCAAGAACCGCCGCGGTTACGCACCCGTGCTGCTGTGCCACGCCTGCGGCTGGTACGCCAGGTGCCCGAAGTGCGAAAAGCCGCTGACGCTGTATCGCGGGCGCCGACAACTGCTGTGCCATCACTGCGGACACACCGAACGCGCGCCGGATGCGTGTCCGTATTGCCACGTCGATGCGTTGATCCCCCAGGGCCAAGGCACCGAGCGATTGGAGGAAGCGCTCGCCGCCCGTCATCCGAACGTTCCAGTGTTGCGCGTCGACCGTGAAAGCACGCGCCAGCGTGACGGTTTTGCGAAACTGCTCGACCGCCTTGCGGACGACCAACCCGCGATCCTGGTCGGCACGCAAATCCTCGCCAAGGGACACGACCTGCCCAACCTCACCATGGTCGCGATCGTGGGCGTGGACGAAGGCCTGCATAGCGTCGATTTCCATGCGGGCGAGCGGCTGGCGCAATTGATCGTGCAGGTCGCAGGGCGCGCGGGCCGCGCCGACAAACCCGGCGCAGTGTGGTTGCAGACCCACGAACCAGACCATCCACTGCTGACGACGCTACTGAAGGGCGGTTATGACACCGCAGCGGCACTGCAACTCGGCGAGCGGCTTGCGTCGGGGCTGCCACCCTTCACGCACATGGCGTTGCTGCGTGCGGAAAGCGCGCAACGCCAAGCGCTGGATGATTTCATGGGCGCCGCGCGGGATGCGCTTGCACAATCCGGTAGCGGCAAAGCCCTGCGCATCAACGGGCCTTTCGCCGCACCGATGCCGCTGCGCGCCGGTCGCCATCGCGCGCAACTGCTGCTGGAATCCGGGCACCGCCCGGCGCTTCGCCATGCGCTCGTCGCGTGGCTTCCGCAGTTGCACGGCTTGCCGCAGTCGCGCGGATTGCGCTGGTCGATCGATGTCGATCCCGTGGATCTTTATTGATCCCAAATGGAAACGGCCCGATCACTCGGGCCGTTTTCGTTACCGGCAAGGCAACGTCTCTATGCAGCGAAAGCTCCGCGCATCTTCTTCATCGCGTTCGCTTCGAGCTGGCGGATGCGTTCGGCCGACACGCCGTATTCATCGGCCAAGTCCTGCAACGTGGCCTTGTCTTCGTCCAGCCAGCGGCGGCGGATGATGTCGCGGGTGCGATCGTCCAGCTTCGCCATCGCCTGCTGCAACGTGTCAAGCTGGTGCTCCTCCTGATCCGCGTCGGCCAGCTGCAGGTATGGATCGGCGCCGTGGTCTTCCAGGTATGCGACCGGCGCGGGCGGTGCATCGTCGTCGGACTCGGTGGGCGCGTCGAAACCGACGTCACGGCCGGACAGGCGCGACTCCATTTCGAGCACGGTCGCCTCGGGCACACCCAGGTCTTTCGCGACCGCGCGCACTTCCTGCATGTTCATCCAACCGAGGCGCTTCTTCGACTTGCGCAGGTTGAAGAACAGCTTGCGCTGGGCCTTGGTGGTGGCCACTTTCACGATGCGCCAGTTGCGCAGGATGAATTCGTGCATCTCGGCGCGGATCCAATGCACCGCGAAGCTGACCAGACGCACGCCGTGGTCGGGGTCGAAACGCTTGACGGCCTTCATGAGGCCGATGTTCCCTTCCTGGATCAGGTCGGCCATCTGCAGGCCGTAACCGGAATAGCCACGCGCGACGTGCACCACGAAACGCAGGTGCGACATCACCAGCTTGCGCGCCGCATCAAGGTCTTCTTCGTCGCGGTAGCGGTGCGCGAGATCCTGCTCTTCCTCGACGGCCAGCACCGGAATGCGATGCACCGCACCGATGTATGCGTCGAGGCTGCCAACCACGCTGGGGATGGGCAGGTTGTTGGCGACCAAGGCTTCACTCATGGGTTGTACCCTCGTCTGTATTGGCACTCTAATCGTGAGAGTGCCAAGCCCTCGTGAAGGTTCCCGCGCGGTCCCCGATGTTGGGGAGAGGCTTCGCCGTGAGGGTGATGGATGAAATTATACTCGCCAGTACAGGAAACACAAGCCGCCAGAAGTCATGCTTCCAAGGCGCTCCTGGGCGGCAAGGACCAGTCCACCGGCGTCTGACCATTGGCTTCAAGGTACTGATTGGTCTTGGAAAAATGCCGGCAACCCAAGAAGCCGCGATGCGCCGACAGCGGCGAGGGGTGCGGAGCCCTCAGCACTAAATGGCGGCGGGTGTCGATCAGCTTGCCCTTGGCCTGCGCGTAGCTGCCCCACAGCAGGAAGACCAGGCCATCGCGTCCACGGTTCAGCTCGTCGATGGCCTTGTCGGTGAAGCCTTCCCAACCCTTGCCTTGGTGCGCACCCGCCATGCCGGCCTGCACCGTCAGCACGGAGTTCAGCAATAACACGCCGCGCCGCGTCCACGGGGTCAGGCAGCCATGATCGGGGCGTGCAATATCGAGGTCCCCCTCGATTTCACTGAAGATGTTCTGCAACGATGGCGGCACCGGCACGCCCGGCCGCACGGAAAAGCACAACCCGTGCGCCTGACCGGGACCGTGGTAGGGATCCTGGCCCAGGATCACGACTTTCACCGCCT
>DATNAW010000087.1:0-6982 GCA_035572335.1 Rhodanobacteraceae bacterium
GCGCTGCCCGGGGGGCGTTTGCCACGATGCCGTTTGCCGCTTGCCGCGGGCGCCGAACCCTCAGGCGCGGCATTCGCTGGGCGCTTGTCGGTGATCAGCCACACGTAATCGCCGTTCGGTCCGCGCTGCACCGCCGCGGTCGGCACCACCAGCGCGTCGGCGTCGATGCTTACCTTCAATTGCGTATTGGCGTACTGGCCGGGGAAAAGCTGGTTCTGGCCATTGGGGAACTCGGCCTTCAACTGGAAGGAACCCGTGGACGGATCGATCTGGTTGCCGATCACCAGCAGCTTGCCGTCACCCTCGATCACCTTGTTGGACGCATCGAGGATCGACACCGTCAATGGCGCCTTGGCCTGCGCGGCGCGCACTTCGTCGAGGTATTTGCCGGCGAGCGTGAAGATCACGTAGATCGGCTGAGTCTGCGTGACGGTGACGATGGTGGTCGAGGTGGTGATGACATTGCCGGGATCAACCTGGCGGATACCGGCCAGCCCGTCGATGGGCGAGGTGATCTTGGTGAAACCCAGCTGTACCTGGGTGTCCTGGATGCTGGCGTTGTCGGCGGCGACCGCGGCCTGGTATTGCGACACGGTGTTCTTCTGCGTGATGCGGTCGATCTGGGCGACGTACTGCTTGTACTTCGGGTCTTCCGATCGCTCGTAGTTGGCGCGGGCGGTGGCGAGTTGCGTCTGGTCCTGCGCCCGCTTGGCGATGGCCTGGTCGAGTTGCGCCTGCAGCGTGCGCGGATCGATCTCGGCCAGCACCTGTCCCTTCTTGACGGGGCCGCCTTCGGTGAAATCGAGCTTCAGCAACTGTCCGCCGACCTGCGGCTGCACGCTGACGGTGTTGAGCGCCTGCACGGTGCCCTGGCTGGTCAGGTACACCGGCACGTTCTGCGGCGTCGCCGGGACCACGGTGACGGGCACGGCTTCCTCCGGGCCGCCGGCGCCGAAGTTCGCCTTGCCGGGGCCGGAGAAGATACGCCACAGGATCAGTGCCACGATGACGACGCCGACAATCGTCAGGATCCATTTGGTTCGCGACATGCGAGTGCTGTCCAGGTAGCTGAATGCGTGAGTTCGACCGTGAACGCGGCAAGTGGTTCGCCGCGCGGTCGCGACGGCGCCAAAATAGCCGATCAGGCGCAGGAACGCCCATGCCGGACGGCATGGCGCCCGACATGACGTCTGTCACCAGGCGTTACCGCTCGGCGGCGACCGTGGGCACTCCGGATGGATCGTCGGAGACGTGCGCGGCATGCGCCCGCGACAGATGCTTCATCGGCCATATCACGACGATGGCGATCGCGGTGCAGGCCACACCCGCCCAGCCGAGCTTGGTGAACAGCGACGTGTAGATCGGCAGCGTCTGCATCGGGTCGGTCACGTTTTGCGGTACCGCGGCGAAGTTGGCCACCAGTCCGCCGAGGTACTGCGAGATGCCGACGCCGACGTAGTAGGCGCCCATCATGAACCCGCCCATCCGCGCCGGCACGTAGCGCGCGATCATCGCGAGGCCCAAGCCGCTGACCAGCAACTCGCCCAGCGAGTACAGGCCGTAGCCCCAGATCAGCACCCACGACGAGGCCTTGCCCGGCTCGTTGACGAAATGGCCGGCCAGGCCGTAGACGAAATAGCCCGCCGCGACCATCGCGAAACCCAGCGCGAACTTGGATGCGATCGACAAATCCTTGCCGCGCTTGCCGGCGGCGGTGTAGATCCACGCCAGGATCGGCGAGAGGATCATGATCCAGATCGGGTTCAAGGCCTGGTACTGGCCCGGCAGCCATGTGAACAGGTGCACGCCGAACACGCTCCAGTTGAAGTCGGTGTTGCGCAGCGCGAACAGCGCCAGCGAGGTCGGCATCTGCTGGTAGAAGATGAAAAAGAAGATGGTCTGGATGGTCAGGATCAGCGCCGCCGCCAAGCCGGCGCGCTCGCCGCGCTGGCTCGCCGCGATCAGGTACACGAAGATCGCCAGCAGCGCGAGCGCCGCGAAGATGACGAACCAACGGGCGACGGCTTCGTGCTTCAGGATGAAGGCCGCCACGACCGCCAGCACCGCGCCCGTGACCAGCACCTTGAGCAGCTTCAGCCAGTTGAACGGGTGGGAATCCGGGTCAGAGCCGATGTGCGCCAGCGACGCGCGCATGAAGAAGAAGTTCACGAGGCCCACGATCAGGCCGATGCAGCACACGCCGAACGCCGCGTGCCAGCCGAACTCGTTGTGGTACACGCTGTTGACGTAGTCCTTGATCCACGGCGTCAGCAGCATCGAAATGGTCGAGCCGACGTTGACCGCCATGTAGTAGATGGTGAAGGCCGCATCGATCCTGCTGTCGTCGCCCTCGTAGATCTTGCGCACCAGGTTGCCGGCGTTGGGCTTGAACAGGCCGTTGCCGACCACGATCACGCCCAGCGAGAAATACAGGAAGGTCGGGCTTGCGCTCGGGACGGTGATCAAGCCGTAGCCGATCGCCAGGATCACGGCGCCGGTGAGCATCGTGCGGCGCGTGCCGAGGATGCCGTCGCCCACCCAGCCGCCGATCGCCGGCGCCACGTAGATCAGCGCGGCCGCCGCGCTCCACACCAGGTTCGCGCGCGTGTCGTCGAAACCGAGGCGCTGCACCATGTAGTAGACGATCAGCGCCTGCATGCCGTAGAAGCCGAAGCGCTCCCACAGTTCGATCAGGAACACGGTGGAAAACGAGCGCGTCCTCGAGACGGCGGGCATGGCGGAATTCATGGCTGGGGAGCACCCCTGTAGCGGAACGATCGGCCAAGCCTACCCGAACCGACGCTGAATTTGGCGCAGGACGGGCGCCGGGAACAGACGCGCTGGCCCGGCTGCTATCCTTCTTCCGATTCCTTTGCCTGTTCCTGTTCAATGCGCCTCTACCTCGACCTGCTCCGTGACGTGCTGGAAAACGGCGCCCGCAAGGACGACCGCACCGGCACCGGCACGCGCTCCGTGTTCGGCCGCCAGATCCGCATGGACCTTGCCGACGGGTTCCCGCTGCTCACCACCAAGAAGGTGCACGTCAAGTCGATCGTGCACGAGTTGCTGTGGTTCCTGCGCGGTGACACCAACATCGCGTACTTGAAGGAACACGGCGTCAGCATCTGGGACGAGTGGGCCGACGCGTCAGGCGATCTCGGTCCGGTGTACGGCAAGCAATGGCGCGCGTGGCCCACGCCCGACGGGCGCAGCATCGACCAGATCACGCAGGTCATCGAGCAGATCCAGCGCAACCCCGATTCGCGCCGCATGATCGTGTCGGCATGGAACGTGGGCGAACTCGACCGGATGGCGCTGATGCCGTGCCACGCGCTGTTCCAGTTCTACGTCGCGAATGGAAAACTGTCGTGCCAGCTCTACCAGCGCTCGGCCGACATTTTCCTCGGCGTGCCTTTCAACATCGCCAGTTACGCGCTGCTCACGTGCATGATGGCGCAGGTCTGCGGGCTGGAACGCGGCGACTTCGTGCACACTTTCGGCGACCTGCATCTCTATTCGAATCACGTCGAGCAGGCGCAGGAGCAGTTGACCCGCACGCCGCGTCCATTGCCGAAGCTGGTGCTGAATTCCGACGTGCAATCGCTGTTCGACTTCCGCTTCGAAGACATCCGCGTCGTCGATTACGACCCGCATCCGGCGATACGCGCGCCGGTGGCGGTTTGACGCGCATGCCGGGCGTCGTGCTTGTCGCCGCACTCGATCGCAACTACGCGATCGGCCGCGGCGGCGCGATGCCGTGGCATCTGCCCGACGACCTGAAGCGTTTCAAGGCGCTCACGCTCGGCAAGCCCGTGCTGATGGGCCGCAAAACCGCGCTGGCGATTGGACGTGTGCTTCCGGGGCGCCCCAATCTGGTGTTGACCCGCGCAAAGGCCGCACCATTCGAAGGACAAGTCGTCGTGCGTTCACTGGACGAAGCGCTGGCACGCGCGGGCGACGCCGATCTGATGGTGATCGGCGGCGGCGAGGTCTATGCCTTGACGCTTCCGCGCGCCACGCGCATGCACCTGACCGAAATCGACACCGCGACGGCGGACGCGGATACTTTTTTCCCGCGGTTCGACCCGACGGCGTGGCGCGAGATTGTGCGCGAGCATCATCCTGCCGATGCGAAACATCCACTTGCCTTTGATTTCGTCGATTACGAACGCCGATGATCGAAGTCGCGGCAGGCATCCTCACGGACGCGCAGGGCCGCGTCCTCCTGATGCAACGCCTGCCGGGCAAACACCTGGCGGGCCTGTGGGAATTCCCCGGCGGCAAGATCGAGCCCGGCGAAACCGTCGCGCAGGCGTTGGTCCGCGAACTGGAAGAAGAGCTCGGCATCGAAGTCCACGGCAGCACGCCTGTGATTTCGATCCCGTGGGATTACGCCGAAAAATCCGTGCGCCTGCACGCGTTGCGGATCACCGGCTGGCGCGGCGAGCCGCGTGCGCGAGAAGGTCATCCCTTGCGCTGGGTCGGCTTGCGCGACATGGACGCCGCGGAAATGCCGGCGGCCGATGCGCCGATACTCGCCGCGCTGCGCTTGCCGCCGCTTTATGTAATCACCGACACCGCGCCGACCGAGCATGGGCGCGGCGGCGCGCTGCTGCAGTTGCGCATGTCGGGCGCGACGCGGGCAGACGTCAGAAGCATGGTCGAACGCGTCGTCGCTGCGGAGCCGCATGCGCGGGAGTCCGTGCTGGTCAGCCACGACATTACCCTTGCACGCGAGCTGGGCATCGGCGTGCATCTCAAGGCCGCCCAACTGCGGGAGCTGTACCAGCGGCCGCTGCCGCGGAACGCGTGGGTCGGTGCGTCATGCCACGACGCGGAGGAGCTGGCACTCGCTGCACATCTCGGCGCGGATTTCGCGACCTTGTCGCCCGTATGCGCGACAGCCTCGCATCCTGACACTGCGCCACTTGGCTGGGAGCGCTTCGCACAGCTCGTCGCCGGCGCGCGGTTGCCCGTTTACGCATTGGGTGGCGTCGGGCCGGATGACCTCGAGCGCGCGCGCACGGCTGGCGCCCAAGGCGTCGCCGGGATTCGCGCATTTGCTTCAACCCCTCTCCTCTCGGGAGAGGGGCAGGGGTGAGGGTACGAATCTCGCGCACCCATCCGGGCATTATTCGGGCCCGGACCCTCACCCCGCGCTGCGCGCCACCCTCTCCCGGGAGAGGGAAGACTCAACGAGCGTTTGTGCGCGCGCAAATTTCGAGATAGCGCGCATGCAGCGCCGCGACCTGCGCATCCAGCGCGGCTTCCTCGCCATCGTTCACGATCAGGTCGTCCGCAATCGCCAGGCGTTGTTGGCGCGACGATTGCGCGGCAAGCATCCGCTGCGCGGCTTCGCGGTCCATGCCATCGCGCCGCATCAGGCGCTCGATCTGCAGCGCCTGCGGCGCGTCCACCACCAGCACCCGGTCGACCCACGCGTAATGCTCGCGGTTTTCCACCAGCAGGGGGATCGCGAGCATGCAATACGGTCCGCGATCCATCCCGACCCGGCGGCGCAGCCAGGCGCGTACGCGCGGATGGATGATGCCCTCCAGCTTCCTGCGCGCTTCGGGGTCGGCGAACACGCGTTCGCGCATCGCGCGTCGATCAAGGCTTCCATCCGCGCTCAAGACCCCAGTACCGAACACGAACTCGATTTCCGCGAGTGCGGGTTCGCGCGGCGCGACGACTTCGCGTGCGGCAACGTCGGCGTCGTAAACATGGATGCCGAGCGCTTCGAAACGCCGCGCCACCGCGCTCTTGCCGGATGCCACACCGCCGGTGAGCGCCACCACGCAGTGACGCACGCCGCGGCGCGGCGCGTCATTCGTCGTCGTCATTGTCGTCTTCGCTGCCGGACGTGCCCGGCAACACACGCTGGCAGGTCTTGTCGAAGCGCGCGGTGTCGAAATCGATGTGACGCGTCTGCGCGACCCAGCGCGTGTGGTAGTGCCATGCCGGGCTGAACAGGCTCCACGTTTCGTCGTGCGAGGGAAACGTCACGCCAGCCATGTCGATCAGCGACTCGAAGGTGTCCGCCGAGAGCGTGCGCTTGCCTGCGTGGGCGCGCAAGGTCGCGACGCGTTGCGGGAAATGCTGCTGGTAGGCATTCGAATACCAGAACAACGCGGGGATTTCGTACTCGGGGATGGTGCCGACGCCGTGGCCTTCCTTGTCGCAGGTCGGCGTCGGGATCAGTTCGCCATGATCGGATTCGAACCACAGCGCCGTGACCGCGCCGCTCTGCTTCAGCGCATCGATCACCTGCGCCAGCACGTGGTCGGTATACAGGATCGTGTTGTCGTAGCTGTTGCGCACGCGCTCGATCGTGCTGCCTTGGCCCGGCGGCGACAACTGCGTCGGTTTCCAGTGTTCGAATGCGGGCGGGTAGCGGTAATCGTATTTCACGTGGCTGCCCATCATGTGCAGCACGATGAAGAGATCCTTGTCCGATGCATGCAGCGCGTCCTCCAGCGGCTGCACCAGATCGCCGTCGTAACTCCCCGGCGCGGTCCACGAAGCGTGGTTCAGCCATTCCACGTGTTCGGCCTCGTACGCGTACATCGACACCGGCGAATCGAATTCGCCGATCGCCTGCTGGTTGGAAATCCAGTAGGTCCCGTAACCGGCTTCCTGCATCGCGCGCAGGATGGAAGCTTCGTGCCACGGCGCGTCCCAGGCCATCTCCGGCTTGCGGCGCGTCAGGATCATCGGAATCGCCGCGATCGATTCCGGCCACGTGGTGATGAAGTGCGTCAGCGGCACCAGGTTCGCGAGTTGCGACAACTCGGGATTGGTCGCGCGGTCATAACCGAACAACTGCCAGTTCGCGCGACGGCTGCTTTCACCGATCACCAGCACGTACACCTGTCGCTGGTGCAGCGGCGCCCCGCTGCGGTGCGCGTGGAAGCGGAATGCCTTGAACTTCGCCGCATCGGTGCGCATGCGATCCCACTCGTGCCGATATTCAACGACGCGA
>DATNAW010000088.1:0-7183 GCA_035572335.1 Rhodanobacteraceae bacterium
CGTGTCGAACGCGAAACCGCGCGCAAGGAAGACAGCGCGCGCAGGGCCAAGCGCGAACCCGTGCGGATCGAACCCGCGCCCGCGCCGATCGTGAAAAGCGAACGCGCCAGGCGCGAGACGCAGATTCCATTGTTCACCGGCGCGGCGTCGGAAGGCGAATTGCCGCCGCTGTCGTTGCTGGAAGAGCCGCAGCCGCAATCGGGCAAGGGCTATTCCGAGGAAACGCTCGAGGTGCTGTCGCGCCAGGTCGAAATGAAGCTCAAGGATTTCCGGATCGACGCGCACGTCGTTTCAGCGCATCCGGGGCCCGTGATCACGCGCTTCGAGCTGGAACCTGCGCCGGGTGTGCGTGGCAGCCAGATTTCCTCGCTCGACAAGGACATCGCGCGCGGCCTGTCGCTGGTCAGCGTGCGCGTGGTCGACGTGATTCCCGGCAAGAACGTGATCGGCCTGGAGATTCCCAACGCGCACCGCGAGACGGTGTACCTGTCGGAAATCTTCAGCTCGCGCGAATACGGCGATGCACGCTCGCCGTTGTCGCTGGCGCTGGGCAAGGACATCGGCGGCCGTCCGGTGGTGGTCGACCTGCAGAAGATGCCGCACCTGCTGGTGGCCGGCACCACGGGTTCGGGCAAGTCGGTGGCGTTGAACGCGATGGTGCTGTCGCTGCTGTTCAAGGCCAAGCCGGCCGACGTGCGCATGATCATGATCGACCCGAAGATGCTGGAGCTGTCGGTGTACGACAGGATTCCGCATCTGCTGGCCCCCGTCGTCACCGACATGAAGGAGGCCGCCAACGCGTTGCGCTGGTGCGTCGCCGAGATGGAGCGCCGCTACAAGCTGATGGCGGCGGTCGGCGTGCGCAACCTGGCCGGCTTCAACAAGAAGGTGCGCGACGCCGAAGCCGCGGGCCAGCCGCTGCCCGATCCGTTGTTCAAGGCCAATCCCGATGCGCCGGAAGACAAGGCGCAGCCGCTGGAGCCGTTGCCGTTCATCGTGGTGATCATCGACGAATTCGCCGACATGATGATGATCGTCGGCAAGAAGGTCGAGGAACTGATCGCGCGGCTCGCGCAGAAGGCACGTGCGGCCGGCGTGCATCTGATCCTCGCGACGCAGCGCCCGTCGGTGGACGTGATCACCGGCTTGATCAAGGCCAACATTCCGACGCGAATCGCGTTCCAGGTTTCATCGAAGATCGATTCGCGCACCATCCTCGACCAGTCCGGCGCGGAAACATTGCTCGGCAACGGTGACATGCTGTACCTGCCGCCCGGCACCGCGACGCCCGAACGCGTGCACGGTGCGTTCGTGGGCGACGATGACGTGCACAAGGTCGTCGAGTGGCTGCGAACCCAGGGCGAGCCGAGTTACATCGAGGGCGTGCTGGAAGAAGTGCAGGCGCTTGGCGATGGCAAGGTCATCAACGAATCCGGCTTGCCGGAAGAAGAAAGTTCCGGCGACGACAACGCGTTGTACGACCGGGCCGTGCAGATCGTCACCACCAGCCGGCGCGCATCGATTTCCGGCGTGCAGCGGCACCTGCGCATCGGCTACAACCGCGCCGCGCGGCTGATCGAGCAGATGGAACAGGAGGGCGTCGTGACGGCGCCGCAGCACAATGGGCAGCGCGAGGTCATCGCGCCGCCACCTCCATCATAGTTGTGCGATCATCCCTGATCGCTGCCTTTTCATGCATTCGTCAAGCGCCAGTTCCTTCGGTTCCCAGGCGCTACCACGGCCATCCATGGCCTGACTTTTCACAAGAGCCGCTTCGAATGCTTCCTCATAGGAATGTGTCATGCGCAAATTGATCCTGCTGGTTGCATTGTCACTGTTCGCCGGCACCGCCCTCGCCGCCACCGGCGCGCGCGCACGACTCGATGCGTTCGCTCATGGGCTGCATTCGCTGCGCGGCAATTTCAGCCAGACGGTGTACGACGCGCATGGCAACGTCAACGGCTCCAGCAACGGCATGCTGGCGCTCGAGGTGCCGCGCCTGTTCCGCTGGCAGGTCACCGATCCCTACCAGCAATTGATCGTCGCCGATGGCAGGAAGGTGTGGGTCTACGAACCCGATCTCCAGCAAGTGACGGTGCGTGACCAGGGCGCCGAGGAAGCGCACAGCCCGCTGACCGTACTGACCGACCTCTCCCAACTCGACACCGAGTTCAAGGCAACGGATGCCGGCACGCGCGATGGCCTCGAATGGTTGCGCCTGGTTTCGCGCAGCAAGGATCCGCAATTCGAATACGCCGAGATCGGTTTCGATGCATCGGGTCCGCGCCGGATGGTGTTCAAGGACACGCTGGGCAATCGCACCGAAATCGCGTTCTCCGGCTGGGAACGCAATCCGTCGTTGCCGGCGGACACGTTTGCCTTCGTGCCGCCCAAGGGTGCCGACGTGGTGGGCGATGCCAGCGCCCGGCATTGATTCACCGCGCGCGTGATTTCCAGACTCCCGCGCTGGGTGCTTTACGGCGGCATCGTGCTGGCGTTCATCGCCGGCATGATCAACGCAGCGGGCTATCTCGGTTTTCGCCATCAGGCGATCACGCACATGACCGGCACCACTTCGCTGCTCGGCATCGCCGCAGCGGATGGGGATGCCGGAAATCTGCTGCATTTCGGCATGGTGCTGCTGGCCTTTTTTGCGGGCTGCGCGCTCAGCGGTTTCATCACCGGCGATAGCGCGCTGCGCCTGGGCCGCCGTTACGGTGTGGCACTGGCCACCGAATCGGCGCTGTTGTTCATCGCCGTGCCGTTGCTGCACCGGCAAGTCGATGCGGGATTATGGCTCGCGGCAGCTGCATCCGGATTGCAGAACGCGATGGCCGGAACCTTCAGCGGCGCGGTGGTGCGTACCAGCCACGTATCGGGCATCGTCACCGATCTCGGCACGTTCTTTGGCCAGTGGCTGCGCGGTGCAGAAGTGGACCTGCGCAGGGTGAAGCTCTACGGCGCACTGTTTTCCGGGTTTTTCTGTGGTGGCGTTGCCAGCGCACTCGCATTTCCGTACTGGCAGGAACGCACCTTGCTGGCGCCGGCCGTCCTGACGGGTCTCGTCGGCATCGCCTACGTCATCTACCGGCATCGGCGTGGCGCCGTTGCTATCGTCGAGGGCTGATCCCGCTCAACGACGGGATTCCCTAAGATGTCGGTATGCCACGTCGAACCGTCACCCCAACCAGCAGCGCTCTGTTCCCCGAATCCGATGCGCTGAAGCCGCTGGCGGAGCGGATGCGCCCGCGCACGCTGGACGAAATCGTGGGGCAGGATCGCCTGCTCGGAAAGGGCAGCGCGCTGCGGCGTGCGCTGGAGGCGGGCAGCGTGCATTCGATGGTGTTGTGGGGACCGCCCGGCTGCGGCAAGACCACGCTGGCATTGCTGGTCGCGCAGTACGCGGATGCGCACTTCCAGGCGATTTCCGCGGTGCTGTCGGGGCTCGCCGACGTTCGCAAGGCGCTGGCCGAAGCCGAAGCGCTGTACGCACAGGGCCGGCGCAGCGTGCTGTTCGTGGACGAGGTGCATCGCTTCAACAAGGCCCAGCAGGACGCGTTCCTGCCGCACATCGAGCGCGGCGTGATCGTGTTCGTGGGCGCGACCACCGAGAATCCATCGTTCGAATTGAATTCCGCGCTGCTGTCGCGCTGCCGCGTGCACGTGATGGACGCGGTGGGTTCCGACGCTATCGTCGTCGCATTGAAACGCGCGCTGGCGGACGACGAACGCGGGCTCGGCGCGCTGTACCTTCAGGTCGATGATGAAGCATTGTCACTGATGGCGAAAGCCGCCGATGGCGACGTGCGGCGCGCGCTCACGTTCCTCGAAATCGCGGCCGAGCTGGCGCACGAAAACCGCATCGAAGAATCGACGCTGCAGCAGGTGCTGGCCGATCGCACGCGCCGTTTCGACAAGGGCGGCGAGCAGTTCTACGACCAGATCTCGGCATTGCACAAGTCCGTGCGTTCGTCCGATCCCGACGCTGCGCTGTACTGGCTGGTGCGGATGCTGGATGGCGGCTGTGAACCGCTGTACCTCGCGCGGCGGATGGTGCGGATGGCCGTCGAAGACATCGGGCTGGCCGATCCGCGTGCGTGGCAACTCACGTTGCACGCGTGGGACACCTACGAACGGTTGGGTTCGCCCGAAGGCGAACTCGCGCTTGCCGAAGCGGCGCTGTACCTCGCGATGGCGCCCAAGAGCAACGCGGCTTACGTCGCCTACGGCGCGGCGCGCGCCAACGTGCGCGAAAGCGGGACATTGGAAGTGCCCATGCACCTGCGCAACGCGCCGACCAAGTTGATGAAGGGACTCGGCTACGGCAAGGGCTACCAGTACGATCCCGATGTGGAAGGCGGCGTCGCGCTGGACCAGCAGTGTCTGCCCGATGCACTCGTCGGCACCGAGTTCTACGCGCCGACCGCGAACGGCATCGAGGCGAAGATCAGGGAAAAGCTCGACACGTTGCGGCAGGCGAGGCCGGCGGCGCGTCCACGCTGAACGCGCGCGCCCCGCCTGCGGCTCATTCGACCTTCGCATGCTGCGAATACAACGCGTGCCAGCCGCCGTCCATGTAGATGAAGATGTCGGACGAGCGGACGCGTCCGGTCGCCGGGTCGGAAAATGAAAGGATCGCGACATCGCCGTGCATCACGACCGACTTGCGGGTCGGGTGGGTCTTGATCCAGGCGTCGACCTTTTTACGCATATCGTCCGAGCCGCGGTTCTTCTGCGCGTGCGCAAGCAGCGTCGGCTTGTCCAGCATCCTGCCTTCCGAACTGATCGAGTAGTAGTCGGGCATCAGCATGGCGTCCAGCCACGTGGTGTCGCCGTTCACTTCCGCTTTCATCCAATGATCGTCCACCGCGATCACGGCAGCGTCCGTGCGCGCAGCCTCGTCGGCGGACGAGCTTGCCTCGCCTGCGGCTGCGGGGGTGCCTGCGGTCGCAACGAGAACCAGGCAGAGCGCCGCGATGGCCATCGAGAAACGCATTGGGTGTGACATGTCACCTCCGTTGGCGGCGAATGCGCCGTTCGCACCAATCTGCGGAGCATCGGGGTGATCCTCCACCGTTTTGTGACGAGCGGTATCGTGGCGCGGACCAGCGATCGAGAATCCGTGACGGGAGGATTGAAGCTCCCGGATTGCGCGTTCGCGCACGACGTCGAGGGCTTTTCCTCGGCAGGCGCCGCATGCACACTGCGCCCCGTCATGTCCGATCCCATCATCTCTTCGCGCATCAAGCCGTCGGCGCTGGCCTTCGGTTTCTGGACGCTGCTCGGACTGTCGTACGCGTTCAGCGCCGGCTTGTCCGATCTCAGCGAAGGCCAGGCGGCGAATTGGGGCCGGCTCGCGACGTGGTACCTCGCCAGCTTCTGGTTGTGGATGCTGCTGGTGCCGGTGATCGCGCGGCTTGGACGACAAACCGCCAGCGAGGGCTGGCGGCGTTTCTGCCTTGTGCATGTGCCTGTCAGCATTGCGATGGCGCTGGCGCAAGTGCTGATCCGGGTCGGCGTGTTCTGGACGATTTGGGGATCAAGCCTCACCACCGTCCATAGCTTTGGGGAATACCTGCGGCAAGAATTCGTGTTCAATTTCTATTTCGCGCAGTTGACCTATTGGCTCATCCTGGCGGTGCTGCGTGGCATGGACTCCCGGCGCCACCTGCGTGACGAGCGCCTGCACAGCGCGCAACTGGAGACGCAACTGATGCAATCCCAATTGCACGCGATGCGCATGCAGTTGCAACCGCACTTTCTGTTCAACACGTTGAACGCCATATCGGCATTGGCGTTGGCCGAGCCCATGCGAGCGCGGAGGATGATCGCGCGACTGAGCGACCTGCTGCGGCTGACGCTTGAGGAACGCCACGCGCCGTTGGTGCCTTTGTCGCACGAGCTGGAGTTGGTACGCTGCTATCTTGAAATCCAGCAAGAACGTTTCGGCGATCGTTTGGCAACGCGTTTCGATGTGGCCGAAGACACCCTGGATGCCGCCGTGCCCGGCATGATCCTGCAGCCGCTGGTGGAAAACGCGCTGCGCCACGGATTGCTGGACAAGACCACGCCCGGCAACTTGTTGATTCGGGCGCATCGCGAAGGCGCGCATTTGCACCTGTCTGTCGAAGACGACGGACTTGGCTTGCCCGGTGGCGGCGCGATAGATGGCGTCGGCCTCGGTACCACGCGCGAACGCCTGCGGATGCAATTCGACGATGCGGCATCGTTCGACATGCGTGAACGCGAAGGCGGTGGGACACGCGTGGCGCTGCGCATGCCGTTCCGGGCCGCGACTGTGGCGCGTGCGGCATGAGCGTGCCATCGATCCGCACGCTGCTGGTGGACGACGAGGTGCTGGCGCGGCTGGCACTGCGGCAGGCGCTGGCATCGCATCCCGACGTCACGGTGGTGGGTGAGTGCGGCAATGCAGCCGAGGCCATGCAGGCGGTGGAAGCGCTCAAGCCAGACCTGATGTTCCTGGACATCCGCATGCCGGGCCTGGATGGCTTCAATCTGCTGCACGAATTGCAGCCTGGCGCGCTGCCGATGGTGGTGTTCGCGACCGCCTACGGCCAGCATGCGTTGCGCGCGTTCGACGCCAATGCGCTGGATTATTTGTTGAAGCCGATCGACCAGGATCGTTTCGACCGCACGATCGCGCGGGTCAAGCGGCATTGGCGCGGAATGCACGTCGACGCCGGCGACCCGTCTGCGCCCGGCGGAAGCGAACGGTGGCTGCAGCGCCTGAGTGTGCACGTGGGCGAACACATCCGCGTGATTGCCGTCGAAGAGGTCGACTGGATCGGCGCCGAAGGCAATTACGTGCGCATCCACACCAGGGGCGCGTCCCACCTGCATCGCGAGACACTGCGGCACCTGCAGGAAGTACTCGATCCCGCGAAGTTCCTGCGCATCCATCGCGGCATCGTCGTGAACGTCGACCGCGTCCACGAAATCCATCCGCTGTTCAACGGCAACGCCGAAGTGGTGCTGCGCGATGGCACCCGGCTCAACCTGAGCCGGCGTTTCCGCACCCAGGCGGGCAAAGCGCTCGGGTTGTCCTGACCGCTCGTCATCGCAGAGCGGCCACCCGTCACTCCCGCGGCGTCGGTCGTCACAAATTCAAAGCGATTCGACCTCGTGCCCGCGTAGCTTCACGCGGCGGTCGTCGCGTACGGCT
>DATNAW010000089.1:0-2565 GCA_035572335.1 Rhodanobacteraceae bacterium
CGACCAGCAGCACCACCTTGACCGTGAGCCATGCCTGCACGAACGGGTACTGGTGGATGATCGTGGTCAGCGCGATCGCGGCGGCCAGCAGCAGCGAGTCGATCACCACCGAGATGCGGCGCAGCACGTTGTGATTCGCCGCCGGCAGGCCCACCAGCATCATGCAGCCGCGCGTGCAGAACAGGCTGCCCGACGCGATCACGCAGCCGATGTGGATCCAGAGGATTTGCACGAACCAGGCGGCCATGTCGAATTGTCGGACGGCAGGGCTGTGGAGTATGCAGGGAGCTACGTCCCGGCGTGCTGATCCCGGCCAGTTCGCGCGCTCAGACGTTCAGCACGCACCGCGCCAACTCGCGCAAGCGCGGCGGGTCAAGCAGTTCGACCTTGCGGCCGTCGATCGCAATGAGGTTCTGTTCGCGGAAGCGGCCCAGCACGCGACTGACGGTTTCCGCGGCAAGGCGCAAATAATTGGCAATGTCGGCGCGGGCCATGCTCAGGCGGAACTGTGTTCCCGACAATCCGCGTGACGCGTAGCGGTCGCCGAGATCGATCAGGAAGGCCGCGAGTCGTTCGTCCGCGGAATGATCACCCGCAAGCAGCGTGGCGGAACCGAGTTCCTTCGAGAGCAGCCGGAACAGGTGCTGCTGGATTTTCGGTTGACGCGCGGCCAGCGCGCTCATTGCCGGAAACGAAAAGCGGCAGCACTCGGTGGTTTCCAGCGCGACCGCGTCGCACGGATAGTGCTCCGGATAGATCGCGTCCAGGCCCACCAGTTCGCCCGGCAGGTAGAACCCCAGCACCTGCTCGCGGCCCTCGGCGTCGACCAGCGTGGTCTTGATCATGCCGGTGCGTACCGCGAACAGCGCGCGGAACGCATCGCCCGCGCGAAAGATGCGTTGCCCCGGTTCGAACGGGCCGATGTGCTCGACGAGGCAATGCAGGTCGTTGAGTTCCGGCTTGCCGTAACCCGCGACGGAGCAGGCTTCCGCAAAGGCACAGCTGGAGCAGAAGTGATCGGCGTCGCCGTCGTTGCTGGGCGGGCCCGCGCGGCGCACGGACGCGGCGGATTGTGACGAGTGCGAATCCATGGGATGTCCGGCGCACGCGGGCGCCGCAGCCGTCGTTGATGCGAGAAGTTTAGCGCAGCGCGGGCTTCAGGCTCGCGCCGGCTCGATGTGTTGTTCGATCGCGCCGAAGATCGAATTGCCGTCGATGTCGTGCATGTCGATCTTCACCGTGTCGCCGTATTTCAGGAATGGCGTCACCGCTGCGCCGTCGCGCAGCTTCTCCACCGTGCGCTGTTCGGCGAGGCACGAGGCGCCGCGCGAGGTGTCCTGGTTGGCGATGGTGCCGGAACCGACGATGGTGCCCGCCGCGAGCGGCCGCGTCTTCGCGGCGTGGGCGATCAGTTGCGCGAAATTGAATTGCATGTCCTCGCCGGCCTCGGCTTCGCCGAACCACTGGCCGTTGATCCAGGTGCGCATCGGCAGGTGCACCTTGTCGTCCTTCCACGCGTCGCGCAGTTCATCGGGCGTCACGAACACCGGCGACAGCGCCGAACGCGGCTTCGACTGCAGAAAACCAAAACCCTTGGCGAGTTCGGCCGGGATCAGGTTTCGCAAACTGACGTCGTTGACCAGCCCGACCAGCTGGATGTGGTGCGACGCGTGCTCGGGCGTCACCGCCATCGGCACGTCGTCGGTCACCACCACGACTTCGGCTTCGAGGTCGATGCCGTAGTCTTCGCTCGGCACGCGCACTGGATCGCGCGGGCCGAGGAAACCCGAGCTGGTCGCCTGGTACATCAGCGGATCGGTGTAGAACGTTTCCGGAACCGTCGCGCCGCGCGCGCGGCGCACCCGCTCGACGTGCGGCAGGTAGGCGCTTCCGTCGACGAATTCATACGCGCGCGGCAGCGGCGCGGCCAGCGCGCCGAAATCAAGGTCGAAGGCGTATTCCACCGCCTTGTGGCGATGCAGGCAAAGTGCGTCGTACAGCGCGTGCAGGCGCGGCGCTGCGAGTTGCCAATCGTCGAGTGCCTGCTGCAGCGACGACGCGATGCCGGTGGCGCGCACGCCGTGCGCGAGATCGCGGCTGACGACGATCAGCGTGCCGTCGCGGCCGCCTTCCTTGAGGGTTGCGAGTTTCATGTGTTGCCCTTTTGCTCAGCGTTGCGACGGATCGAAATGTTTGGCGAGGCCTTGCCAGCATTGCTGGTAATCGCGCTGGCGCTGCGGCGCGTCGAGTGCCTGCTTCGTCGGGTGGATCACGCAGCGTGTCTCGAACATGAAGGCCATGGTGTCGACGACATGCTGGGGTCTGGATGTGTCGGCTGCCAGCGCCTTCGCGTAGCTCGCCGCATCGGGGCCGTGTCCGCTCATGCAGTTGTGCAGCGACGCAGCGCCCGGCACGAAGCCGCCGCCGGCGCTTGCATCCTTCGCGTCGTATTCGCCGTGGATCAGGCCCATGAATTCGGATGCGATGTTGCGGTGGAACCAGGGCGGGCGGAAGGTGTGCTCGGCCACCAGCCAGCGCGGCGGGAAAATCGCGAGATCCATGTTT
>DATNAW010000090.1:0-14291 GCA_035572335.1 Rhodanobacteraceae bacterium
GGGAATTCCAGTGGGATTACTGACAACCAATGCTGCGCCGCTGATCGGCGTCGATATCAGTTCGACCGCGGTCAAGTTGTTGCAGTTGAGCCAGGCCGGCTCGCGTTTCCGCGTCGAGCATTACGCGGTCGAGCCGCTGCCACCCAATGCCGTGGTCGAGAAGAACATCGTCGAGGTCGAGGCCGTCGGCGATGCGATCCGCCGCGCCGTGCAGCGTTCCGGCGCGCGCACCAAATATGCCTCGGCTGCCGTCGCAGGCTCGGCGGTGATCACCAAGGTGATTCCGATGCCGGCCGACTTGTCCGAGGATGACCTCGAAGGGCAGGTGCAGGTCGAGGCCAACCAGTACATCCCGTATCCGATCGAGGAAGTCAGCCTCGATTTCGAAACGATTGGGCCGGTGAAGGACAATCCCGAGATGCAGCAGATCCTGCTGGCTGCATCGCGCACCGAGAACGTGGACATGCGCGTCGCCGCGCTCGACCTCGGCGGGCTGACCGCGCGGGTGATCGACGTCGAGGTGTTCGCAATGGAGAACGCCTTCCGCCTGATCGCCGACCAGCTTTCGGTGCCGCGCGACGCGCTGGTTGCGCTGGTCGACATCGGCGCCACGATGATCACGCTGTCGGTGCTGAAGAACCAGCGCACCATCTATTCGCGCGAGCAGGTGTTTGGCGGCAAGCAGCTCACCGACGAGGTGATGCGCCGCTACGGCATGTCCTACGAGGAAGCCGGGCTGGCCAAGCGCCAGGGCGGCTTGCCGGAATCCTACGAAATCGAAGTGCTGGAGCCGTTCAAGGAAGCCATGGTGCAGCAGGTCAGCCGCCTGTTGCAGTTCTTCTTCGCGGGCAGCGAATTCGGCAAGGTCGACCAGGTCGTGCTGGCCGGCGGCTGCGCGTCCATTCCCGGCGTGGCCGACATGGTGGTCGAGCAGCTGGGCGTGCCGTGCGTGGTGGCCAATCCGCTCGCCAGCATGTCGTTGTCCCCGCGGCTGCAGGCGCAGACGCTGGCGCAGGACGCGCCCGCGCTGATGATCGCCGCCGGGCTGGCCTTGAGGAGCTTCGACTGATGGCCAAGATCAACCTCCTCCCGTGGCGCGCGGAACGGCGCGAGCGTCGCAAGCGCGAATTCTTCACACAGCTGGGCATCGCGGCGGTCGCCGCGATCGTGCTGGTGCTGTTGTGGGGCTTCTGGATGAGCCTGCGCATCGACAACCAGAACAATCGCAACGACTATCTGCAGGGCCAGATCACCCAGCTCGATTCCAAGATCACCGAAATCCAGAACCTGCAGAAGGTCAAGAAGCACCTGCTGGATCGCAAGCGCATCGTCGAGAAACTGCAGTCCAGCCGTTCGCAGATGGTGCATCTGTTCGACCAGGTCGTGCAGACCATTCCGGCGGGCGCGCGTCTGACCGCGCTGAAGCAGCAAGGCGACAAGCTGACGCTGAACGGCGTGGCGCAGTCGAACGCCACGGTCGCCGAATACATGCGCAATATCGAAGCGTCGCCGTGGATGGGACCGACCACGCTCGTGAAGACGGAGAACGTCCACGGCGATTCCAACATGCCTTATGAGTTCGAGCTGGTCGTCGCGCTCGACAAACAGAAGGGCGACAGCGACGGTTCGGGACCTGCGTCCGGTTCCAGTGCTGCGACGGCTGCCTCGGCTTCGAGCGCGGCAGCGGCGGCTCCGGTTGCAGGCACACCGATGAAGGCTTCGTCCACTGCTGGCGTCGTCGCACCCGCTTCCGCGCCCGCGGTATCGATGCAAGCAGCCCGGGCTTCGGCACCTGCTTCGGCCACGGCGACTACCCAGGCGTCGGCGCCTGTTTCGGCACCCGCGGCGCTGCCGGCTTCCGCGCCCGCTCCGAAAACCGCCGATCCGATGACGCCGGCACCTTCTGCGTCCAAGAGCAAAGGAGCCAGGCCATGAAATTCTTCGATGACCTGCGCAACCTCGATCGCAACAACATCGGTGGCTGGCCCTCGTCGGTCAAGGGCTTCTTCATTGCCGTCATCGTGATCGTGATCCTTTTCATCGGCTGGTACTCCTACATCAGCGGCCAACAGGACACGCTTGCGTCCGGGCAGCAGAAAGAGGTCACGCTCAAGCACGAGTTCGAGGACAAGCAGGCCCAGGTGGTGAACCTGGACGCCCTGAAGGCCCAGCTTACGCAGATGAACGAGATGCTGAGCCAGATGTTGCGCGAACTGCCCAGCAAGACCGAAATGCCGGCGCTGCTGGTCAACATTTCGCAAACGGCGCAGGCGGCTGGCCTCGAAACGGACCTGTTCCAGCCCAAGGCCGAGATTCCGGAAGAGTTCTACGCGGTCCAGCCGATCGCGCTGAAGATGCAGGGCACCTACCACCAGTTCGGCACCTTCATCAGCGGTGTGGCGTCGCTGCCGCGCGTGGTGATCCTTACCATGCACGACGTGTCGCTGAAGGCGGCCAAGCCAGGTGGCGGCAAGGATGCCCCGCCGCCCGGCGGAGTGCTGATGCTCGAAGGCACGGTGCAGACCTACCGCTACCTCGGTGACGAGGAGCCGAAGGGCAAGCAACCGGCCAAGAAGGGAGGGAAGTGATCATGCGACCCACCCGTTTTGCCATTGCGCTGGCGACCCTCGGCATGATTTTCGGCCTCGCCGCGTGCAGCAGCCAGGGCGACCTCCATGAATGGGTCGCGCAGGTCAAGGCACGCAAGGGTGCACCGCTGCCCGCGTTGCCGGTCGTCAAGACATTTGAAACCTTCATCTACCAGGATCAGGACAAGCGCGATCCGTTCGAGCCTGCGCCGCCACAAGCCGGTTCGGCGAACACGCTTGGCCCGCATCCCGACCAGAACCGTCCGCGCGAACCGCTCGAAGCCTTTCCGCTGGACAGTCTGAAGATGGTGGGCACGATCGGTGCAAAGGGCAACGTCGAGGCGCTGATCAGGGATCCGCAGGGCGTGATCCACCAGGTTCACGTGGGCGACTACATGGGCCAGAACTATGGCCATGTCACGCAGGTGACGGCCGGCGAGATCGATCTGGTGGAACTGGTGCCGAACGGTTCGGGCGGCTGGATGGAACGCGACGCGACCGTCGCTCTGGGCGAAAAATGACGATTCATCGGGGGTTACGTTCATGATGACCAAACCTGCTCACTTCCTTGGCCGCAGCCACGGCGGCACAGCCCGACCCGGACGCGGATGGATGGCGTTGCTGGTGCTGCTGTTCCTGCTGGTGGCCGGACCGGCCATGGCGGCCAACACGTTGCAGAGCGTCAGTGCAGCGCCGTTGCCGGGTGGCAAGGTCCAGTTGACCCTCAGCTTCTCCGGCCCCGCCGTCGCACCGCAGGCGTTCAGCACCAACACGCCTCCGCGCATCGCGATGGATTTCGCCGATACCAGCAACGGGTTGGCACAACGGTCATACAGCCTTGGCCAGGGCACCGCGCAATCGGTGAGCGCCGTGGAGGCCAACGGCCGCACCCGCGTCGTCGTGAACCTGAGCCAGCCTTCGCCCTACGTCACACAAGTGCAAGGCAACCAGTTGTTGGTGACCATCGGCGATGGCATGGGCAGCGCGACGGCCGTGGCCGATCCGCCGCAGGACGCCGGCACTGCACTGGCGCCGGTTCCGCCGCCGCCACCTTCGCAGCGGTCACTGGCCGTATCCACCGCGAACCCCGACAAGTCGATCGCGATGGCGGGCAGCAACACCATCACCGGCGTCGATTTCCAGCGCGGTGACCACGGCGGCGGCAAACTGGTGATCGACTTCAGCCAAGCCGGTGCGGCCACCAGCATGCATAGCAATGGCGACACCACCACCATCGAGGTCGCGGGTGCGAACCTCGCCGCTTCGCAGGCGCGCCGCCTGGATGTCACGAGTTATGCGACCCCGGTGCACAGCATCAATACCCATGCGGTGCCTGGCGGCGCACGCATCGACGTGGAAACACGCGGCGTGATGCAGACCGCTTCCTACCAGACCGGCAACCAGTACGTGGTCGAGTTCTCGCGGCCGACCTCCAGCGAAACCACGGCGCTCGGCGCGCCCAAGCCCATCGTGTACAAGGGCAGCCGCGTCACCTTCAACTTCCAGGACATCCCGGTGCGTTCGGTGCTGCAACTGCTGGCCGACGTGTCCAACCTCAACATCGTCGCGTCCGACAGCGTGCAGGGCAACGTCACCTTGCGGCTGGTCAATGTGCCGTGGGACCAGGCGCTCGACGTGATCCTGCGCGCCAAGGGCCTCGCCAAGCGCCAGAACGGCAACGTGATCTGGGTGGCTCCGCAAACCGAGATCGCCAAGTACGAGGAGAACATCGCTGATGCGCGCCAGAAGCAGCTCGAAAGTGCACAGCTGGTCACCGACTACATCCCGATCAACTATGGCAACGCCAAGCAGATCGCCGACCTGCTGACATCGGGCGCCAAGGCGGGCAACGTCGGGGGCGGTGGCGGCAGCGGCAGTTCCGAACGCGGGTTCCTGTCGTCGCGAGGCAGCGTGACCTTTGACGACCGTACCAACACCCTGCTGGTCAACGATACCCCGGAAAAGGTGCAGGAAATCCGGCAGTTGGTCTCGGTGCTCGACCGCCCGGTCAAGCAGGTGCTGATCGAATCGCGCCTGGTGATCGCGACCGACAACTTCACCCGCGAACTCGGCGCGAAGCTGGGCGTCGGTGGCTTCCATCTCGGCGAAAACAGCCGGCATGCACAGGTGTTCGGTGGTGGCATCAACGACAACAACGGTACCGGCATCGGCACCAGCGAAACGAGCATCACCAACTACTGGAATGGGCTGCTCGGTTCCGGCAGCGGCAGTGGCAACAACACCGTGACGATCCCGTCCGGCCTCAACGTCAACCTGCCGTCGACGACTACCGGGACCAGCGGTTTCGCGATCGGAATCCTGGGTCGCGACTACCTGCTGAACCTCGAGTTGAGTGCCGCGCAACAGGAAGGCCGCAGCGAGACGATCTCGCAGCCGAAGGTGGTCACCGCCAACAATCAGGAAGCGACGATCCAGCAGGGCCAGCAGATCGGCTACCTGACTTTCCAGAACTCGGGTGCCGGTGGCGGCCAGGGTACGGCGACCGTGCAGTTCAAGAACGCGGTGCTGGAACTCGACGTCACGCCGACCATCACTTCCGACAACCGCGTCTTCATGAAGCTCAAGGTGATCAAGGATGCGATCAGCGCGCTGGTGCCGAATCCGGGCGGTGGCTTCGTGCCGCAGATCGACCATCGCGAGATCGACACCTCGGTGCTGGTCGACAACGGACAAACCGTGGTGCTCGGCGGCGTGTACGAATTCACCAACGAGCACGACGTGACCAAGGTGCCGTTCCTCGGCGACATCCCGATCCTCGGCGCGCTGTTCCGTGACAAGAAGAACATCAACAACAAGGCCGAGTTGCTGGTGTTCATCACGCCGCACATCCTGGGTCAGGAAACGACCGTCGAATGACCTGAAGGGCAAGTGTTTCGAGGCGAACGGCGCGGGTGATCCGCGCCGTTCGCTTTTCAGTATCCGGCACATCGCAAAACTTTTGCGGCGGACTGTGGTCTACTGGGCGGATGCAAACCGAGTCCTTCTCCGCACAAGCGGCCGTGGCGGCAGCCCCGGCGTCGTCAGGCGACGTCGAAACCGGCACGTTGCACGGTCGATTCCACGCGCTGCGCGACACGCTGCAGACGGAAGTCATCGGGCAGCCCGCGCTCGTTGACCGGCTTCTGATCGCGTTGTTGGCCGACGGGCATCTGTTGGTGGAGGGGGCGCCGGGCCTCGCCAAGACCACGGCCATCAAGGCCCTCGCTTCGCGCATGGAGGCCGACTTCCACCGCGTCCAGTTCACCCCCGACCTGCTGCCGGCCGATCTCACCGGCACCGACGTGCTGCGCCCCGCGACCGGCGCCTTCGAATTCGAGCCGGGACCGCTGTTCCACAATCTGGTGCTGGCGGACGAAATCAATCGTGCACCCGCCAAGGTACAGTCCGCGTTGCTGGAGGCGATGGCTGAACACCAGGTCACGATCGGCCGGCGCTCATGGCCGCTGCCGCCGCTGTTCCTCGTGATGGCGACGCAAAACCCCATCGAACAGGAAGGCACGTTCCCGTTGCCCGAAGCGCAACTCGATCGTTTCCTGCTGCACGTTCCGGTCGGCTATCCGAAAGCGGAGTCGGAGCGCGAAATCATGCGGCTGGCCCACGCGCGTGCGCGCGACGAACTGGATGCGCATGCACGGCCGGAACGCGTGCTGAGCCAGGCCGATCTGTTCGCAGCGCGGAGGCAGGTTCTCGACCTGCACATGGCGGAGGGCCTCGGCGAATACATCGTGCAACTGGTGCTGGCGACGCGCGATCCCAGGCCGTGGGCGCCGGCCCTGCGCGACAAGATCGCGTGGGGCGCGAGTCCGCGTGCCAGCATCGCACTGGAACGATGTGCACGCGCGGCCGCCTGGCTTGCCGGCCGGGACTATGTCTTGCCGGAGGACGTCCAGTCACTGACTCCGGATGTCCTGCGCCACCGCGTCTTGCTGGGTTACGAAGCGGAAGCCGAAGGACTGCGCGTGGACGACGTGGTGAGGCAGTTGCTCGAGCGCGTGCCGTTGCCGTAGTTGTGCGATCGTCCCTGATCGCTACATGGCCGGGCTTCTCGACAAGCTGCGCCCGCTTGACTCAACGGACACTACCGCGGCCATCCACGGCCTGACTTCCCACGACAGCCGCTTCGAACGGCACCTGGCGAGGAATGGCCCAAAACGCCTTCTGCTGTGCAACCTGTTCACGCCCATGCCCGCAACCGCCGTACACCCCGTTGATCGAGACCTCGGCCTCGCCCGCGTCGATCTCGCCGAGCTGATCGCGCTGCGCGCACGCGCGGGCAAGCCGGTCGCGCGTGCGGCGTACACCCGCACGCCGCTGGCGGGAGGCCACGTTTCCGCACTGCGCGGCCGCGGCATGGATTACGCCGAGTCGCGCGTGTACCAGTCCGGCGACGATTCGCGCAACATCGATTGGCGGCGCACGGCGCGCAGCGGCAAGTGGCACACCAAGCTGTTCCAGGCCGAGCGCGAGCACAGCATGCTGCTGCTGGTCGACACGCACCCGACGATGCAATTCGGCACGCGCGCCCGCTTCAAGTCGGTGGCGGCTGCGCGCGCTGCGGCGTGGCTGGCCTGGACATGCGTGCGCGGCGGCGACCGGATCGGCGCGATGGCGTTCGGCAACCAGCGTGCCGCCATCGATCCGCAGGCCGGCACGCGCGGCGCATTGGCGGTTGTGGGTGCGCTTGCGCGTTGGGATGCGGAAGCGCGCCCGGTGCAGACCGGCAACGCCGAACCCTTGTCAGCCGCGCTCACGCGCGCACGGCGAATGGCCCTGTCCGGCAACCAGATCTGGATGGTGTCCGATGGCTGGTGTACCGACGCTTCCGCGGCGCACGCGTTGATCCGCCTGAAACGTCACGCAGATGTGCGGGTCGCTATCGTGGTGGACGCATTGGAACATGTGCTTGCCCCCGCGGGTGATTATGTCTTCGAAACGGACGCGGGACGCCGCCACGTCGAACTGTCAACCGCCACCTCGCGAGCGGCCCTTCGCGATCGCCTCGCCCACGGTTCGCGTGCGCTGGCAAAAACGTGCGACGACGCTTCGGTGCCGTGGGTGATGCTTTCCACCAGCGAAGAACCCGACGTGGGCCTGGCGCCGCTGTTGCGCAGGCGCGCCGTGGAGCATCGTCGATGAACGGACCAGTGCTGCGTGACATCCATTTGCCTCCGGCGCAGTGGTGGCCATTGGCGCCCGGTTGGTGGCTGCTTGCAGCTTTGCTGGTGCTTGCAGCGCTCGGCATCGTGTGGTGGTTGCGGCGCGCCGCGCGCACGCATCCATTGCGCGTTGCGATGTGCGAAATCGATGCGCTCGAAGCCGCCTATGCGCACGACGGTGATGTCGGGCGACTGGTGGATGGAGCGTCGCGGCTGATGCGGCGCGTGGCGTTGCGTGTCGCGCCCGGCATGGCGGCGCAAACCGGCGCCAGCTGGCGCGCCTTCGTGCACACGCACGCACCGGATGCAAGCATTCGGCAGGTATTGGATGAACTCGCCAGCGAGCGCTTTCGCGCGCAGCCGGCGCTGGATGCGCAAGCGCTGCTGCCGGCGTTGCGCGCGTGGTGCCGGGATGCACTGCGCACGCGCGTCGCACGCGGTACGCGTCGCGTTCCGCATGCCAAGGTGTTCGCGTGAACTTCGCATGGCCATGGATGCTGCTGCTGCTGCCCTTGCCGTGGCTGGTCTGGAAGTTCCTGCCGCCCGCCGCGCCGGGTGCGGCGTTGCGCTTGCCGCAGCCGGTCACCCTCGCGCCGCGCGTCGCGGGTGGTCGCGTTCGCAATTGGCGTTTGTGGGTGGCCGTGCTTGCATGGATGCTGCTGGTGTGTGCCGCCGCGCGTCCGCAGCAACCGGCGCCGCCGCAGGCGATCACGCATACCGGCCGCGCGTTGATGCTGGCGGTAGATTGCTCCGGCAGCATGGCGATCGAGGACATGCGTTTCGGCGACACGGTGGTCAGTCGTTTCGCGGCGGTGAAGGCGATCGCGCAGCGTTTCATCAAGTTGCGGTCCGGCGACGATGTCGGCCTGGTGCTGTTCGGAACCCAGGCGTACCTGATGACGCCGATGACATTCGACGTCGAAGCGGTCGCCAAACAGATGGGCGGCGCAGCCGTCGGGCTGGCCGGGCGCGAAACCGCGATCGGCGACGCCATCGTGCTCGCGGTCAAGCATTTGTCGGCGCTGCCCGCGCGGGCGCGCGTGCTGGTGCTGCTGACGGATGGCGTCAACACCGCGGGAAGCGTGCCCCCGCTGGACGCGGCCCGATTGGCAAAGGCCGCGGGCGTGCGCATCTACACGATCGGCGTCGGCTCCAGCGCGCAGACGCTCGACGCGTTCGGCTTCCAGTTCGCGGCGCCGGACAATCAACTGGACGTCCCGGCGCTGACGCAAATCGCCGACACCACAGGCGGCCGGTTCTTCCGCGCCTCGGATGGCGATCAACTCGCCGCGGCCTACCATGCGATCGATGCGCTGGAGCCGCTGGCGACCGGTCATTCGCTTTTGCGCCCTGACCACGAGTGGTACCCGTGGCCGCTTGCACTGGCGCTGTTGCTCGGTTGCGCGCTGCTGCCGTGGAATGGTTGGCGCACGCGCAGGACGATGGCCGCATGAGTGTTTTCGAACTCCCGCTGCATTTCCTGCGCCCATGGTGGTGGCTGGCGCTGGCGCCAATGCCGCTGGCGTTGTGGATGCTGGCGTGGAACGGCAGTGGACGCGCGGCACTGGCGAAGTTGGCGGATGCGGCGTTGTTGCCGCATCTGCTCAGCGACGGTGGGCCACGCAGGCGCTTTGCGCTGGGCCTGTTTGCGACGGCATGGCTGCTTGCGGTGGCCGCGCTCTCCGGCCCGGCCTGGCAGAAGTTGCCGGCACCGCTGTACGTCAACGGCGCGGCGCGCGTGGTGGTGCTTTCGCTTTCCGAGGACATGCTGGCGCAGGACGTGCAGCCCGACCGCATGACCCGCGCACGTTTCGCGGTGCGCGACCTCTTGAACGACGCGGGCGATGCGCGCATGGCATTGGTCGCCTACGCGGGCGCGGCGTTCACGGTGGCGCCGCTGACGGACGACAAGAACACGGTCCTCAATCTGCTGCAGGCGCTCAAGCCGGATGTGATGCCCGTGCCGGGCAACGACGCTGCGGCAGGCATCCGCCAGGGTGTCGAATTGCTGCAGCAGGCCCACGCAAAAGGCGGGGAGATCGTGCTGGTGGCCGACACTGCCGATGACGCCGCCGTGGCGCAGGCGAAAGCCGCGCACGCGAAGAACATCCGCGTCGATGTACTCGGCGTCGGCACGCGCGAAGGCGCGCCGGTGCCACAACATGGTGGCGGATTTGCCAGCGGATCGGGCGGCATGCTGATGGCACGCCGCGACGATGCGGCGCTTCGCGCGGTCGCCGGCGCCGGCAGTGGCCGCTACGTGGTGTTGCAGGCGGACGGCATGGGTGCGGCGGCGTTCGGTGCACCGGTGGCGGAAACGGGACACGCAAGCCGTGCGGAGCGCGCGCAGCTGTGGCGCGACGGCGGCATCTGGTTGCTTCCCGTGCTGCTGATCCTCGCGGCGCTGGCGTTCCGGCGCGGCTGGTTGCTGGCATTCGCGCTGCTGGTGCTGCCCATCGGCATGCCCGCCGCGCACGCGGCCACGTGGGATTCGCTGTGGGCGAACCGCGATCAGCGCGCGCTGCAGGCGCTGCAACACGGTGATGCCCCGCAAGCCCAAAAACTCGCGACGACGTCCAGCGTACGTGGTGCCGCCGATTACCGTGCGGGTGACTACGCCAGCGCTGCCAAGGCTTTCGCGCAAGGCGACGATGCACGCGCGCGCTACAACCTCGGCAACGCGTTGGCGAAACAAGGCGAGTACGAAAAGGCCATCGCGGCGTACAAGCAGGCCTTGCAACGCGATCCGAAGACGGCGGATGCGCGCGCCAACCTCGATGCCGTGGAAGATTGGGTGAAGAAACATCAACGGCATTCGCCCCAGTCAGGCCGGCAAAACAGCAACGGACAACCGTCGTCATCGGGCGGTGGTGCGTCCAGCCAGAACGCCGGAAAGGATTCCGGGAAATCCGGTGCACGGAAGGGTGCCGCGTCGTCCGCGCCGCAAGCCTCGTCGGCAACCGGCGCGAACAACACCGCCGGCAGGCAGGGCGCGCAGCAGCAAGGCAACGCCGGCACGGCGCAGCAGGATCAGGACACATCGTCCGCTGAAGCCGCCAAGCAACAAAAGCAGACGCAACAAGCGGAGCAAGCGCTCGCGCGCGAGATGCAGCAAGCGCGCAAAACGGCGCGTTCCGGAAAAAAGGGAGACACCAACGCCTTCACACTCGGGGAAGACGCGCCGAAACAGGACGGCCAATTCGATGCGCAGCAACGTGCGATGTTGCAAGCGGTGCCGGACGATCCCGGCGCACTGCTGCGGCGCAAGTTCCGGCTCGAGTGGGAACGGCGCAATGGCCACCAGCCGGAGGAACCCCAGCAATGATGCGTCGATGGTGGGTGATCGTGCTGTTGTTGCTGGCGCCGCTCGCGCAGGCCGCAACGGTGCATGCGTTCCTCGATCGCAGCCATGTGAGCCTCGGCGACACCGTGACGCTCAATATCCAGTCGACGGATTCGCTGGGCACGCCGGAACTGACGCCGCTGCAACAGGACTTCCAGGTGCTCGGCACGTCGAACTCCAGCAGCGTGCAGATCGTCAACGGCACGACCACACGCACCGTGCAACTTGGCATCGCGCTGAAACCGTTGCACGCCGGCACGATCACGATCCCGCCGCTGGATGTGGGCGGTGCGAAGACGCAGCCGCTGACCTTGCACGTCGGCGCCGCGCCTTCCGGCGGCAGCGGCCGGACCGGCGATCCGGTGTTCATGGAAACGAGCGTCTTGTCGAGTTCGCCCTATGTCGGTGAGCAAACGGTTTACACGGTGCGTTTGTATTACCTGCCTGGCGTCAGTGGTTCGCTAGGCGATCCCAGTGCCGACGGCGCCAGCCTCGTCAAGCTCGACCGCGACCATCGCTACACGGCCGATCGCAACGGTTATGCCTACCAGGTCCTTGAATACAGCTGGGCGCTGGTTCCGCAGCGCACCGGCGCGATCACGGTGCGCGGTCCGACGTTCCAGGGCGGCCGGCTTGCGGTAGGCAATCCCGGCGCCTTGTTCAACAACCCCAACGCACTGCTCAACAATCCGAATGCGCTGTTGAATGGCCAGATGCCCGGCATCGGCACGCCGGTCAGCGCGACCGCGCCGGTGACGCGCATTGACGCGCGTGCAGCGCCCGCCGCCGCGGGCAAGCCTTGGCTGCCGGCGCGCGACGTGCAGTTGAAGCTGACGGGTCTGCCCGCGAATGGCGAACTGGCCGCAGGCGTGCCGCTGACCGTGACCTTGAGCATCAGTGCAACCGGGCAGCCCGCCGATGCCTTGCCCGAACCCGAACTGCCCGCGATCGCGGGCGCGCGGGTGTATCCCGACCAGACACGCGACAGCACCGACGACAGCGGCCAGTGGTTGCAAGGCACGCGCACACGCAGTTTCGCGATCGTGCCGCAGCGTGACGGAAAGCTGTCGCTGCCCGCCATCACGTTGAACTGGTGGGACGTCGCGCAGGACCGCGCGGAGCAGGCGAGCGTGCCTGCGCGAACGTTGCAAGTGAGCGGCGCCGTGCCGCAGGCATCCAGTGCGGCCGCGCCTCCGTCTGCCGCGAGCGCGCCGCTTCCAGGCGCGACTTCGCCGGCATCCGCCACGCCGGTTGCAACGGCCGCTTCGCAAGGCAATGGCGTGCAAGGCTTCTGGCGTGTGGCCGCGCTGGCAAGCCTGGTGTTGTGGCTGTTGGCGATCGCGGCGGCAGTGGCGTGGTGGCTGACGCGGCGCAGAGCAGCGCCCGTTGCGGTCGATCTGCCGGCCTCGACGACGCGGGAAGACGCTTCGAAATCACAGCGCACGCTGCAAGCCGAAGCGCTCGCCGCGGCGCGCGGACGCGACGCCGCGGCCTGCGAGCATGCCCTGCTCGCATGGGCACGCGCTTCCCATCCGGATGTTGCCAACGTCACTACCTTGCGCAATGCATTGTCCGATCCAGTGCAACGCGATGCACTGGACGCCTTGCAGCGCGCGCGCTGGCAGGGCGGCGATGCGGCAGCCGCATGTGCCGCGGTGGCGCGTGCCTTCGCGCACGGTTTTGCCTGGGACGAAAAGGGAAAGCCACCGCGCGCCAATTCCGGTGACTTGCCGCCGTTGTATCCCTCGCGCGACTGAGCTTGCGCGGCGACGGCGTGCGCCGCGTCGTCGGCAGTTCGTCAGGCCAACACCGCGACGTGCAACCGCTCGGCTGCATCGCGCCAGGCTTGCGCCATGCCGGCATCGAATGCGCACAATACGATGCGATGCGGCGTGCGCGTGCGGTGCTGTTCCTCGGCCAGTACGGCCAGCGCGACGCCCGCCGCGGCATCGCGTGGATAGCCGTACACGCCGCAACTGATTGCCGGAAACGCGATGCTGTCGATCGCGTGTTCGCGCGCGAGGTCCAGCACGTTGCGGTGGCAGGCCATCAGCAATTCCGGTTCGCCGTATTCACCGCCGCGCCAGACCGGGCCGACGGTGTGGATCACGAATCGCGCAGCAAGATCGAAACCTTCGGTGATCCGTGCTTCGCCGGTCGGGCAACGCACGCCGGTGTGTATTTCCGGAATCGCGCGGCTGGCGTCGAGCAGACACGGGCCGGCCGCGCGGTGGATGGCACCGTCCACGCCGCCGCCACCGAGCAGCGTCTCGTTCGCAGCGTTGACGATCGCGTCGAGGCGCAGCGTGGTGATGTCGGTCTGGACGATTTCGATGGTCATGCGTTGGCAAGGGCGCGACAGGGCGCGCCCGTGAGACTGCCTGGAATCAGTGTTGCTGCTGCTTCAACAGGTCGCGGATCTCGGTCAACAGCACCACGTCCGCGGGCGGCGCCGGCGGCGGCGCATCGGTCTTCTTCGGCATCACCCGTTCCAGTGCCTTGATCACGATGAAGATCGCGAGCGAGATGATGAGGAAGGCGATCACGGCATCGACGAAGGCGCCGTAGGTGATCGCCACTTCCTTCTTGGTACCGGACGCGGCCTGGATCACCACCTTCATGTGGGAAAAATCGATGCCACCGGTGATCACGCCCAGCGGCGGCATGATGATGTCACTGACCAGCGACGAGACGACCTTGCCGAACGCGGCGCCGATGACCACCGCAACGGCCAGGTCGACCACGTTGCCGCGCATGATGAACGCCTTGAAGTCTTTCGCGAAGCTCATTGCGTACTCCTTCTCTGGAATGGGCCGGTGTGCCTCCCCTGCCGCGTCGCGGCGCACTCATTTAGGCACTCCCGCGGCCCCCGCGCAACACTTCGCCCGTTCAGGCAATCCGTCCTTCCAGCACGGCAATGCCTTGCAATTCGGCACGGAATCGGTCGCCACGCTGCAGCGGCCCCACGCCCGCGGGCGTGCCGGTGAAAATCAGGTCGCCGGCTTTCAGTTCGAACAGCTTCGACAGCTCGGCAATGATCTCCGGCACCGCAAAAATCATGTCAGCGATATCGGTGTCCTGACGCGTTTCGCCGTTTACGCCGAGCGACAGCCGCGCATGCTGCGGATGTCCGACATCGCTGACGGTGCGCAACGATGAAACCGGCGCCGAGGCATCGAAGCC
>DATNAW010000091.1:0-31090 GCA_035572335.1 Rhodanobacteraceae bacterium
TGCGGATAAGCCTCGCGGAAATCTCGCACGCCCACGCCGAGCAACGGATGCGCGGCGATCATCCTCGCGGTCACGCGCCAGATGTCGAGGCGCCCGCTGCTGGCGTAATCGAGTGCGTGGCGACTGTCGTGCAAGGCGGCCATCGTGCGATCCATGCGCGCGTCGAAGCGCGCCGAGGTTTTCCATGCAACGCCCATCGCCGCCACGACCACCATGCAGGCCGCAAGGATCCACGCGGCGAACCGCAGCGGCGAACGCGCCTCGATCCAGAAGAACGCCAGCAGCGCGACGCCGTAGGTGATCCACGCCGCCCGCGAACCGGCCAGCAGGATCGGCACCAACAGGAACAGCATCGCCGCGATCAATCCAGTGCGACCAAAGCGTCGTTTCGCCGCCCACAGGACGAACGGCGACAACGATGCCAGCACCGGGCCCAGCTTCAAATTCCCCGCTCCGAAGATGCCGGAAAGCCGCTGCGCGTCCGCATGGCCGCCGAGGCTGTAGCCGGTCAGCGCCTGCACCCACGCATCCAACCCCCACAACGCGACCACGATGCCGGTGGCGAGGCACAGCGCATTCAAGCGCGATTCGCGCCGCACCGCAAAGCACACGTACACGCCGAACGGCGCGAAGCGGATGTAGGCCGCGGCGCTGCTCCAACTCCGTGCAGGATCGACCGCGCCCGGTGCCGAAATCACCGCGGCCAGGAAATACGCCGCCCACAACCACAGCAACAGGCGCGCACCGGGATGGCCGCTCAACGCGCGGCGCTCGCGCACGAACAGGATGATCGCGCCCAGCATGCAGACCAGCACGCCCAACTCGCTGGAGCGCCCGAATGGCAGCAGGAATATCACCAGCCAGATCGGCGTGAGCGGCGACAGCAGGGCGGCTTTCAGGCCGGCGCGCAGGGAAAAGGCCACGGCGGAAACGGTTCGGGGAAAGCGCGCATCCTAACGCGCGCGCGTTATCACGCGCGGCGTGGCGTCGCCGCCAGGTCCGAATACAACGCCAATGTGGCGGCCTGCATGTCGGCCAACCGGTAACGCTGCAGCGGCGCAATCGGCGGCGCGCGTCCCAGCAGTTCGACCGCCTTGACGATCAATTTGTCAACGTCGCCGGCGGGCACGCGGCCGGCGGGATAGAGCTCGGCCAGCAATTCGCCGGCGCCGCCGTGCGCGTAACCCAGCACCGGGCGGCACAACGACAAAGCTTCGATCACGGTGCGGCCGAAGCTTTCCGGCTTGCTGGAAAGCTGCAGCACCAGGTCGGACACCGCGAACACGTCGCGCACGTCATTGCGCGGCGGCGAGAACGCCACCCACTCGGCGATGCCACGCGCCTTCGCCAGTGCCTGCATTTCCTTGACATAGGCTTCGCGACCGGACTCGACAATGCCCAGCAGCAGAAGGCGCGTTTCGACGCCGCGTTCGCGCAAGCCTGCGACCAGCGCAATGGCATCGGCGTGGCCCTTGAGGCGGGTGCCGCGGCCCGGCAGCGTCAACAGCGGCGCGCCCGCGAGTTGCGGGAACTCGGCGAAGAAGCGGTTGCGCCATGCATCGTCCGGCCGGTAGCCGTAGGGGAACGCGTCGGGATCGATGCCGCGCGGGATCACGCTGAGCCGGGTGGCGTCGACGCGCGGGTAATGGCTGAGCACAAAATCGTGCACCGTTTGCGACACCGCAATCACCCGGTCACCGCGGGTCATGATGCCGCTCCAGCGGCCGGGCGTGTTCAGGCCGTGCACCGTCGTGACGAAATGCGGCCGTGGATGCATGCCGCGCAGCGCGTACCACGCCAGCCAGGCCGGAACCCTCGAACGCGCATGCACGACGTCGGGCCGGATGCCGGACAAAATCCGTCGCAACGGGCCGATCCGCGTCAGGCTGCGCAGCGATTTGGCGCCGATGTCCAGCGTGACGTGTTCGCCGCCCTCGCGTTCCAGCCGCTCCACCATGCGGCCGCCCGCGGACACCACGACCGATCGATGGCCCGCCGCGACCAGTGCACGCGAGACTTCCAGCGCGGAGCGTTCGGCGCCGCCATTCTCCAGCGCAGGCAGCAGCTGGACGACGGTCAAAGGGTTGGGCTGGGTGGCAGGTTCGCTCACGAATTCCTGCAGAACGGCAGCGGCGGGCATGCCTTTGTTCCTTGCAAGAATCGCGCCCACGGCGGGCGAATGCGCGTTCCCCGGCTCCCGAGAACGCCTCAGGTTCCGGCGTGCTTCAGGATGTACTCGGCGCCGCAGTACGGGCACACCGTGGTGCCGCCATCGTCGACGATCGGCAGGTAGATGCGCGGGTGCGAATTCCACAACGTCATCTCCGGCAGCGGACAGGCCAGCGGCAGGTCCGCCGCGGTCACTTCGTAGCGGCGCCTGGCGTTGGCGGGTTCACCCACGGGGTAGGACGGAGCCGGCTGGCGAGACATGTGGAAATCCATTGAACGGCTGAATTAAGCCGCGCCGCAAAGCGGCGTCGGCTTGAATGAAGAGAGCAATTCTAGCGCAGCCGCCGCCGCGGCACTTCAACTCGCGCGCGAAGTGATGTCCAGCGACACCGACTGGACGCCCGCCACCCCGCGTAGCGCGTCCGCGAGCGGCCCGAGCGCGCTGCGGTCGAAGCCGCGCTCGAACTCGACCGTCACCTCGTCGCCATCGTCGGGAATATGCCGCGCAACCAGCGTGCTGGACGGCAGATCGCGCGCCAGCAATACCTGTTCGACCGCCGACAGCGACGCGCGTCCGGCGAAGTTCACCCGCACCTGCGGCAACGTCTTGCGCTTCCCGAAGCGGCGTTCGAACGGCTTCAGCGCCGCGAGGATCACCCACGCCACCGCGGTCGCGATTACCGCCGCGGCGTACATGCCGCCGCCGATCGCCAACCCGATCGCCGCCACCGTCCAAAGCCCCGCGGCAGTCGTGAGTCCGCGGATCACGTTCTCGCGGTGCATGAACATGATGGTGCCGGCGCCGAGGAAACCGATGCCGCTGATGACCTGCGCCGCGATGCGCGAAGGATCCAGCACCACGCGCGGCCACTGGTGCAGCACGTCGGAAAACGCGAACGCGGAGACGATCATCGCCAGCGCGGCGCCGAGACACACCAGCATGTGCGTGCGCAGGCCCGCGGCCCAGGTGTGGCGCTCGCGGTCAAAGCCGATCACCGCGCCGAGCGTGGCGGCGAGCAACAGGCGCACTGCAATTTCCCAGATCGGCAGCATGATGCGGTTCCGCGCAATCCAAACACGCGAAAGTCTATCCGCCGAACGAACTCCCGCATAATCACGCGACCTTTTCGACGCCGAACTCGATGCCATACCCGCCACAAACCGCCTGGGTCATCAGCGACGGCGCCGCCGGCAACGAACGCCAGGCGCTTGCGCTGGCTTCGGCATTGGGTGTCGCGGCACGGGTCATGACGCTGCCACTGCGTGCGCCGTGGGCATGGTTCGCGCCGCGCCGCATTCCGGGCGGACGGCTGGCACTCAGCGATCGCGATCGTGCGGGTTTCGAAGCGCCCTGGCCGGACATTGCGATCGGTTGTGGGCGCAGCGCAGCGCTGCTGACGCGGATGCTGCGCGATCTGTCGAAAGGTGATTGCTATTGCGTGCAGATCCTCGACCCACGCATCGATACGCGCCACTGGGACGCGGTGGTCGCGCCGCGCCACGATCGGCTCGAAGGCGCGAACGTGCTGCATACGCTGGGCTCGCTCAATCCGATCGACGATGCATGGCTCGCCTCAGGCCGCGAGGCGTTCCCCGATTTCGAAGCGTTGCCGCGTCCGCGCGTCGCGCTGCTGGTGGGCGGTCCGCGCCGCGGCATCGAATTCGATGAACGCCTGTCGCAGCGTCTGATCGAAACCATGCGCGCCGCAGCGCAAGGAGGCAGCGTGCTGGCGACGGCGTCGCGGCGCACGCCACCGGAATTCGCATCGAGCTTGCGCGAAGCGCTCGCAGGGATTCCCGGCATCTTCTGGAACGGCGAAGGCACCAATCCCTATCCCGGCCTGCTCGGCTGGGCCGACCGCATCGTGGTGACGCCCGATTCGGTGAACATGCTGTCCGAAGCCTGCGCCGCCGGCGTGCCGGTGCACACGGTGTCGGTCGCGCCGTTGCCGGAAAAAATCGAACGCTTCCACGCGGCGCTGCGCGAACGCGGGCTGCTCAACAACGTGGGTCAACCGCGCGCAGCGGTGGCGCCGCTGCGCGAAACGCAGACACTTGCAACCGAGCTGCGCAAGCGGATCGCGATGCGCCAACCACAGTGACTTCCTCAGCGCATTGCGCTCAACCCGCGCCGAAATCGAATCCCGCGCGGCGCGCAATATCCAACACTTTCGCGCAGCGTGCGTCGAGTACAAGGTCGCGCGGCACCACCCGACGCTGGCCGGCGAGCGTCGCCGACAGCGCGCGCTCCAGCAATTCCGCATGCGCGGTGGAAAGTGCGTCGGCGTCTTCGGCCGGCAGCACGCCCGCATCCACACTTGCTGTGATCAGGCGCGGCGTGTCGCTGTACGCGGCGGATGCCGGATGTGCGTGCGCGTGCAGCAGCACCAGGCCTTGCAGCAGGAACTGGATGTCCAGCAGCGCGCCCGCGCCTTGTTTCAAATCGAGCGAACCGCCGTCGGAACGATCGCGCTGCTTGCGCCATTCGGCGCGCATCCGGCAAACATCGGCAATGACCTGCGCGCGATCGCGGGGCTGGCACAGCACCTCGCCGCGTTCGCGCGCAAAGCCGCTGCCGAGCGCGATGTCGCCGCTGACCGCGCGCGCGCGCACCAGCGCCTGCTGTTCCCAGGTCCAGGCGCGCTCACGCTGGTACGCGAAGAACGCATCCAGGCTCGCCACCAGCAGCGACTTGCCGCCGTCCGGACGCAGCCGCGTGTCGACTTCGTACAGGCGGCCGCCGCGCGTGGGTGACGACAACCAGTGCACCACGCGTTGCGCGAGGCGTGCATACCAGCGCGCGCCGATCAGGGGCCGCGCACCGTCACTGGTCTGCTCGCCGCGCGCGGCGTCGTACACGAACACCAGATCCAGATCCGAATCGAACCCCAACTCGGCGCCGCCGAGGCTGCCGTAACCCAGCACGGCAATGCCGTTGCCGTCGCCCGGCAGGCGGCCATGCTGTGTGACCAGTTCGCGTTCCGCCAGTTCGAGCACCGCGCCCACCACGGCGCCCGCGACATCCGCCAGCGCGCGTGCGGTTGCGACCGCGTCCAGTGCGCCATCGCGGAACGCCAGGCCGATGCGCATCCGGTAACTGCCACGCCACTCGGCGATCGCAGCCAGCACGGCTTCGGCATCGCCACCGGCCTGCACGGCTGCCAGTTGCTGGACGAGTTCGGTCCGCAGATCGGCAGCGCCGCGGGCGAGGTGTTCCACGCGCGGCGCCAGCACGTCGTCGAGCAACAAAGGTTGTGCGATCACGCGTTCGGCGAGGAACGCGCTTTCGGCGCACAGCGCCGCGACGCGCGCACGTGCCGCGGGCTGTTCCTGGAGCAGGGCCAGATACGCCGAACGCCGTGCCACCGCATGCACCAGCCGGCACAGGCGGACCAGTGCATCCGCCGGCGCCGAAGTCGCCGCCGCCGCGTCGATCAGTTCCGGCATCAGGTGTTCGATGCGGCGCGCGCCGCGTGCGCTCATGCCATGCAGCGCGGCGATCTGGCGCAGCGCATCCAGGCACGGTGCGGGTGGCGTGAAGCCGGCCGCCGCCAGCATCGGATTTTCCAGGCGATCCTCGCGCGCGCGCTGCCACAGCCACGCGCCTTCGCCGGTTGCGGCCTTTTCGCCTGCACCGGGTTCGGAACCCTCGGGCCGCAGCACGTCCGCGAAGATTGTGGCCACCTTGTCGCGTCGCCGCTTCAGCGCAGCGGACAAGGCCTGCCAATCCGCATGGCCGAGCGTGCGCGCGATGCGTTCGCGCGCGATCGGATCGGATGGCAGCGCATGGATCTGGCGGTCGCCAAACATCTGCACGCGGTTTTCCAGTTGCCGCAGGAACAGATACGCCTCGCGCAGTTCGCGCGCGCGCAGTTGCGACACGTAACCGCGTACCGCGCACGCCGACAATGCGGGCAGCAGGCCGCGCGCGCGCAGGGAAGCGTCGCGCCCACCGCGGATCAACTGCTGCAACTGCACCGTGAATTCGATTTCGCGGATGCCGCCGGCACCGAGCTTGAGGTCGTCGGCCAGATCGCGCCGCGCGACTTCGCTGTCGATCAGCGTCTTCATGTCGCGCAGCCCCGCCAGCGCGGTGTAATCGAAGTAGCGGCGGAACACGAATGGCCGCAGGATTTCCAGCAGCCGGTTGCCGGCGGCGACATCACCCGCAACGGGACGCGCCTTGATCCATGCGTAGCGTTCCCAGTCGCGGCCCTCGCGCTGGTAGTACTGCTCCATCGCCGCGAACGAGGCGACCACGGGACCAGAATCGCCGAACGGCCGCAAGCGCAGGTCCACCCGCGCGGCCACGCCGTCGGGCGTTGCTTCCGCCAGCAAGCGCACGACCTCGCGCGCGACGCGGGTGAAGAATTCGGCGTTGTCGAGCGGCCGCGCACCATCGGTCGTGCCGCCTTCGGGATACGCGAGCACGAGATCCACGTCGGATGAAAAATTGAGTTCGCCGCCACCCAGCTTTCCCAACGCGAACACCACCAGCGCCTGCGGCGAGCCGTCGGCGTTGCGCGGCGTGCCGTGGCGCGCGCGTGCCGAACGTTCCGCGTGCCGCAGCGCGTGCGCGATCAGCGTCTCGTACAAATCGGTGGTGCCGGCCAGCGTGTCGGTGACTTCGTCGAGGCCGTTGACGTCGCGGAACACCAGCCGCACCGCTTCGGCGCGCCGGAACCGCCGCAAGGCCGCCATCATGTCCCCGCTCGTGCGCGCCAATGCGCCGGCGCGTACCGACGCATGGGCCGGATCGCGGAGGCGTTCCAGCCCCGCGGCCGTAAGCAGCGCGGGATCGGCGCGCAGCGCCTCGAACGCAAAATCGCTGGCCAGCAGCAGGCGCCGCACGCGCTCGCCCACGCCGGCATCGTCGTGCATCACCACGCCGGCCGCGCGGCAGCAGGCCGCCAGCTCGGCGTAGCGTTCGGCGACCAGGTGTTCCAGCGCGGTTGGCAACGACGGCATCGCCGAATTATGCAGGGGTGCGCCGGTCAACTCGCCGGTCGCTGAAACGTTCATCCGGGGTCGGGTAGGCTTTTCCGGCTATCCCTTGCCAACCGTCCGCATGATCTCCGCTTCCACGCCTGAACCGGAACGCCATTCCCCGGGCCTCCGTATTGCGCTGATCGTCGCACTCGCGATTGCATTCGTGCTGTGCACCGCGTGGCTGGACGGTTTCCCGGACACCGTTCCCAGCGCGTTGTGGCATTACCCCGCATGGGTGGCGTGGTGGAATGCGCCCTGGCGGCTGACCGTCAATGCGCTGCCCGGCCTGCTGCTGGCATTCGCGCTGCTCGCGTGGACGCGCCGCGCGCTGTGGTCGTTCGCGCTGGCGTTCGGCGTGCAGGCACTGATCTACCTCGTGAATGCGCTGAAGGTGCAGAACCTCGCGATTCCGCTGATGCCCGCGGATTTCCGCATGCTGGGACAACTCAACCACGGCGGCGCCGAACTGCTCTCGGGTTACCTGCCGCACGTCGCACTGCTGATCGTGGTAGCAGTCGTGGTGATCGGATTGCTGGTGGCGTGGCTGCGCTTCGAGCCGCCGGTCTGGCGCAGGCAGCCGCGGCGCTGGCGCGCGGTCGCGTCGGTGGTCCTGTTCGCGGCGCTGTTTTCGCTGATCGCCGGCGTGCCGTTCTGGCGCGGCGTGTACAACCAGAAGCTGCTCGGGATGCAGCCATGGTCGCCCATCGGAACCCGCCAGCACGATGGCCTGATCGGCTCGCTGTTGATGTTCCACCTGCAATACGGCTCGCAGCACCGCAAGGCGGACGTGCCGGCCGCGCTGGCGTTGATGGCGCACTACGAACCCGCGATCGCGGCGCAGGCGCGCGCGCCTTTCGGTGTCGATGCGCAGAAACCCGACATCGTGGTAATCCTGTCGGAGTCGTTCTTCGATCCCACGATCATGAACGGCTACCCGCCCGGCACCGACCTGACGCCCAACCTGCACCGCCTCCAGCAACACGGCACGTCGGGCTGGCTGCACGTGCCGACCTTCGGCGGCGGCACCATCCGCACCGAGTTCGAAGTGCTGACCGGACTGTCGCTGCGCTATTTCCCGGACGTGCAATTCCCCTACCTGCAGATCCACCAGAAGAAGATCCCGGGCATCGTGCGGCTGCTGGCGGGCGACGGCTACACCACGCTCGCGGTGCACGGCAACAACCCCGGTTTCTGGAACCGCAGCACGGCGTTCAAGGAACTCGGCTTCGACAAGTTCGTTTCGATTGCCGACTTCCCGCCCGACGACGCGATCAACGACGGCAAGTACATGTCGGACAAATCGTTCACCGACGAACTGCTGCGCCAATTGCCGGATTCGGGACCGCCGCGTTTCGTGCTGGGCATCAGCATCGAGGCCCACGGGCCGTACGACCAGAACCCCGGCGTCGACACGAAGGTGCGCGACGCGATTCCGGTGCCGCAAGGCGTCACCGACCACCAGGCCAAGCTGGAATTGCAGAACTACGTCTACCACATGCAGCACGCCGACCAGCAGCTCGGACGGCTGGTCGACACGCTGGCGCAACGCAAGCGGCGCACCCTCGTGCTGTTCTTCGGCGATCACCTGCCCGCGCTGGTGCCGGCTTTCCAGCAGGCAGGTTTCAGGAACGGACAGGGCTTCCTCACACAGGCGGTGCCGTACGTGCTGATCGACACCGCGCACATGAACCGGGCCGTCGACCGGAACGCGGCGGCGTGGGAATTGCCGGGCATGGTGCTGCAGCAGGCCGGGATCGACCACGATGCGTATTTCGCGCTGACGCAACTGGTCGCGCCGCAGCTTGCCGCGCTCACGCATGCGCCCGATGCACCGGTGACGCCGGAAAACGCGCAGCAACGGCAACTCGACGACGGCATGCGCAACGTCGCCGACCTGCGGCTCAAGAACAAGCTGGACAAACTGTGGCCGAAGGCCGCCACGATGGCGCAGCACCAACGGAACCCGGAGCCGGGAATCCGGACCCTCGCCTCGCCGGGCAACGCACAAAGTGGGCCGCTGCATCCGCAGGCCCGGACCCCTTCGCACGCGGGCGCCATGCCGCTTCGATGATGCCACCGTCGCGGCGGCGGCCGAACCGGCGTTCCGGCCGCCCTGCTTCCACCCGCGAACAGTTTGGGTACACTCGCCGTTCCATTACGTCACGGGGAAGACCTCCGCATGCCCGCCAAGCCGCAGACGGCCAAGCCGCCTGAAAAGCTGCATTTCATTTCTGGCCTGCCACGTTCGGGCAGCACCCTGCTTTCCGCGATCCTGAAACAGAACCCGCGCTTCCACGCCGGCATGACCAGCCCCCTGGGCGACATGATCAGTTCGCTGGTCGCCGAGATGAGCGGCAAGAACGATTTCTCGGTCGTGATCAGCGACGAGCAGCGCGCGGCGATCCTGCGCGGCGTGTTCCAGAATTTCTACGGCGGCTTCCTCGGCACGGAAGTCGTGTTCGACACCGGCCGCGTGTGGTGCAGCAAGCTGCCGATGCTGGCGCAGCTGTTTCCGGGTTCCAGGGTGATCGCCTGCGTGCGCGAGATGCCGTGGGTGCTGGACAGCGTGGAACGGCTGGTGCGCAAGCAGCCGCTCAGCGCCAACAAGATCTTCCACTTCAATCCGAACGGCACGGTGTATTCGCGGGCCGAGGCGTTGATCGACGTGAATGGCATGGTGGGCTTTTCGTTCCAGGCCACCAAGGATGCGTTCTATGGGCAGTATGCGCCGGGGCGCCTGCTGCTGCTGAGTTACGAAGGACTCACCGGCAACCCGAAGGCCGCGATGCAGGCGGTCTACAAGTTCATCGGCGAACCGTGGTTCGACCACGACTTCGACCACATCGAATACAACGCCGACGAGTTCGACTCGCGGCTCGGCCTGCCCGGCCTGCACACCGTGAAATCGAAAGTGTCCGCGCCCAAGCGCGAAACGGTGCTGCCGCCGGACCTGTTCAAACGCTTCGTCAACGATTCGTTCTGGCTGGATCCGAAGAACAATATCCGCAAGGTGCCTATCGTCTGACGGGTCGCCACAGGGCGAACGCGGCCGCCAGCAACACCGCAACCGCGGCCAACAACGACGCGTCGAACCCGCCGCGCAGGTGCGCGAGGGCGCTGACCACCAGCGGCCCCAGCACCTGCAGCAGCGCGAACGCGGCGGTGATCGCGGCAATGAATGCGGTCGCCGACTCCGGCGCCACCGCGCGCGCTTCGCGCAGGCCAGCCATGGTCACCACCATGAAAGTGCCGCCCACCAGCAGCGCCGCGACCAGGATCGCGGCCAGCCCCGACCATGCCACCGGCAAACCCACGCCGATCGCCATGAGCACGTAAGCGCCCGCCCACAACCTTCGGTTGTCCACCACGCGCAGCCAGCGCGCGGCGATCCAGGTCGACAGCGCCGCGGCAGCGCCGAACACAGGCCACGCCAAACCAAACACGGCGGGATTGGTGATGTAGCGATGCGCCATCGCCGGCAGGAACGTGGCCGGAATGATGTAGCCGAACCCGAGTGCGGCGTAGCACAGCGCGACGCGTACGCGGTCGGTGTTCCAGCGCAGCGGTTGCATCGCCATGCCAGCGGCGGCCGTTTGCCGTGCATCACCGCGGAACGCCGTCCAGGTCGCCGCGGTGAACACCAGCGAGACCACGCCGAACACCTGCCAGGTACGCATCGAATCCGCGTGTGCGGCCATCAGCGCCATGCACAACAGGCCCGCGCCCGCGATGCCCACGCCGACACCCGCGTACACCACGCCGCTGGCGTCGGCGCGGCCGAGCGCGTGCAGGCGATCGAGCGCCCACGCCGACACGTGCACGAGCACCCACGCGCTGGCGACGCCCGCGAGCAGGCGCAGCAACAGTTGCAGCGCGAACGAATCCGTCATGCCCATCGCGAACGTCACCACGGCGATCAGCAAAAGGCTGCCGCGGATGGCCCACGCACGCGGCAACCGCGCCGCGCTCAATGCGCCCAGCAGGTAGCCGAGGTAGTTCGCTGCGGCCAGCCAGCCGGCGGCCTTCAAGGTCAAGCCCGCGTCGGCCTCCATCATCGGCAGGATCGGCGTGAATGCGAAGCGGCCGATGCCCATCGCGACGGCCAAGGCGATCAGGCCGGCGACGGCAATGGATGCGGCGCCGCCGGTGTCGTTCGATGAAGGTTGCATCGCGCGATTATCGCGACGCGCGCCGGCGGCGGCCATCCGCGGTTTGCGGTGGCGGATCAGAACAACAGCTACAGCGCCGGAACGACCACGCCCGCGGCCAGCGGTGCGGAACAGCCATGCAGGCGTTTCAGGAGAAGGGGGTGCCGCATCATTTCACGAATACGAATCGTTCTCAACAACTCTCCGGAGGCAACCGGCTTCCGTCTCAACCGATGAACATGCAGCAGGCATACTGGCACGATCCCTTCCACGGCCCGCGCATGTTTCGACTGCACACCTCCAACGACGCCGCCCGGCTCGCCGACGCGCTCGGCGAACGACTGCATGCGTCGCGCGCCAACCCGCTGGTGCCCGCGCGGGTGCTGGTGCCGCACGCGGGCCTGAAGCGCTGGCTGCAGGTGCATCTGGCCGAACGGCTCGGCGTGGTCGCGAACGTCGAATTCACCCCGCCCGCACAATTCGCGTGGGAACTGCTGCGCGCCGCGCGCCCCGACCTGCCGCGGCACTCGCCGTTCGACACCGAGGTGCTGCGCTGGCATGTGTATGGCTTGCTGGGCGAACGGCTGGACGGCGCGGCGCTGGCGCCGCTGCGCGAATATCTCGAACCCGGCGGCGATCCGCTGCGCCGCTACGCGTTGAGTTTCGAACTCGCGCGCGTGTACGAACGGATGCAGGGTTATCGCCGCGACACGTTGCTCGCTTGGGAACGCGGTGACCGTGCCGATGGTTGGCAAGCCGAACTCTGGCGGCGTTTGTTGCCGCACGTTGGCGGCATGTCGCGCGCGGCGCGGGTGGACGAATGGCTGCGCGCGTTCGACCCGGAATATCCGCCCGGAAACTTCACCAGGAAGCCCGCGCCGCCGGGCCTACCCGTTGCTTTCGCGTGTTTCGCCTGCGCGAACGTGTCGCCCGACGTGCTGCGGATGCTCGCCGTGGCGGGCCTGCACTGCGAACTGGATTTCTACCTGCCGCTGCCGTCGCGCGGTTACCTCGGCGACACGCCGCGCTCGCGCCGCGAAGTGCGCGCGCGCTTGCTGGACAAGGACGGCGGCAATCCGCTGATCGCGTCACTGGGCGGCGCGGCGGCGGAATTCGTCGAGCTGCTGTATGGCTACGAGCACGTGCAGCCGGATGAAGAATCCGATCTGTTCGATGGGCAGATCACGCGCACCACGCTGCTCGGCCGCGTGCGCGACGACATCCTCGATCATCGTGTGGCGCGTGGTGATGACCGCTTGGCAGTGCCGGACGATTCGATCCAGTTCCATGCCTGCCACACGGCCTTGCGCGAAGTGCAGACACTGCACGATGCATTGCTGAAGATGCTCGCGGCCGACCCTTCGCTGAAGCCGCGCGACGTCGCGGTGATGATGCCGGACGTCGCCGCGTACCGGCCCGCGATCGAGGCGGTGTTCGGCGGCATGCCCGAGCACGACGCGCGTTTCATCCCGTACAACCTCGGCGACGCCGCGGCGAGCGCCGCGCACCCGGCGGTGCGGCTCTTCCTGGCCTTGCTGGATGCGCCGACCTCGCGCTGGGAATGCAGCGAAATCGTGGACGTGCTGGCGGTGCCCGGCGTGATGCGGCGCCTCGACCTGGATGCGTCGCAACGCGAACAGTTGTCGCAACAGTTGCAGGAAAGCGGCGTGCGCTGGGGCGAAGACGAGCACGCGCGCGCAGCGCTCGGCGGTTATCGCGAGTTCTCGTTCGCATTCGGGTTGGATCGCATGCTGGCCGGATTCGCATGCGATGAGGCGGACGACACGCTGGTCGCGGGGGTGGCGCCGCTGCCCGGTGTCGAAGGCGCGGCGTTCGCGCGCATGGATGCGCTGCTGGCGGTGCTTGCGGCGTGGCGCAAGTTGCGCGAGTGGTCGTCGCGCGCGATGGAACCGGCGGATTGGCAGCGCCGATTGAACGCGCTGTTCGACGGTTTGTACGCCGGCGATCCGGACGACCTCGCCGAGACGCGCGCGCTGGAGCGCGTGCGCGGCGCGCTGGCCGAGCTGGTCGAGCACGCCGGCGCCGCGTCCATGCAATCGCTGCCGTGGCATGACCTGCGCGCCTTCCTGCGCGAACACCTCGACCAACCCGACCAGCGCCAGCAGCTGTTCGCGGGCGGCGTGACGTTCTGCGGCATGGTGCCGTTGCGCGTGGTGCCGTTCCGGGTGATCTGCCTGCTCGGGATGGACGAAGCATCCTTCCCGCGCCGCGATCTTTCCGGCCTCGATCCCTTGAGTGCCGATCGTCGCGCCGGGCACGCGCGGCGCGGCGACCGCAGCACGCGCGACGATGATCGCCTGCTGTTCCTGCAACTGCTCGCGGCCACGCGCGATGCTTTTTACGTGAGCTGGATAGGCCGCGACGCGCACACCAACGAACCGCTGGCGCCTTCCGTGGTGGTGGCGGAGCTGATGGACGCGGTGCGCGAAGGCTATCTCTCGCAAGACGAGGCGCCACGCGATGCCCAGCGCGCGCTGCTGCCACGCGTGCAACCGCTGCATCCGTTCGACGCTTCCCTGTTCGATGCGCGCGCACCACAGTCGTTCCGGAGGGAATGGCTGGCGGCGGCCGGTGCACCTGAAAGCGGCGCCACGAATGCGCCTTTCGTGCCGGATGCATTGCTGCCGCAGGCCGACGCGTTGCCATCGGCATGGACGCTGGACGCCTTGCGCCGTTTCCTGCTCGACCCCGCCCGCGGTTTCCTGGAACAGGGGCTGGGCCTGGTGTTGCCGCGTGATCGCGACGATCCCGACGACGAACCGCTGTCGCCCACCAATGGGCTGACGCGCTGGAGCCTTGCCCGCGCGCTGCTGGATTTCGGCGAAGGCAACGCGTCGGGGCAACGCGACCTGCTGCGCGCGCGTGGCCAGTTGCCGCCCGGCGCGCTCGGCGACGAGGCATTGCGCGATGCGCACGTGCGTGCCGACGCGTTGCGTGCAGAAGTGATGGCATTCACGAAAGGCGCAGCGCCGCTGCCAACCGCGACGCTCCGCGTCGACTGGGACGACGGCACGTCGCTCGAAGGCGCACCGGTCGATCGCTATCCCTCCGGCGTGCTGCACGTGCAGCCCGGTGTAATCGACGGACGCCACGTGCTGCGCGCGTGGCTGGACGCGCTGCTGTGCGCGGCGGCGGGCACGGACGAGTCCGTGATGCTGGTCGGCCTCGCCGACGACGATGCCTGCTCGTTCGCGTTGCCCAGGCTCGCCCAGGCGGACGCGCGGGAGCAGTTGCGCGCATTGATCGACCTGCAGCGCGAGGGCCGTCGCGCGCCGCTGCCGTTCTTCGTACGCACGTCATGGAGTCACGCGCTGGCCTGTGCCAAGGCGGAAAGCAAGGGTGGCGATGTGTCCACCGCCATCGACATCACGACGTTCGAAAGGGCCGCACGCGAGGCCGGCGGCGAAAACCCCTTCGGCGGTCCCAATGAATTCGAAGGCGACGCAGCGTGCATGGCCTGGCGCGGCCGCGATCTCCCCGGCCCCGCGGACGGTGACCTCGCATGCGCCCTGCACCGCACCGCGTTGGCCGTGTTCGCGCAACCCGCGCGTGAATGGGCGGGGCAACTCGCATGAACGCGCGCATCGGCCCGCTGGACCTGCCGCTCTCCGGCGTGCGCCTGGTCGAGGCCAGCGCCGGCACCGGCAAGACCTTCACCATCGCCACGCTTTATCTGCGCCTGATCCTCGAACATGGACTTGCGCCCGATCGCATCGTCGTCGCCACGTTCACCCGCGCGGCCACCGCGGAATTGGCGATGCGCCTGCGCCAGCGCCTGCGAACGGCGTCGAACATGCTGCGGCAGGACGATCCAGCGAAGGAGCGCGATGGCGACGACGGCGAAATGCTGGCGACGCGCACGGTAATCGCGCATGCGCTATCCGGTGCCGGCATCGACACGCTCGCCGCGCGCGTGCGTGATGCGGAACTGGCGATGGATACCGCGGTGATCGGCACCATCCACGCGTTCTGCAATCGGTGTCTGGGCGAATTCGGTTTCGAAACGGGCCGCGCGCCGGGCGAACCGGAATTGCTGGAAGACGCGCGCGCCCTGCAGCAGGAAATCATCGAGGATTTCTGGCGCGCCTGTTCCACCGACGCCGATGCGGCGCGCCTGCTCGCTGAAACCTGGCGCACACCCGACGCGCTCGCCACTCAGGTCGGCGATCCCCGCTGGCGCGGCCGCAGCATAGGCAATGCCGGCGAGCTGCAAGCGGCCACGCAACAGGCGAGCGCGCAACGCAACGAAACGCTGGCGCAACTGGACGCGATCCGCAATGCGATCGCGGGCTGGGACGACGATGCCCTGCTGGCGGCGGATGCCGAACTTGCCGCGTGCATCAACCACAAGGGTGCGCGCGACAGCCGCGCGCGTGGCCTGCGTGCGTTGCACGACTGGGCGCGCACGGACACCGCCGCCGATCTGCTGTCGGCCGCCGCACGCAAGGCGGTGGACGATCTAGCCGAGCGCAAGCTTTCCGAAATGAAAAGCTGCAAGCGCCTGCCGCAAGGCCCGGTGTTCGCGGCCATCGCCGACCTCGATGCCGGAATCACGGCGCTCGAACGGCTCGACGAAGCCGCGCGCGCAAAACTGCTGCTGGATGCGCGTGCGTACCTCGCCCGCGAGCTGCCCGCGCGCATGCAATCGCTGGGCGTACTCGGCCACGACCAGGCCGTGGATGAACTCGCGACCGCGCTGGACGATCCGCAGCGCGGCGCCCGTGCGATCCGCGCGATCCGCCAGCGCTGGCCGGCCGCTCTGGTTGACGAATTCCAGGACACCGATCCGCGGCAGTGGACGATCCTGAAGAAACTGTTCGCGCACGACGACGGCACGCTGGTGCTGGTCGGCGATCCCAAGCAGGCGATCTACGGTTTCCGCGGCGGCGACGTGCACGCGTGGCTGATGGCGAAGCACGACGCACAGGGCGAACCGCTGCGGCTGGACGAAAGCCAGCGCGCCGGCCGCGGCGTCAACGCGGCGGTGAACGCGTTGTTCTCGCGCAAGGATGCGTTCGTCGAGCAAGGCATCGCGCACGAGGACGTGCATGCCGCGCCACGCGTGGCCGAACGTGCGCTGCTGGTGGATGGCGCGCCCGCACCGGGCTTGCAGGTGTGGCAGCTGCCGTCGAATGGCGGCACCAACAAGGACGGCAGCACGCGCGCCTGGAACAAGGGTGACGCACAAGCATGGATCGAAGCGGCGTGCGTCGCCCAGGTCGTCGAATGGCTGCAAGGCGCGCGCGATGGTCGCGTCTTCTTGCGCGGGGGTGACGGCAGCATGCGTGCGTTGCGTGCGCGTGACATCGCCGTACTGGTCAACAGCAATCGCGAAGCGCGTTCGATGCAACGCGCGCTGGCGCGGGCCGGCGTGCCGGCGGCGTCCTGTCTGCGCGCCAGCGTCTACGCCAGCGAGGAGGCCGTCGACCTGCGCCTGTTGCTCGAAGCCCTTCGCGATCCGGCCGACGCGCCACGTGCGCGCGCCGCGCGCGCATCACTGCTGGTCGGCGATGACGCGCTGGCGATCGCGCGAACCTGCAGCGACAGCGCGGCGCTGGGCGCATTGCTCATCGAAACCGCCGAATGGGCATCGCTGGTGCAACGGCGCGGACCGTTGCCGCTGCTGCATCGTTTGATCGCGCGGGCGGCGCCGCGTCTGCTGGCGAGGCCCGGCGGCGAACGGCGCGTCGCCAACTACCTGCAACTCGCCGAACTGTTGCAGGACGCGCGCGCGGCGTGTTTCGGCATCGGCGACCTCTGCGATGTGTACGCGGTGGCGCTGCGCGAAAGCGCGGGCGACACCGACGCCGATGCGGTGCGCCTTCGCCTCGACACCGATGCGCAGGCGGTGCAGATCGCCACGGTGCACGCGGCGAAGGGGCTGGAATACGGCGTGGTACTGCTGCCTTGCGCAACATCCGGGTATGCACCGGGCAAAAACGGCCGGAAGCCGGCGCTGACCTGGTATCACGAGGGTGACGTGGCGCGCGTTGCCGTGGGCAACGACGTCGCCGCGGAGATCGAAGCCGACGCCAAGCGGGAATCGCTGGCCGAGGAGGTGCGCAAGTTCTACGTCGGCGTGACGCGAGCGCGTGCGGCCTGTGTCCTGCCATGGGGCTGCGTGAAGCAGGCCAACGAAACCGCACTGCACTGGCTGCTGCATGCTGCCGGGCGCGAAGCGCCGCTGTCCTTTGACGAGCCGGCGTGTGGCCAGGCGTTGGATGAACTGGTTGCGCGCGGCGCCGGGCACGTTGTCGTGTCACCGCTCCCGCAGGCGAACGCGAAGCGCCTGTCGAAGCCCGAGGCCGACACGACGCATGTCGCGGCGGCGCAGTTCCACGGCGCACTTGAACAGGACTGGCGCACCTGGTCGTTTTCGCGGCTGGTGCGCGGCGAAGCGCGCAGCGACGACGCCGACCCGGCGCCGGGCAGCGGCGACGTGGCGGCGGCGGATGCCGATCGGGTGCCTTCTGCGATTGCAACGCCGCTCGCCGGCGCACGCTTCGGCACCGCGGTCCACGCCGCGCTGGAACACGCCGATTTCGCGGCATGGCAACGCGCGGATGGCACTCCGGAGGCGCAGCGAGACCTGATCGTGCGCAGCTTGCGCGCGCAAGGCTTGCCCGAACCCGGCACGATTTCACTCGAACGCGCAGCGGCGCAGGTCGGCGAATGCATGCGCGGCGCGTTGAACGTGCCGCTCGCCTGCGGCGTGCGGCTGTGCGACGTGGCGCCGACACAGCGGCGCGCCGAAATGGAATTCCACCTGCGGCTCGCGCCCTCGCGCGTGGATACGCTGTTCGCGTTGTTGCACGATCACGGTTATCAACACGGCCGCAACGGCTTTGGCGTGTCGCACCTGCATGGCCTGTTGACCGGCGTGATGGACCTGGTGTTCGAACACGGCGGTCGTTATCACCTCGTCGATTACAAGACCAACCTGCTGCCGGCCTACGATGCCGACGCGCTGCGCGAGACGGTCACGGTGCACGACTACGACCTGCAATACCTGTTGTACGTACTGGCGTTGCACCGCTGGCTGCGCCGGATGCTGCCCGGCTACGACCACGGCACGCACATGGGCGACGTCTATTACCTGTTCGTGCGCGACCTGGAGACAGGACACGGCGTGCATCGTGACCGGCCAGCCCGCGCGTTGATCGAAGCGATGGACGCGCTGTTCGATGGCAATGTGGAGCGCGCCGCATGAGCATCGACCTGCAAGCGCTCGTGCGCTCGGGCCGACTGCGCCGCGCCGACCTTGCGCTGGGCGAATGGATCACGCGCGCGTTTCCGGATTCGCCTCCCGATATCGCGTTGGCCGCGGCGATGGCGGCACGCGCAGTGGCCGACGGCCACAGTGCGCTGCGGCTGGATGCGGCGCAGGCGTGGCTGGCGAATCTGGAAGGGCGCGGCGAAGCGCCCGTGCTTCCCGACGTGATGGCGTGGCAGGCAGCGTTGCGTACGAGTGATGCAGTCCGCTGCGTTTCGAATGCCGCCGAAGGCGAATCGCTTTCACCCAGACCGCTGGTACTGGACGCACGACGTCGCGTGTACCTCGCGCGCTATTTCGGTTACGAGCAACGGCTGGCGCACGACCTGATCGCACGCGCCCATGCGGATCGCCTGAAGCTGGTCACCGGCGGCCCCGGCACCGGCAAAACCCACGGCGTGGTGCGCGCGCTCGCTGCGCTGGCGGACGCAGCGCACGCGCAATCGCGCAGCTTGCACATTGCGCTGGCCGCGCCGACCGGCAAGGCCGCGGCGCGGCTCGCCGAGAGCGTGCGCGCGCAACTGCCGGGGCTCGCATTGCCCGAAGCCGTCTCAGCGATGATCCCGCGCGATGCTTCCACACTGCATCGCCTGCTGGGCCTGTCGCCCGCCAGCACGCGCGCGAAGTTCCACCGCGGGGCGCCGCTGCCGCACGACGTGGTGGTGGTGGACGAAGTATCGATGGTGGACCTGCCGCTGATGGCGAAGCTCGCGGACGCTGTACGCGACGACGCGACGCTGATCCTGCTGGGCGATCCAGATCAATTGTCGGCGGTGGAAGCCGGCGACGTACTGGGCGCGCTGGTGGACGCCGCGCGCGAACCGCCGTTGTCGCAGTGCCACACGCACCTGACGCAAAGTCGGCGATTCGATGAACATGGTGCACTCGGCCGTCTCGCCAACGCCATCGCTGCAGGCGATGCGAAGTCGGCGCTTGCCGCGTTCGACATCAGCGGCGAAGTGCAGCTTTTCACGGATGATGTTCGCGGCGTGCGGCTGCTCGAACAGGCGGTGGATGCGTATCAGCAGATTCAAGCCGCGCCGGATGCGACCGCGGCTTTGCGCGTCGCGAACAGCTTCCGGGTGCTGACGGCGCTGCGGCACGGATCGTCCGGCAGTCTCGCCCTGGATCGCGCGATCGAGCAGCGCCTGAAGCGCCACGCCGGCGTGCGCGCGGATACACCGTGGTGGCAAGGGCGCTTGTTGATGGTGACGGTGAATCGCGCCGGGCTCGGCCTGTTCAACGGCGACATCGGCGTGGTCTGGCCGGATGCCGAGGGCGCGATGAAGGTCTGGTTCGAAGCCGCCGAAGGCGCGCTGCGCGCGATCTCGCCCGCCGCGCTGCCGCCGCACGAAGGTGCGTTCGCGTTGACCGTGCACAAGGCGCAGGGTTCCGAGTTCGAACGCGTGGCGCTGGTGACCGGCCCGGATTCCGCCGTGCTGTCGCGCGAACTGCTGTACACCGGCGTCACCCGGGCGCGTTCAGCCATCGCGTTGCATTCCGCGCCCGACGTGCTGCACGCCGGCATCGCGCGGCGCACGCAGCGCTGGCATGGCCTGACGGACCGCTTGCGCGAAGCGGCGGGCACTTGAGTGGCGCGGCGCGGTCCCAATCTCATGTCCATGCACACCTTCCATCCCGCCGTCACCGCCTGGTTCGAATCCGCGTTTGCCGCGCCGACGGAAGCGCAGCGCGAAGCGTGGCCGGCGATCCGCGCCAGCCGCAACGTCCTGATCGCGGCGCCGACGGGTTCCGGCAAGACGCTGGCCGCGTTCCTGGCCGCGATCGACGAACTGGTGCAGGAAGGCGTCGCGGGAACGCTCGCCGATGAAACCTCCGTCGTGTACGTCTCCCCGTTGAAGGCGTTGTCCAACGACGTGCGCATCAACCTGGAAGTGCCGATCGAGGGCATCCGCGCGGAACTCGAACGCATGGGTTCGCCCGACGTCGAAGTCCGCACCGCGGTGCGCACCGGCGACACGCCCCAGGCCGAACGCAACGCGATGCGCAAGCGGCCGCCGCACATCGTGGTGACGACGCCGGAATCGCTGTACATCCTGCTGGGTTCGGAATCGGGCCGGCGGATGCTGCAGACCACGCGCACCGTCATCGTCGATGAAATCCACGCGCTGGTGTCGAGCAAGCGCGGCAGCCATCTCGCGCTGACACTGGAGCGGCTGGATGCACTGTGCGGCCAACGCTGCACGCGCATCGGGCTATCGGCGACGCAAAAACCCATCGGGGAAGTCGCGCGATTCCTGTCGCCGGATGCCGCGTGCACCATCATCGATGCGGGCCACCAGCGCGCGCGCGATCTTGCGATCGAACTGACCAACGTGCCGCTGCAGCCAGTGATGAGCAACGACGCGTGGGGCCTGGTGTACGACCGCCTCGCGCGTTTGATCGAACAGCATCGCACCACCCTGATCTTCGCCAACACCCGCCGCACGGTCGAACGCGCAACGCGCCATCTCGCCGAACGGCTGGGCAAGGATGCGGTGGCCGCGCACCACGGCAGCCTGTCGAAAGAGAAGCGCCTCGACGCCGAGCGCCGTTTGAAGTCGGGACAACTGCGCGCACTGGTCGCGACCGCGTCACTGGAACTCGGCATCGACATCGGCGAGGTCGAACTGGTTTGCCAGCTTTCTTCGCCCCGTTCGATTGCTGCATTCCTGCAGCGCGCCGGACGCGCGGGCCATGCGGTGGACGGGATTTCCAAGGCGCGGCTGTTCCCGACTTCACGCGACGATCTCGTCGAATGCGCGGCGCTGCTGGACGCGGTGCGTCGCGGCGAACTCGACACGCTGCACATCCCTCCCGCGCCGCTGGATGTACTGGCGCAGCAGATTGTTGCGGAAGTCGCCTGCGGCGAGCGCGACGAGGCGGCGTTGTTCGACTTGTTCCGCGGCGCGTATCCGTACCGCTCGCTTGCGCGCGAGGCTTTCAAAGACGTACTGCGGATGCTGGCCGAGGGCTACAGCACGCGGCGCGGCACCCGCGCGGCATACCTGCACCGCGACGCCGTCAACGGCAAGCTGCGCGCGCGGCGCGGCGCACGCATGACCTCGCTCACCTCCGGCGGCGCGATTCCCGACACCGCCGATTACGACGTGGTGCTGGAGCCGCAAAGCCTGCGCATCGGCAGCGTGCACGAGGATTTCGCGGTCGAGTCGATCGCCGGCGACATCTTCCAGCTCGGCAACCAGTCGTACCGCATCCTGCGCGTGGAGCGCGGCAAGGTGCGGGTGGAAGATGCGCAGGGCGCGCCACCGTCGATTCCGTTCTGGCTTGGCGAGGCGCCCGGGCGCAGCGATGAGTTGTCGGTGGCGGTAGCGCGGTTGCGCGAAGAGGTCGCCACGCGACTGGAGGCGTCGAACGACGCGGCGGCGGACTGGCTTCGCAACGAAGTCGGTCTTGGTGATGCGGCCGCACGCCAACTGGTCGACTATCTCGCCGCCGCGCGCATCGAACTCGGCCTGCTGCCGACGCAAGCCACGCTGGCGATGGAACGTTTCTTCGACGAATCCGGCGGCATGCAGTTGATCATCCACTCGCCGTTCGGCAGCCGCCTGAACCGCGCGTGGGGACTGGCGCTGCGCAAGCGCTTCTGCCGCAGCTTCAATTTCGAGCTGCAGGCCGCGGCGACCGAAGATGCGATCGTGTTGTCGCTGTCGACCAGCCACAGTTTTCCGCTGGACGAAGTCGCGCGTTACCTGCACTCCAATTCCGTGCACGACGTGCTGACGCAGGCTTTGCTGGACGCGCCCATGTTCGCGCTTCGCTTCCGCTGGAACGCCGGCGCCGCGCTGGCGCTGCCGCGGTTCGCGGGCGGCGCCAAGGTGCCGCCGCAGATCCAGCGCATGAAATCGGAAGACCTGCTGGCCACAGTGTTTCCGGACCAGGTCGCCTGCCTCGAAAATATCGTGGGCGAACGCAAGATTCCCGACCACCCACTGGTCGCGCAGACGCTGCAGGATTGTTTGTACGACGCGATGGACCTGGACGGTCTCACGGCATTGCTGAGACGGCTTGAAAGCGGCGAAGCCAAAATGGTCGCGCGCGACCTGACCGCACCTTCGCAACTCGCCGCCGAAATCCTCGGCGCGCGGCCGTATGCGTTCCTCGATGGTGCGCCGCTGGAAGAGCGCCGCACGCAAGCCGTCGCGTCACGTGGTTTCGCCGATGCGAAAAGCGCGGAAGATCTCGGCAAGCTCGACGCCGACGCGATCGCCGCGGTGCGTGAAGAAGCCTGGCCGACGCCGCGCGATGCCGACGAAATGCACGAAGCGTTGCTGGCGTTGGGTGCGATCGATGGCGATGAACTGGCGCGCGAACCGATGTGGCGGGTGTTGCTCAATGAACTCGCTGCCGTGAGGCGTGCGACAGTTTTGACTCCCTCCCCCGCTTGCGGGGCAACGGAACAGCCGTTGTGGGTTGCCGCCGAAACGTTGCCGATGTGGCAGGCGATCCATCCGGGTGCAACGCTGCAGCCGCCCATCGAATCGCCTGCGGAATATGCGCAAAAGGCATGGACGCGCGAAGACTCGCTGGTCGAAATCCTGCGCGCGCGCCTTGGTTGCATCGGTCCGATCTTCGCCAGCAGCCTGGCGCAAACGTTCGGCGTCGGTGACAGCGGCATCGCGATCGCACTGGCCGCGCTGGAACGCGAAGGCTGCGCGATGCGCGGCCGCTTCACGCCGGGCACGAACGATGAAGAATGGTGCGATCGGCATCTGCTGGCGCGCATCCACCGCCGCACGCTGCAACGCCTGCGTCGCGAGATCGAGCCCGTCGCGCCGCGCGATTTCGTGCGTTTCCTGGTCGACTGGCAACACGTTTCACCTGAGACGCACCTGCGCGGCCCCGACTCGCTGGCCGCCGTGCTGTCGCAGCTCGAAGGCTTCGAAGCCGCGGCCGGCGCATGGGAATCGCAACTGCTGCCCGTGCGCGTGGCGGGTTACGACATCGCCTGGCTGGATGCCTTGTGCGGCGCGGGCCGGATCGCGTGGACGCGGCTGCGCGCGTCCGCGGGCGGTGCGCACGCGTCGCCGGTGCGCACGTCGCCGATCGTGCTGTTGCCGCGCAAGCAACTGGCGACGTGGAACGCCGTCGGTGCGCAGGCCGGCGCCGAACCACCGGTACTGTCATCGCGCGCGCAATCCGTGGTCGAGTTCCTCGCACAGCATGGTGCCTCGTTCTTCGGCGAAATCGCCGAGGGCACGCGCCTGTTGAAAGTGGAACTCGAAGACGCGCTGGGCGAGCTGGTCGGCGCAGGCATGGTCGGCGCGGACAGCTTCGCTGGCTTGCGAGCATTGCTGCGGCCTGCGTCGAAGCGCAACCATCCGCGCCAGCGCCGGTTGGCGCGGCACCTGTTGAACAGCATCGAGGATGCGGGACGCTGGAGCTTGATCCGGCGAAGCGCGGCGTCCGCCGTGGACGCGCAAGGCGAGGCGGTCGAATACATCGCCCGCGTGCTGCTGCGCCGCTGGGGCGTGGTGTTCTGGAAGCTGCTGCAACGCGAAGCGGCATGGCTGCCACCGTGGCGCGAATTGCGGCGCGTGTACCAGCGGCTGGAAGCACGTGGCGAAATCCGCGGCGGCCGGTTCGTCGAGGGCGTGGTGGGCGAGCAGTTCGCACTGCCGGAAGCGGTCGAGGCGCTGCGCCGGGTGCGCAAGCGCGAGCACGATGGCGCATTCATCGCCGTCAGCGGCGCCGATCCCTTGAATCTCGTCGGCGGCGTGCTGCCGGGTACGAAGGTGCCGGCGCTTGCCACGTCGCGGATCGTCTATCGCGATGGATTGCCGGTCGCGGTGCAGGTCGCGGGCGACGTGTCGCTGCTGCAATCACTCTCGCCCGCCGACGAACACGCCGTGCGGGCATGTCTTCGCGCAATCGCGTCACACACGCCGCGCGCGATCGCGTAGGCACCGGGAAACGCTACGCGCCGTGTGACACGCGTAGCGCACCTTTCCGACTACTTGGCCTTGATGATCTGCGACAGGTAATCCGTCGTGCCCTTGATCCGTTCCAGGTGCGGATACTGCAGGCCGCCGTGGTAATCCACCGGCACGGTGCGGTACTTGTCCTGGTACTTCAGCAGCAACTGGATCGGCGCGTTGCCGCCCTTCGCGGCTTTCACCGCATCCGTCAACGCGTCGGAATCGTAGGCCTGCCCATTCACCGCAACCAGCGTCTCGCCTGAGCCGATGCCGGCCTTGAAGGCCGGGCCGTTCCAGCGTACGTCCCTGATCTCGCCGTCCTTGCCGACCTGCAGTCCGATCCCGAACGCGGCGCCGATGTCGCCGTGGTAGCGCTTGGAAATCAGCTTCTCGTACTCGTTCGGCTGGTCGGTGTAGACCAGCTTCCAGCCAGTGTCCTCGATCCCGCTGGCCAGCGGCGGATTGGGCTCGTCGAGATAGCGGTGCAGGAAGCCGGCCCAGTCGTATTTCGCGACGGCGTTGAGTGCGTTCACGACGTCTTCGAAGGTGTAGGTCCTGGTGACGAAGCTGCCGTCGTCGACGCCGAAGAAATTTTTCGCGAACGTATCCAGCGATTTCTGTCCCTGCGTCAACGCGCGGATCTTCGCATCGGCCGCCAGCCACATCATCTGGCCCGCCGAGTAGTACTCCTCGCTCATCTGCCAATTGCGGTACGGCAACGGCGCGCGCTGCGCGATCGTCGGATCGTTGGTGGTGTCTTCCAGCGTGCGCCATTCGAAACCGGGACGGTTGCGGTCATAGTTGGCGGCGACCGCCGCGATCGCCTGGCGGAACTGCTCGGGCGTCCACAAGCCGGAGCGCGCGGCCAGCACATAGCCCCAATACTGGGTGCCGCCTTCGTACACCCACAGCAGCGAGTCGCCCATCGGCACGTTGAAGTTCGGCGTCCAGAGATCGGCCGGACGGCGGAACTTGCCGTTCCACGAGTGCGTGTACTCGTGCGCGAGCAGGCCGCCGACGGTCGGCCAGTTGTCCTTCCACTTGGTAAAGAAGTCGGGCCGCGAGCCGTCCTCGCTCGACTGGTGGTGTTCCAGTCCCTTGCCGCTCAGGTTGTCCGACAGCGAGAACAGGAAATCGTAGTGATCGTAGTGGTGCGACTCGAACAACTTGTGCGCCTGGGTGATGACGTTGCGCAAGCCCCGCAGCTGCTCCGGCGTGACTTCGAAATCCTTGGGCGAGTCGGCCACGATGTCCATGTGCACCGGCGCCTTGGCGCCCGGCGCGAGGTCGAGGCGCTTGAAGTAACGCCCGGCATATATCGGCGAATCGACCAGCGTGTTGTAGGTGGTCGGCTTGAACGTGGTGGTGTCGCCCGACTGCGAGGCCCTCTCCAGCGCGGTGCCGGACTGCCAGCCTGCGGGCAGCGTCACGCTGGGCGCAAAGGTGATGTCGCGCGTGTAGTGCCCGGCCGGATACAGCGAGACCTTGCTCCACACCAGGTCCAACATGTCGCCGGTCATTTCGACCGAGCCTTCGTCATGGTCGCGCGCCGACAGGTACTGGAATTTCACGTCGATGCTGGAGACGCCCTGCGGCACGTCGATCTTGAAGGCATACACGTCGTACTTGTCGCGCGTCCACTTGAGCGACTTGCCGTTCGCGGTGACCGTGAGTCCCGCCAGTTTGTCGATCGGGCCGCTGGGCGAATGGTTGCCCGGTATCCATTTCGGATAAAGCAGGGTCAACTCGCCCGCCTGCACCGGAATGGTTTCGTGCACGCGGAAGATGCCCTGGTTGGTGTCACTGGCATCGACCGCAATCCGGATGGTGCCCGCATACGGCGTGTCCTGCGGCGGCGGGACGTGCGCATCGGCGGCATCCGCGAAGGCGGTGCCGGCGAATGGCGCGGTCAGCAACAACGCGGCGAGCGCGGTGGCCAGGCGCGAGGGACGGGGATGGAACGCGTTGGATTTCGACATTGGGATGCTCCCGCTCACTTTTTTGAGGCAATGATTTGCGACAGGTAATCCGGCGTGCCATTGATGCGCACCAGATGCGGATATTGCAGGCCGCCGTTGTAGTCCACCGGCACCCTCGTGTATTCATCGTCGTACTTGATCAGCAATTCGATGGGCTGATTCGAATCCCTGGCCGCGGTGATGGCCTGCTTCAATACGCTGGTCTTGTAGGCCTGTCCGTTCACCGCCACTACCGTGCCGCCGGAACCGATGCCGGCCTTGAACGCGGGTCCGTTCCAGCGCACATCGTTGATGCCGCCGTCTTTCGTCAGCGTCAGCCCGATCGAATACGTGAAGTTGAAGATGTGGCGCGCTGATTCCGGATTCGACTCGTACTGTTTCTCGTACGGGCTTTCCTTGTCGGTGTAGGCGAGTTTCCAGCCGGTCGCTTCGAGGCCCTTGGTGAACGGCGGCTCCAGTTCGTCGACATAGCGATCGAGGAAACGCGCCCAGTCGTAGTTCACCACGCCATTCAGCGCGTTCACCACGTCATCGAACGTGTAGGTCTTGGTGACGAAGCTGCCATTGTCGACGCCGAAGAAGGCCTTCGCGAAGGTGTCCAGCGATTTCTGGTCATGCGTCAGTGCGCGGATCTTCGCGTCCACCGCCAACCACATCATCTGGCCGCCCGAGTAATACTCCTCGCTCATCTGCCAGCTGCGGTACGGCAGGCCCGCGCGATGCGCGGCGGTCGGGTCGTTGGTGGTGTCTTCCAGCGTGCGCCACTGGAAACCCGGGCGGTTGCGGTCGTAGTTGGCGGCGACCATCGCCAGCGCGTCGCGGAACTGTTCCGGCGTCCACATGCCCGCGCGCGCGGTCAGCACGAAGCCCCAGTACTGCGTCTGGCCTTCGTACACCCACAGCAGCGAATCGCCCATCGGCACGTTGAAGTTGGGCGTCCACAAATCCGCGGGACGGCGGAACTTGCCGTTCCACGAATGGGTGAATTCGTGCGCGAGCAGGTCACGGTTCGGCGCGTTGTCGTCCCAGTTGCTGAAGTAATCCGGCCCCATGCCGTCTTCGCTGGACTGGTGGTGTTCGAGGCCGTTCGCGCCCAGGTGGTCAGACAGCGAGAACAGAAAATCGTAGTGGCCGTAGTGGTGCGATCCGAACAGCTTGTATGCCTGGGTAACCAGGTTGCGGTGCACCTGCAACTGCCCGGGTGTGATTTCGAGGTCCTTCGACGCGTCGGCGACGATGTCCAGGTTCACCGCGGCCTTCGCACCGGGATCCAGATCGACGCGCTTGAAATACTTGCCGGCGTAGATCGGCGAATCGACCAAGGTGTTGTAGGTGGTCGGCTGGAAGGTGACGACGTCGCCGGCTTGCGAAGCCCGATTCTGATGAGCAACTTCGAGCGCGGTGCCGAACTGCCAGCCGGCCGGGAACGTGACGCTGGGTTCGACCTTGATCTGGCGCGAGTAATGACCGGCCGGATACAACGACACCGTATTCCATTCCAGCGCCAGCATCCTGCTGGTCATCTGGATGAACGCGTGCGAGCCCCGGCCGGACAGGAACTGGAAATTCACCTCGATATTCGAAGTGCCCTGCGGCACGTCCACCTTGAACGCATACACGTCGTACTTGTAGCGCTTCCACTTCAGCGGCTGGCCATGGGCGCTGATCGTCAGCCCCGCCAGCATGTCGATGGGACCGTCAGGCGAATGATCGCCCGGCAACCACGCGGGATACAGCAGCGTCAGCTCGCCCGCCTGCACCGGAATGGTTTCTTGCACGCGGAAGATGCCTTGCCGCGTGTCGCTGGCATCCACATGGATTTGCAGCGTGCCGGGATACGGCGTGTCCTGCGGCGGCGCGATGTGCGCGTCGGCGGCGTCGGCCCATGCGTTGCCCGCCAGCGCAAGCGCGGCGAGCGCAAAAACACACGACGCCACGGCGCGGGCGGAAAACGGCAGATGCTGCACACGGGACATGCGGGGTGCTCCGGCGACGAAAGTGATCCCGTCGAACGTAGCACCGCGCGTGCCCGCGCGCATAGGCCGGATGGCATGGGTGGTGTTTATCAGCCCTTGCGTGCGCCTTGCCCGAACAGGATCTTCTTCTCTTCGTCGCTCATCGGCTGGCCCGACGACGGATTCGCTTCCGGGCCTCGCGCATACGCGCGCTGCGTGGCAGGCCGCGCGGCAATCGCATCGTGCCAGCGGCGCACTTCGGCGAATGGTTCGAGATCGAGCGGCGCCTTGTCGTACGGATTGATCCACGGATAGCACGCCATGTCGGCGATGGTGTAGTCGTCACCGGTGATGAACGCGCGCCCGGCGAGACGACGGTTCAGCACGTCGAGCAGGCGTTCGGCTTCCTTGCGGTAGCGCTCCATTGCGTACGGAATTTTTTCCGGCGCGTACACATGGAAGTGCCCATACTGGCCAGTCATCGGACCCAGGCCGCCCATCTGCCAGAACAGCCATTCCAAGCAGGCCACGCGTCCGCGCATGTCGGCGGGAATGAACTTGCCGGTCTTCACCGCGAGGTACACCAGGATCGCGCCCGATTCGAACACGCTCACGGGCGCGCCACCGCCGGCGGGCGCGTGATCCACGATCGCCGGCATCTTGTTGTTGGGCGAAATCGCGAGGTAGTCCGGCTTGAACTGCTCGCCCTTGCCAATGTCGACGGGCTTGATGGTGTACGGCAGCCCGGCTTCTTCCAGGAACAGCGTGATCTTGTGGCCGTTGGGAGTCGGCCAGTAGTGGAGATCGATCATCGGGAACACCTCGCGACAGGGATTGCGGTGATGCGGCGCGACGAGCGCGCCACGCACGACACTTTTCCAGATGGTGCCGCGCAACCGCTACCGCAAGTCTCAACTCTCGCGATTCAGTGAACTTTTGCGAATCCCGTAACCGAAATAGATCACGAAACCGATCAGCATCCACACGATGAAGCGGATGTAGGTGTCGCGATCGAGACCGCCGATGAGCTGGAAGTGCCCATCGACCCTCCACGGCCAGCCGATGATCAGGAACAGCGAGAACACCACACCCACCGGCGCCAGTACGTACAGGAACGGCGTGCGGAAGCGGCGTTCGAGGCCGGGCTTGCGGATGCGCAGGATCAGCACGGACAGGCAGATCAGGATGAACGCCGACAACGTGCCGATGTTCACCAGCTTCGCGAGTTCGGTGAGCGGCACGAAACCCGCCGCGATCGCCGTCGCCACGCCGAGGATCATGGTCGGACGATACGGCGTGCCGTATTTCGGATGGCTCTCGGCGAACCAGCGCGGCAGCAAGCCGTCGCGCGACAACGCGAACCAGATGCGCGCGGCGCCCAGCATGAACGCGAACACCACGCTGGCGATGCCGCACACGGCGGCCACGTTGATGACGCCGCTGATCCAGTGCAAGCCGCGGTCCTGGAACGCCGCGCTCACCGGCGCCGGCACGTTGAGCTGCGCGTACGGCACCATGCCGGTCAGCACCAGCGACACGCCGAAGTACATCGCCATCGAGACCAGCAACGACAACACCACCGCCCACGGCAAATCGCGTTGCGGATTCTTCGATTCTTCCGCGGCCGTGGTCAACGTGTCGTAGCCGAAGCATGCGAAGAACACGATGCTGGCGGCCGCCATCACGCCGGCCCAGCCGTATTGCGACGAACCGTCGGCGTGCTCGATCATTTTCGGGATGAACGGGTGCCACAGCGCCGTGTCGACGTAGAACGCGCCCACGATGATCACGATGGCAACGCCCAGCACCTTCAGCGCCACCACCACGGTGTTGAAGCGTGCGCCGATTTCGGTGCGGAAAATCTGCAGGCCCGCGATCAGCAGCGCGACGATCGCGGCCAGCAGGTTGAACACCATGCCGTTGCCTTCGCCGTACGCGCCCTGCAGGAACACCGGCAGGTGCCAGCCGGTGATCTGCAGGATCAGCGATTGCAGGTAATTGGACGTGCCCGCCGCCACCACCGCGACGATCAGCGCGTATTCGATCAGCAAATCCCAGCCGATGACCCAGGCCGGCAATTCGCCCAGCACCGCGTAACCGTAGGTGTACGCGCTGCCGGTCACCGGGATCATGCCGGCGAACTCGGCGTAGGACAGCGCCGCGCAGGCGCTGCCGATGCCGGCGATGATGAAGCTCAGCACGATCGCGGGGCCCGCGTGCAAGGCGGCCTCGTGCGGCGCCAGCACGAACACGCCGACGCCGACGATGGCGCCGATGCCGATGGCGGTGAGCTGCCACACGCCCATCGTGCGGCGAAAATCCTTCGCCGTGCCCGCCTCGGCCTGCAACTGTTCGACCGATTTGTGCCGGATGATCTTCTGAAGCACGCCCATGTGAATCGGTCCCATCGCGTTGACCCCGGTGCGCAAGAACCGGCCGAGCATAGCCGGACACGCGCGCGTATTGCTGTGCCAGGAGTCCTGCCGGTCGCGGTTGGAGCCGGTCGCCGGTTGCGCGACAATCGGGGCTCGATCCCCGGACGCTCCGCCGGCGCATGTCCCGCAAACGCAACCCGTCGAAACGCAAGCAGCCGGCGCGTCCCGTCACGCAGGAAGAA
>DATNAW010000092.1:0-2464 GCA_035572335.1 Rhodanobacteraceae bacterium
GGTCATCATCACCATCATGGTGCTGGAACTGAAGTTGCCGCACGAGGCGACGTGGCGGGCATTGCTCGCGGATCTTCCGGTGTTCCTGAGTTACGTGCTCAGTTTCGTGTACGTGGGCATCTACTGGAACAACCACCACCACATGCTGCAGATGGTCACGCACGTCAGCGGGCGCGTGTTGTGGGCCAACCTGTTCTTCATGTTCTGGCTGTCACTGTTCCCGTTCACGACAAGCTGGTTGAACGAATCGCACCCGGTGCCGGCGCCGGTGCCCACCGCGATTTACGGAATCGTGCTGCTGTTGGCGGCACTCTCGTGGGTACCCCTGTTGCGTGCGCTGATCGCGGTGAATGGCGGTGAAAAAAGCGAGCTGGGCGAGACGCTCAAGGGTGACTGGAAAATCATTGTCTCTCCCCTCGGTTACCTGATCGGCATTGCATTGGCGTTTTTTGCGCCAATATTGTCTTGCGTGATCTACGCGGCGATCGCGGCCATGTGGTTCATCCCCGACCGCCGTCTCGAAGCAAGACTCCGCACATGAAACGTTGCTACTACGAAGTCCTCGGCGTCGCGCGCAGCGCGAATGACGAGGAACTGAAGAAGGCCTTCCGCCGGCTGGCCATGAAGAACCATCCGGATCGTTGTCCCGACGACCCGCAGGCGCAGGACCGTTTCAAGGAAGCCAAGGAAGCGTACGAAATCCTGGGCGACCCGCAGCGTCGCGCGATGTACGACCAGTACGGCCACGCGGCGTTCGAAAATGGTGCGGGACGCCGCGGCGGCGCGCCGTTCGGCGATGTGGGCGACATCTTCGGCGACATCTTTTCGGACATCTTCGGCGGCGGCCGGCGCGCAGCGCGCGGTTCGGATCTGCGTTACGTGCTGGAGCTCGACCTCGAAGAAGCCGTGGCCGGCATCGACAAGAAGATCCAGGTGCCGACGCTGGTCAACTGCCATCACTGCAACGGCACCGGTTCCGCGGATGGCAAGCTGTCGACGTGTGCCACCTGCCGCGGGCATGGGCGCGTGCGGATGCAGAACGGGATTTTTTCGATCCAGCAGGCGTGCCCGCATTGCGGCGGCGCAGGCCGCGTCGTGGTGACGCCGTGCAAGCATTGCCATGGCGAGGGCCGGCTGGAAGACCAGCGCGGTCTCGAAGTGAAGGTGCCGCCGGGCGTCGACAACGGTGATCGCATCCGCCTGACCGGGCAGGGCGAGGCAGGGCCTGCCGGCTCCACGCCCGGCGACCTCTACGTCGAAATCCATGTGCGTCCGCACCCGATCTTCCAGCGGCAAGGCGACGACCTGCGTTGCGAAGTACCGGTCCGGTTTGCGCAGGCAGCACTCGGCGCCACCATTGAGGTGCCGATCCTGGACGGCGCGACCAGCATCACCATTCCGCCCGAAACGCAGACCGGCCAGGAATTTCGCCTGCGCGGGCAGGGCGTGAAATCCGTCCGCAGCCGGCACACCGGCGACCTCTTCTGCACCGTCGTGGTGGAAACGCCGGTGCGCCTCGACAAGCACCAGCGCGAATTGCTCGAACAATTCGAGGCCACGTTCGCCGATGCCGAGGAAGCGAAGAAACACTCGCCGCGCAACAGCGGATTCGTGGAAGGCGTGAAGCAGTTCTGGGCGAAGATGACGGGTTGAGCGCGAGGAAACGATCAGGCAATTGAGGGACGATGTTAGGCTAAGGCCAGTCTGATCAAACTTCCGTTGCCGTCATTCCCGCGAAAGCGGGAATCCAGTGTCTTCCGGGAAGATATTTACCTGCAAAGGGATTGGATTCCGGATATCGCTTTGCGATTCCGGAATGACGTGCAGAGGCACCTCGCGCTTCCATCGATCTTCTCGTCATGTCCAATCCCACTCGTCTGGCCATCAACGGCGCCAACGGCCGCATGGGTCGCGTGTTGCAAACCCTGCTTGGAAACGACACGCGCTTTGAATTGGCCGCGCTCGTGAACGCATCTTCCGATTGGGCAAAAGCGCCGAAGCTGGATGTCGTGATCGACTTCAGTACACCCCTTGGGTTCGATGCCGCGCTCGCCCATTGCGAAGCCCGCGGCGTGGCGCTGGTCAGTGGCACGACGGGGCTGGATGCCCCCCGGCGCAAATGCTTCGATGCGGCGGCCGCGAAGATCGCAGTGCTGCACGCCGCCAATTTCAGCCTCGGCATCGCGGTACTGACGAAGTCGCTGCGCGAAGCGGCGAGCGCCCTGCCGGATTGGGATCTGGAAATCATCGAAGCGCACCACGCCCGCAAGGTCGACGCGCCTTCCGGCACCGCACTGGCGCTCGGACGCGCAGCCGCCGAGGCGCGTGGTCAGGATTTCGAGCAAGTTGCGGTATTGGCGCGCCAAGGCCATACCGGTGCGCGTCCCGAAAACGCGATCGGTTTTGCTTCGATCCGCGCCGGCGAAATCGTGGGCGAGCACACGGCATTGCTTGCCACGCGGGA
>DATNAW010000093.1:0-3611 GCA_035572335.1 Rhodanobacteraceae bacterium
TGCAGGACAACCTCGGTCAGTACTTCGGTGCGCTGGTGTGGTCGCTGGCCTATTCGCCGATCGAGAAGGGCCTGCTGTGGGCGGGCACCAATGACGGCAAAGTCTGGTACACGAAGGATGCCGAGTCGCAAGGCCAGCCGCGGTGGATCGACGTTACCGCGAACCTGCATATTCCGCCGCGCGGCAACATCAACCAGATTTCACCGTCGCACTTCAATGCGGGCACCGCGTACATCGCGGTGGACTTCCGTTTCGCGGGCGAGGGCGACCACAAGCCGTACATCCTCGAGACCACCGATTACGGCAAGACCTGGAAAAACATCAGCGGCACCCTGCCGTCCGACAACCCGCTGGATTACACGTTGAGTGTCGCCGAGAACCCGAACCGCGAAGGGATGCTGTTCGCAGGCACCGGCCATGCGTTCTATTACTCAATGGACAACGGCAGGCACTGGACGCGTTTCAACAAGGGCCTGCCGCCGTCGCCGGTGACCTGGATCAACATCCAGCCGCACATGCACGACGTGGACGTGTCCACGTATGGCCGCGGCGATTACATCCTGCCGGATATCGCGACCCTCGAGCAGACCGGCAGTCCGGAGCAACCGAACAGTGGCGCGACGCGATTGTTCAAACCCGGCGAGGTCTATCGGCAGGCACGCAGCGCTTATCCGAGCGCGGCCCAGCCGGCGCGGCCGCAGTTCCAGTTCTATCTGGCGAAGGCACCCAAGGACCCGGTGGAATTGCAGATACTGGATGCGCAAGGGAAGGTGATCCGCACCGAAAAACTCAAGGCACACCAAGGCCTTAATGGCGTGTATTGGGATCTTTTCTACGACACACCCACCGATGTCCGGCTGCTCACGACGCCGCCGGAAAATCCGCACATCTGGGACGAACCGCGCTATCAGGGCAAGACGTATCGCACCATCATCCACTGGGGCATGACACCGCACACCGGAACGCCGATCGCAGCGCCCGGCAACTACCAGGTGCGGCTGACCGTGGATGGCCGCAGCTACACGCAGCCTTTCCAGGTGGTGAAGGATCCGAAGATCAAGTCGAGCGATGCGGTGTTGACCGATTCGACCACGATGCAGGTGCAGATCGCCGCCGCGATCAGTGAAACCTCGGACATGGTCAATGCCATGGAGCAGTGGCGCAAGCAGATCGAGGATCAATTGAAGACGCACGCTTCGGGCGACGCGGCGGGTGCGCTCCAGCATCTCGACGCACAAATCCTGGCGGTCGAGAACCAACTGGTCAGCCCGGAAGCAAGGCTCAGCGACGACAAGCAGTATTCGATGCCGTTCCGGATGTACTGGAACCTTCGTTGGCTGGCGGGTCGTGTCGGGCAGGGCATCCAGAACACCGCTGGAGGTTCGGATTACGAACCCACGGTCGCCCAACGCGAAAACTTCGCCAAGCTGCAGGCGCAGCTCGCGGCTAGCCGCAGGGCGTTCGACAATTTGAAGACCTCGACCGTGCCGGCGTTCAATCAAGCCATGAGTGGCAAGGGCGTCAAGATCGACATGGGTGGGTAGTGCGGCATGGGCCGGATTCCGCGGAATGCTTCGCCGTCATTCCCGCGAATGCGGGAATCCAGTGTCTTTGGCGGTCCGGATATGGCTGCACGGTTCCGTATGACGAGCAAAGTCGCTGGATTACGCGCGGCTCCTGCCGCGCGCCTTTCAGGCCGACGGCTTCGCCGTCGTTCGCTTTGGCGTCCTGCCTCCGCAGTCCCGATAAGGGCATTCGGGAATGACGAGCTGGGTAGCGTTGTCGGTCGGCTGTGCCTAACCTGCCGCCGCATCCTGATAGTCGATCGACTGCGTGCGATCCGGCCGGTCTGCGCGCTGGACCATCGCCGCGACGGGCGTGGCGAGAATGGAAACCACGACGTTCAGGACCAGCGCCAACAGGCCAATGTAGATGCCGTCGTGCGCGTCGCCGAACACGAACGTGTACACCGGCTTCAATCCCTGGTGCCAGGCAAGCGCGCTGCCCAGCACCATGCCGGCGAGCCAGCCGAACAACAACGCCGGCGCGCGCAGCCAGCGCGTGAACAGGCCGCAGATCACCGCCGGAAAGATCTGCAGCATCCAGATGCCGCCCAGCAGTTGCAGGTCGATTGCGAATTTCGTCGGCAGGTACAACACCGCCAGCAGCGCGCCGAACTTCACCAGCAGCGAAATGTTTTTCGCGATCCGCGCTTCCTGCGCGTTTGAAAGATTTGCGTTGACGTACGCGCGCCAGATGTTGCGCGTGAAAAGATTGGCGGCGCCGATCGACATGATCGCCGCGGGCACCAGCGCACCCAGCGCGATGGCGGCGAAACAGAATCCCGCGAACCACGGCGGGAAACTCGCGTTGATCAGCGCGGGCACCGCCATCGAGCCATCCTTGACGTCGATGTGCGCGGCCAGCGCCATGTAACCGAGCAGCGCGACCAGCCCCAGCATCACGCTGTACGCGGGCAGCCACACCGCGTTGCGCCGGATCGTTTGCGGGCCGTCGGCCGACAGCGTCGCGGTGGTCGCGTGCGGATACAGGAACAGCGCGAACGCCGAACCCAGCGCCAGCGTCGCGAACGACCAGTACTGGTCGGCCTTCAGCAGGACGCCGGTGTCGCCGCCTTTCGCGGCGAACGCCTTTTCGGCAGCGTCGAACACCGCGCCGTAACCGCCCAGCTTGATCGGAATGATCACCACCGCCGCGATCACGGTGATGTAGAGCATCGCGTCCTTGACGAACGCGATCAGCGCGGGCGCGCGCAGGCCGCTCGAATACGTGTACAGCGCCAAAATCACGAACGCGATGATCAGTGGCGTCTCGCGGCCGATTCCGAGCGCGCCGAGGCCCATCGCCTCGAACACTTTTTCGAGTCCCACGAGTTGCAGCGCGATGTAGGGCATCGTTGCGAGCACGCCTGTGACCGCAACGGCCAGTGCCAGGCCGCGGCTGCCGTAACGACCCTCGACGAAATCGGCCGAGGTGATCCAGCCGTGTTTCCTGCACGCGTTCCACAACCTCGGCATGGTCAGGAAAACGATCGGGTACACGAACACGGTGTATGGCATCGCGAAGAAACCGTATGCGCCGACCGCGTAAACCAGCGCCGGCACCGCGATCAGCGTGTAGGCGGTATAGAGATCGCCGCCCAGCAGGAACCAGGTGACGAACGCGCCGAACCGACGGCCGCCGAGGCCCCATTCGTGCAACTGCGAGAGATCGCCGCGGCGCCAGCGCGCCGCGAAGAAGCCCAGCACCGTGACCAGCAGGAAAAAGAATGCGAACACGCCGAGCGCGGTGGCATCGAACCGGACACCGCTCACGCGTGCCACCCGCGATGCACGATCCAGGTCAGCAGCGCCGCCAGTACGACCCACGCGAACTGCCAGACGTAAAAGAACGGGAACCCCGCGATCGTCGGCTGCGCGCGGTTGTAGAACGGCACCCACAACAGCGCGATGAACGGAATCAGCAACAACCAGGGCGTGAGTTTGCGCGGCATGGGCTGCGTGCTCCTCAAGGTGCGGGGCAGGACGTCCGGTGGCGGCCGTGGCATCATACGCGCCTTCGCGGCCCGTCACGGATCACGTGGAACAAAA
>DATNAW010000094.1:0-4272 GCA_035572335.1 Rhodanobacteraceae bacterium
TTCCTGTGTTCGTGGCAGCGCGCGAGCATGTCAGGCCGCGGGCGTCGAAGGACTCGCGGACTGCTGGAAAACACGTTTCATCACGAAGTCCGCGGTGACCTGTTCACCGGTCAGCAACATCGCGGCGAGTTCGCCACCCAATATCTGCGGTGCGATCACCACGTCGGGTTGGACCAGCTTTACGCGTCCGAGGTGGTTGGCGTCGTTGACGGCCGCGATGGTGCGTGCCGTGCCCTGGAGTTCGCGCACCGCCAGCACCACGAACGCGTTCTCGGAATCATCGTCCAGCATCGCCAGCACGGCCTGCGCCTTGTCGGCGCCCGCTTTCCTCAGGACATCGCCGTCGCTGGGTTCGCCGATCACGTGGTCCACCTCGTCCGGAATGCCGGTTTCGGGTTCCTGCCGCAACAGCCGCGTGACCGGCTGGCCGCGGCGCACGAGTTCGCGCCAGGTGTTCACGGCCAGCGGCGTGTTGCCGATCACGACGAAATGGTTTTCGCGTTGCATGCGTTTGTCCTTGCGGTTGACGATGCGTTGCAGGCTGCGGGTGACCAGCGGCGCGATCACCGCGGTCAGCGACGTGGCGAACACCGCGACGCCCAGCGCGATGATCGACACCGCGAACAGTTTCGCTTCCGCCGTTTGCGGCGTGATGTCGCCGTAACCCACCGTGCTCATCGTGACCATCGCGTAATAGAACGCGGTCACGAGATCGGTGACTTTGGGATGGAATTCGTCCCCCAGATAGTAGGTGCCGAAGGTCGCGTACACCACCAGCATCACCACCGAAGTCAGCGCGAACAGCGTGCTGGCGGCGATGCTGCTGCGATCGAACTGGCGCCAGGCGAAAGCCAGCAGCACCAGCATCAGGATGAAATAGCCCAGCAGCAGGTGTGCGTGGCCGTGCTGCCCGAACAACATGCTGACCGCGGCCAACGCCGCGAGCAACATCGCCATCGTCCATGCGAGCCGCGAGCGCAGCAACAGGCCGGCGGCCATGATGAGCATGCCGACGCCGATCAGGATGGGCGGCAGATATGCGGGCCGCAGGCCGCCGTTGAGGTCGCGGTTCAGCAATTGCGCGAGGACCGATCGCCAATGCTGGCCGAGGTCGTTCTGCAGCAACCAGAAACCGCCGAGCGCCAGCAGGATCGCCAACGGCACGTGCGGGAACCAGTGGCGCCCGCCGACGCGCTGGTGGACTTGCTGCATGCGGTTGCGCAGAAGCTGGGCTGGATTGGGCAGCATCATTGCCGTGGAGGCCAGCGGGGCACTCACCATAGCAAGCCGCTGCGCGCGGTGCCAATGCGAGGGCGCCCCTCGGTTCGCCGCATGACGAAAGCCACTTACATGCTGCGACGGATCCGGCGAAGATGCGCCATCACGACCGGAGGCGATGACCCATGAACGTCCCCGCTGCCGCTTTCGAACGCACACCCGCGGCGCGCCATCGGGTGCTGTTGGCCATACTCGCGGGCGGACTCATTGCCGGAACCGTTGATATTGGTGCCGCGGCGCTGATCAACCGGATCGACCCGCGCATCATCCTTCGCTTCATCGCGGGCGGCCTGATGGGCAAGGCAGCGCTGCAGGGCGGGGCGGCGATCCAATGGCTGGGCCTGTTCCTGCAGTGGGGCATGTCACTCGTGATCGCCGCGATCTTCGTGTTCGCCGCCTTGCGTTTGCGTTGGTTGACGGCGCGACCGGTCCTCGCCGGCCTGGCGTACGGCATGGTGGTGTTCGCGGTGATGAACTACGTCGTGGTGTATTTCTCGGCGTGGCATCGCATCAATCATTTCACGCCGGTATCGTTCGTCGAAAACCTGGCGGCGATGCTGCTGTTCGGCTTGATCGTCGCGTTTGGCGCCCGCGGTTTCCTGGGAAGTCCGTCGGCAAGGCCGTGACCGTGGCGCGGGCACGCCGCGGGAGGCAGGCGTGACGATTGTCCCATGCAAACTTTCCCGGAGCGGCGTAAAACGGGTGGTTCCGCCGGTGCGGCCCGTGCGTGAGCGCGGCATGCGGAGCGGCGATCAACCTTGAGGGGTTTTGCATGAAACCGATCCACGTACGCAAGCTCGGCATCGCCCTGGCATGCCTGTCGCTGACCTGCGCCGCGGGTGCGGCGACGCCGCCGTCTTCCGGAGGCATGCTCGGTTTCACGTCGAGCGGCGTGACGCGACAGCAGCAGCTCGAACAGAAGTTCGATTCGCTGCTCAGCGCCAGCGAGATGCGCGACTGGCTGAAGCAGATGTCGTCCGAACCCAACCAGGTCGGTTCGCCGCACGACAAGGCCAACGCCGAATGGATGCTCGCGCAATTCAAGAAGTGGGGCTGGGATGCGCACATCGAACAATTCGACGTGCTGTATCCGACCCCGATCAAGGAATCGGTGGAACTGGTCGCACCGACCACCTTCAAGGCCACGCTGCACGAACCACCGATCAAGGGTGATCCCAGCTCGGTATTGCCGGGCGCGCTGCCGCCGTACAACGTGTACGGCGCGGACGGTGACGTCACCGGTGAGCTGGTGTACGTCAACTACGGCATGCCCGACGATTACAAGGAACTCGCGCGACTCGGCATCAGCGTCAAGGGCAAGATCGTGATCGTCCGCTACGGTGCCGGTTGGCGCGGATTGAAGCCCGAACTCGCGTACGAGCACGGCGCGATCGGTTGCCTGATCTATTCCGATCCGCGCGACGATGGCTACTTCACGGGCGATCCGTTCCCGAAGGGCCCGACGCGTCCTCCCGAAGGCGTGCAGCGCGGCTCGGTGGCGAAGATGCAACTTTATCCGGGCGATCCCACCACGCCCGGCTACGGTTCCGTGCCGGGTGCGAAACACCTGGCGCTGAAGGACGCCACGACGCTGCTGAAGATTCCGGTGTTGCCGATTTCCTACGCCGATGCGACGCCGCTGCTGCAGGCGCTGGGTGGCCCCGACGCGCCGGAAAACTGGCGTGGCGCGTTGCCGTTCACCTATCACGTGGGCGCCGGTCCGGCCAAGGTGCACATGGTCGTGAAGTCGGACTGGAGCCGCAAACCGGTCTATGACGTGATCGCGAAATTGCCGGGTTCCAGCGACGCCGACCAGTGGGTGCTGCGCGGCAACCATCACGATGGCTGGGTATTCGGTGCGTTCGACCCGCTGGCCGGCATGGTCACGGAACTGGCCGAGGCCAAGGCGCTCGGCACCTTGTACAAGCAGGGCTGGAAGCCGAAGCGCACCATCGTGTACGCGAGCTGGGACGGCGAGGAGCCGGGCCTGCTCGGTTCGACCGAATGGGCCGAAACGCACGCGAAGGAGTTGCAGCAGAAGGCCGTGGTATACGTGAACTCCGATACCAATGGACGCGGCATCCTGTTCGCGGGCGGCAGTCATTCGCTGCAACACCTGGTCAACCAGGTTGCGGCGGGCGTGACCGATCCGGAAACACAGGCGAGCGTGCAACAGCGCCAGCGCGCGTTCCTCGACGTCCACGCCGCGGAAAAGAGCGCCAGCCCGATGATGAAGGAGAACGCGAAACTGGCGGGCGAGAGTGGCGACATTCCGATCGAGCCGCTGGGCTCGGGTTCGGACTACAGCGCGTTCCTGGAACACCTCGGCATCGCCACGCTTGATCTCGGCTTCGGCGGCGAGTCCAACCAGGGCGGCGTGTACCACTCTCGTTACGACGATTTCGATCATTTCGATCGCTTCGGCGATCCCGGCTTCAAGTACGAAGTCGCGCTGGCCGAAGTGGCGGGGCACATCGTGATGCGCACCGCCGATGCCGAAGTGCTGCCGATGCGCTTCGGCGACTTCAGCAGCACGCTCGATCGCTATGTCGAGCAGTTGCACAAGCAGGCGGATGACGCGCGCAAGGCAGCCGAGGCGCAGCACAAGCTGCTCGATGCCGGCGCATACAAGCTGGCGGCCGACCCGCTGCATCCGGTCGCCCCGCCGGAGCGCCTGTCGGACGTCCCGAAGATCGATTTCGCGCCGCTGGATACCGCGGCAAAGAAGTTGAAGGAAAGTGCGCAAGCCTATGAAAAGGCCTATGACGCCCGCGCCGGGAAGGGTCTGGATATTCCCGCCGCGCAACTCGCTCAGGTCAATCAATTGATGGCCACGATGGAGCAACGCCTGCTGGATGCGCAGGGCCTGCCAGGGCGTCCCTGGTTCAAGAACATGGTGCAGGCACCGGGCGAATTGACCGGTTATGCGCCGAAGACGATCCCGGCGGTGCACGAAGCGCTGGACGCGCGCGACTGGAGCCGCGCCGACAAGTA
>DATNAW010000095.1:0-6372 GCA_035572335.1 Rhodanobacteraceae bacterium
GCGGTGATTTGACTGCATGAATGCCGAGATCGAACAGGCTGCCCGGGCCGACGCGAACCACGTCGTGCGGTTTTACGACAGCGAGGAATTCCTGGTCGCCGAACTTGCCGATTACGCGGCCGACGCGCTGCGCGCCGGCGATGCCTTCGTGACCATCGCCACGCCTGCGCACTTCGAAGCGCTGTGCGCGCGTTTGTACGAACGCGGTTTCGATGCGGACGCGCTGATCGCCGAAGGCCGCTGGGTGCGGATGGATTGCGCGGACACGCTGCACGCGCTGCTGCGCGATGGCGGACCCGACGCCGCCGCGTTTGCCGAAGCGGTGGAGGTACCGATTGCGCGGCTTTGCGCCTCGCATCGCTGCGTGCGCGCGTTCGGCGAAATGGTGGCGATGCAATGCCGGGCCGGCAACTACACAGGCGCAATCGAATTGGAAACCCTGTGGAACGGACTGTTGGAGCGGCTGTCGATCAAGCTGCTTTGCGCGTATCCGATGTCCTCGTTCGATGGCATCCGTGGACGCGAAGCCTTCGCCCGAATCTGCGCAGCGCACGACGAAGCGCTACCGCCCGAACGCCAGGCACACGTAGAGGCGGCGCCCGACGAACCGCTGCGGGCGCCGCGCATGATCCAGCCGCAGCACATCGCGCGGTTCTACGACGACGACGCATCGCTGCTCGCAGAGCTGACGGAATTCGCGCTGCCGGCGCTTGAATCCGACGGCGCGTTCGTTTCCATCGCCTCGCCTGCACGCCAGCACGCGCTGCGCGCCGCGCTGTGGGCGCGCGGCATCGACCTCGACGCGGCGGCGACCGGCGGCCGCTGGGTGCAACTGGACGGCGCCCATACGCTCGCCGCACTCAGCCGCGACGGCATGCCGGACCGCGCGGCGTTCGTCGCTGCGGTCGAGAAACCGCTCGCGCAGCTCTGCAAGCACCATCCCGACGTGCGTGTGTTCGGTGAAATGGTGGCGATGCAATGCGCAGCCGGCGATTACGCGGGTGCGGTGAAGCTCGAGGCTTTCGGCAACGAACTGGTGGAGAAGCTGCCCATCACGGTGTTCTGCGCCTATCCAATGGCGTCGTTCGCCGATCCGCACACGCACGCCGATTTCACGCGCATCTGCGCCGCGCACGATCGCGTGCTGTCACCGGCGCAAGCCTTGCATCCCGCACAGCCCGGCCACGCCGGCCTGGTGACGATGCTGCGGCAACATGCCACCGCGCTGGAAGAGGAAATCCGCCGGCGCGTGAAACTGGAAAAACGCGTGAAGCAGCGTGAACGCGAGCTGCGCGAGAAAGTGGACGTGCTGGAAACGCTGGCGCGCGTCGGAAAGTCCCTGATCGGCGAACGCGATCCAGACACGCTGATCCACACCATCGTCGACAACGCGCTGCGCTTCACCGCGGCGCGTTGCGGCGGTTTCGCGCAAAAGAACGGCATGCGCGACGGCGTGGTGCTGACCAACCGCGCCGGCGCCCATTTCGGCGGCATGTCGACGGATGCGGTCGCGCGACTTTTCCAGCCGATCTTCGAGGGCGAACGCATCGTGCATCGCGGCGACCTGTGGCAGGACAGCGAACATGCGGGGAAGCCGCCACTCATGCGCAGTTTCCTCGCAGTGCCGGTGCCTTCGCACACCGGCGCGGTGCTCGGCGCGCTGTTCCTCGGCTATCCCGAACCCGGCGCGCTCGACACGCGCGACGAGCTGATCCTCGCCGGCATCGCCACGCAGGCGACCTTCGCGATCGAGACCGCGCGGCTGCTGGAAGCCAGCCGGCAATGGCGGCGCGACCTGCAGCGCGCGGTGGCGCAGCGCACCGAAGAATTGCGCCGCAGCGAGCTGCACCTGGAAACGCTGCTGGCCGGCATCACCGATTACGCGATCATGTTGCTGGATGCCGAAGGCCGCATCCTCACCTGGAACACCGGCGGCGAACGCATCTTTGGCTACGACGAGCACGAAATCCTCGGCAGCCATTTCTCGCGCTTTTACACGCGCGCCGAACACGACGACAACGCGCCGCAACTCGCGCTGCGCGTGGCCCACGAAAAAGGCAACCACGAAATCGAGGCGTGGCGCACGCGCAAGGACGGCACGCGCTTCTGGGCCAGCGCGATGCTGATGTCGATCCGCGACGATGACGGCCACGTCACCGGCTACGCCAAGGTGATCCGCGACCTCACCGAAGCGCGCGTCGCCGAGGAACGCCTGCAGCAGGCCCAGCGCATGGAAGTGGTGGGCCAGCTGACCGGCGGCATCGCACACGACTTCAACAACCTCCTGACGATCATCCTTGGCAACATCGACGAGGTGCTGCGCCTGCACCCGGACGACAACGCGGTGCGCAAGGCGGCCGAACGCGTGTCGGGCGCGGCCGAACGTGCCGCCACGCTAACGCGCCAGTTGCTGGCGTTCTCGCGGCGTCAGGCGCTGAAACCGGTACCGGTCAACGCGACCATGCTGCTGGCCGGCATGTCCGACATGCTGCAGCGCACGCTGGGCGAAAACGTGCGCGTGCGCACCACGTTTTCCGGCAACTGGGCGTGCGAGGTGGACGCGCACCAGCTCGAATCGGCCATCCTCAACCTCGCGATCAACGCGCGCGATGCGATGTCCGAGGGAGGGTATCTGTCGCTCGACGTATCCAACGTGCATCTCGACGAGGAGTTGATCGGCGATGACCGCGTCAGCGGCGAGTTCGTGGTGATCACGGTCGCCGACACCGGTACCGGCATGCCGGCCGAGATCCTGGAACGCGCGTGCGAACCGTTCTTCACCACCAAGCCACTGGGCCGCGGAACCGGCCTCGGCCTGTCGCAGGTGTACGGCTTCGTGCGCCAGTCCGGCGGACATTTCGCGATCACCAGCGAATCCGGCGTGGGCACGACCATCCGGATCTTCCTGCCGCGTTCGCGCGAGGAAAGGATCCCGCACACCCACGGCGCCCTGCCCGCCTCGATGCCGCATGGCCACGAAACCGTGCTGCTGGTCGAGGACGAAGCCGGCGTGCGGCGCTACTGCGCAGAGCAGTTGCGCGAGTTGGGCTACACGGTGCTGGAGGCCGGCGATGCGTTGTCCGCGCTGCGTGTGCTGGATGAACATCCCGGCATCGACTTGCTGCTCACCGACGTCGGCCTGCCGGTGATGAACGGCGGCGAGCTGGCCAAGCGCGCGCAGGCGAAGCGTCCCGACCTGGCGGTGCTGTTCGCGTCCGGCTACCCGCGCGGGATCGTGCAGCAGCGCGGACAATTGCCGTCGGACGTCGAACTGCTTCCGAAACCCTACACGCGGATGCAGCTTGCGCTGCGCGTCCGCGCCCGGCTCGACGCGAAGCCGCCGCGCGATGACGGCGCAAGCGTGCGCACCCTGCTGCTGGAAGACGACGCTTCGCTGCGCCAGACCGTCGCGCAACTGCTGCTGCACATCGGCGTGAGCGTGGTGGAAGCCGGCAACCTCGCCGAAACCCGGGCGGTGATCGCCAGCGGGCCCACGCTCGACCTCGCCATCGTCGACATGAATCTCGGCGGCGAAAACGGGATGGACGCGATACGCGACCTGCGCGCCAAAAATCCGACACTGCCGGTGATCATCGCCAGCGGCTACGGCGATGCCGTGCAGCGCAACGCCGGCGAAGCCGACGACGGATGCACGGTGATCCTGCCCAAGCCGTACAGTCTGTCGGTGCTGAGACGCACCATCGTGTCCCTGGGTTTTGCGCTGCGCGCGCAAGACGCTCCGCCGAGAATTTGAAGAAACGCGGATGGATTTCCTGCCCGCAATTCTGGATAAAGACGAGCGCAGCGAAGTCACACCCAACCCATCCCCCTCCCGGCCTTCCCCTCGATGGGGTCGGAGAACAGCCTCGCTCGCAAGGTACTGCTTTCAGGCCTCCCCTCAAGGGGAGGCGAGCGAAGCGAACGCGCGCAGCGCGGATGGGATGGGTTTGCAAGCGCAACTCGCGCTCACGTACCAGCCGCTTCGCTGCGAATGCAAAGAGAATGGGTCCGCGAAGGACGCGCGCCAGGAAAAAGCAGCAATGCGTTGCTTCTGATTCTCGATTGGCTGTTTGCCTGCATCCTTCGCGGATAACCTTGGCACCTCATGCACAAACCTTCAGGTGTGGCGTGGAAGTCCTGCGCGACAGCATCTCGTCGTACGTCCGCTGGCAGTCGTCTGCCATCAGCGCCGCCGTCATGAACAATGCGCGGCGCCGCGCGCGCGCACCGAGGTGTTCGCGCAGCGTGTCGTCGCCGATCAGGCGCAGCAAGGCGTCGCGCAGCGCGTCGCCATCGTCGGGCGGCACGAACAACGCGGCGTTGTCCCAGTATTCGCGCAAGTCGGAGATGTCGCCCAGCACCAGCGCGCACCCCGCCTGTGCAGCTTCCAGCACCGACAGGCCAAGCGGTTCGTAGCGCGCCGGCAGTGCGTAGATCGCGGCGCGCGCGAACCAGCGCTGCATCGCCGAGGGGCGCAGTGCACCGAGTTGGCGCACGTGCAGGTACGCGGCGCGCGTGTCGCCGGGCGCCACGTCCGCCGCTGCCACGCAAACCGGCCACGGCACGCATGGCGCGACCGCGGCCAGGTGTCCGAGGTTCTTGCCTTCGTCGCCGAATCGGCCGGCCGCGAAGACCAGCGCGCGCTTCTTGCAGGTGACCGCGTGTCCGCGGATGCCGGCGGAGATGACGCGCACCGGCCGCTGCAAGCCGTATTCGGTGTGCAACGCCATCGCCATGGCGCGGCTGGGCGCGGCGATCGTGTCGGCGGCCTGCAACGCCGCGCGCACGTGTTCGCGGTAGCGATCCCAGCGCGTCGGCGCCGGCACGCCGTACACCGCGCGCCACCACGACGCCATGCACGAATGCGCCATGCACAAGACCGGCGCCGGCCACGCCAGCGCGACGTGTCCGAAACCGTTGGCGTGCACGATGTCGGGACGCACTTCCGCGGCCAGGCGCAGCAGCCATTCACCGGTCGCGCGCAGGTCGGACCACGGATCGTCCATCCACACCAGCTTGCACGCGCGAGATCGCAGCATCAGCCCCTCGATGCCCGCCGCTTCCAGCCGTTGCGCGCGGCTCGGCGCGGGACCCATCGCGGCCAGCGTCACGCCGTGCCCGCAACGACACAACTCGCGCGACAGGTCGATGGCGTACCGCCACGTATCGCCCAGCGTGTCGCACGTCATCAGGATGCGCAGCGGATCTTCGCCGGGCATCGGGAAATCAGCGGCCATGCTGCCCATCCACGCGGTGGCGCGGCGCACGCCGCGAACAAATCAGCCACTCGCAGGTGTCATCCATTCCAGGAACTCCTTCGGCCAGCATGGCCGACGCTGGGATAGCAAATTGCATGCCGCACGCATCGCGTGCGTTCAGGTTGCGATCACCCGATCACGTGCGCGCCGTTGTCCCGCGGTTTTTCGTGCGGCAGCGTTGGCGCGCGCGCGCTGCACGCTCGCCGGGCAATGCAGCGAACCACGCCGCGATCCGGAATCACTTACCCATCGCCGCGCGAACCGGGAGTTTTTTTCGCGCCGCGGCGTCAGCCCGCGGCAAGGCAATGCCGCAGCAGTCGGATCACGCGTTTCTCCAGGCGCCGCGGGTACGCGACGTCGGACTCGGGCACCAGGCGATGCAGGTCGCCGGCCACCCAGCCTTCCAGCACCTGCGGACACACGTAGGCCTTGCGCGCGACTGCCGGCGTATTGCCGAGTTCTTCGGCGGCGAGATCGATAGCGTGCTTGATCGCTCTGCGCCGCGCGCGCTCGCCCCCGCGAACCGGCAGCGGCGTGCCGGCGAGGCAGGCGATCACCGTCAATGTACCGGCCCAGGTGCGAAAGTCCTTGGCGCTGAAACGCTCGCCCAGGGTGTCGCGCAGGTAGTCGTTGAGTTGCGCCGCAGTCGCGCGGCGGTACACGCCCTCGTCGTCGTACTGGAACAGCGACGGTCCGGAAAGCCGGCTGCAACGACGCACCAGCCGCACCAGCCGGCGATCGGTGAGTTCCGCTTCGCGCTTCTGTCCGCTCTTGCCTGGGAAGCAGAGCAGCGCGGTGCCGTCGCGCCGGAACGTGACATGCCGCGAACGCAGCGTGGTCAATCCGTAGGAGTGGTTGGTGCGCGCGTATTCCGCATTGCCGACCCGGATCGACGTCGCCATCATCACCGCGGTCATCGCCGCCAGCACCTTGTCGCGCGGCAAGCCGTCCAGCCTGCGGTCGCGACGCAAGCGCGCGCGCAACGCGGGCAACCGTTCCCCGAAACGCAGCAGGCGCCGGTACTTCCTTGCATCGCGCCGATGCTGCCACGCCGCGTGGTAGCGGTACTGCTTGCGACCGCGCGCGTCGCGTCCGGTGGCCTGCAGGTGGCCGC
>DATNAW010000096.1:0-2767 GCA_035572335.1 Rhodanobacteraceae bacterium
TGGCGATCTTCCGCTCGCCGTCATTCCGCGGGTCCGCGAAGGCGTCCTTCATGGCCTTGGGAATCTTCCGCCACGCGCCGCCGTTCCGCCGCTCCCAGAAGATGCGCACGTACTGTTCCACGCTCATGACCGCGCCGAACTCACGTTCGAACTTGCGGAACTCGGCCCATATTTGCGCGCTGTAGCACATGCGCCATGGTATCGCCCGCCGCGATCGCCGAACCGGCCGCGGTTCGAATCAGGGTTTCCGTATCGGCGTCCGTACGGCAACCGTTGGCGGGTCTTGTGGGCCGCGAAGTTGCACCCAAGTTATTGATTGTTTTTGTTTTTCTATGGCGCGCTCGGCGGGATTCGAACCCACGACCCCTGCCTTCGGAGGGCAGTACTCTATCCAGCTGAGCTACGAGCGCGCATGCGATCGCGCAGTATAAACGAACCGGCCCGCTGCCTTACTTCTCGGCCGCGTCAGCGGACTTGGCGCGCCTGCGCCGCATCCGCCACCAGCGCAGCAACCCGTAGGACAATCGCACTTTTTCCTGCCCGACCGGCAGGTCGGCGCGGGCGAAGATCCACGACGATTTGCTGTAGGCGATCTGCTGTTCGGGATACACGCTGCGGTGGCCGATGATCAGGTACGCCGCGACGCACGCGCCGGCCACGTACAAGGTGGAATCGGCGCCGAACAGTTCCACGCCCATCAGGATCGCCGCGATCGGCGCGTTGGACGCCGACGCCACCACCGCCACCAACCCGACCGCCGCGCCCAGTGCAGCCTGCAATCCGAGCAGGTGTGCGAACGCGCCGCCGGTCACCGCGCCGATCACGAACTGCGGCGTGACGATGCCACCGTAAAAGCCGGACCCCAGCGTGATCGCGACCAGCAGCGCTTTCCAGAAAAACGCGAGGTATGGCATCGCATCGCCATGCAGCGCGCGATCCATCAGCGGCAGGCTGAGGCCCAGGTATTGATTCGGGATGGCGAGGATCAGCAACGCCAGCAGCACGCCGCCGAGCACCGGCATCAGCGGTGGCCACACGTCGTAGCGCTGCTTCAATGCAACGAACAACCTGCGAGCCTGACGCAGCAATTCCACGAACAACCACGCCACCGCGCCGCACAAGATGCCGATCACGACGGTTTTCAGAAACAGCACTTCGGTGAAATCGCCCGCGAACGAAATGGCGTAGTGCGGATACGGCACGCCCAGCCAGCGCGAGACCTCGAATGCGGTGACGCCAGCGACGATGCCGGGGAACAGGAAGTCGTGGCGGATGCGCCCGATCGCCAGCATCTCGACGCCGTAGATCGCACCCGCAATCGGCGTGCCGAACACGCTGGAAAAACCCGCGCTGACGCCGCACGCCAGCAGGCGCTTGCGCATCTCAGGATTCAGGTGCAGCAGGCGCCCGATCGTCGCGGCGATGCTGGCACCGATATGCGAGCATGGCCCTTCCTTGCCCGCCGAGCCGCCGCAACCGAGCGTGATCAGCGCCGCCACCGGCTTGATCCACATCGTGCGGAAAGGCAGCTTGCCCTGCTGCTCGTTGACCGCAATGATCGCGTTGTCGTTGAAGGTGCTGCGGCGCAGCTTGTAGCCGTAGTGCAGCAGCAGGCCGTTGGCGAAGCCGCCGATCGGCAGCAGCGCCATCTGCAGCCACAGCGGCGCCGCGTACGCACGCCCGGCGGTCGCGAACAGGATGCGCAGGAACACCGTGCAGCCGGCGCCGATGATCGCGCCGGTGAAAATGGACAACACCAGCCACTGCACCACGGTCGCGAGCATCACCAACGGTTCTGCAAGATGGAAGCGCCGCATCGGCAAGCCCGGGAACCGCAGGAGAGATGGCGCGAATTATATCGGCCGCGCCTGGCCTCACCGCCGAATGCTTGACAGCACACGGCGGTTCGTTAGACTGACCGGCTCCCTGCGCCGCTGCAAGCCGCGATTGCATTCCCGCAATCCGCTTGCCCGCCGGCACAGGCGACGCGTCCACGCGGCGGTTCCGGCTAGGTAGCTCAGACGGTTAGAGCGCGGCACTCATAATGCTGAGGTCGGCGGTTCGATTCCGCCCCTAGCCACCATCCCCATTGGTTCAGCAGCGACTTGGCGTGGACGGAACGCGCGTGCTCCGGGATCGGCCAGTGCCATTCGTTGACCCGCCTCCTCCATGACCGCCGCGCTCTGCCCGGCCGCAAGGCTTGCTTGCATCGAGTCTGTCCATTTCGTTGCAGTACAGCATCAAAGGCTGGCCTTTGATTTATCCATAAGTAGTTGTTATTTTATAAACATACGCTGAACCTGCAGAAATATATGTTGCAGTGCACAATGGAACGCGCTAGAGTGGTTGCCAGTTCAATCCACTCCTGCAAAGAGGGAGCACACCATGTACAGCCAATTCCAGAAGCAGTCGCTCGATCTCGGCAAGCAGTTCGCCGAGCAGGCCTACAAGGCGCAGGTCGCCGCGCTGAAGGGCATCTCCGAAATCCAGAGCCTGCAAGTGAAGGCGCTGGAATCGCAGGCCAAGTCGAACCTGGCGTTCGTCGCCGATTCGCTGGAAGCGCGTGAGATCCAGGATGTCACCGCGCTGTGGCCGAAGGGCCTCGACTTCGCGCGCAACAGCGCCGAAGCCGCCTACGCGACCGGCCAGGAAATCCTGGGCGTCGCGCAGAAGGCCGCCGAGCAGTTCGGCGACCTGACCCGCAACAGTCTGAAGGCGGCCAATGAAGCCGCCGCGCCTGCCAAGAAGGCGCGCTGATACCTCCAGG
>DATNAW010000097.1:0-2619 GCA_035572335.1 Rhodanobacteraceae bacterium
GGACGCGCTAGAGTGGTTGCCAGTTCAATCCACTCCTGCAAAGAGGGAGCACACCATGTACAGCCAATTCCAGAAGCAGTCGCTCGATCTCGGCAAGCAGTTCACCGAGCAGGCCTACAAGGCGCAGGTCGCCGCGCTGAAGGGCATCTCCGAAATCCAGAGCCTGCAAGTGAAGGCGCTGGAAGCGCAGGCCAAGTCGAACCTGGCGTTCGTCGCCGATTCGCTGGAAGCGCGTGAGATCCAGGACGTCACCGCGCTGTGGCCGAAGGGCCTCGACTTCGCGCGCAACAGCGCCGAAGCCGCCTACGCGACCGGCCAGGAAATCCTGGGCGTCGCGCAGAAGGCCGCCGAGCAGTTCGGCGACCTGACCCGCAACAGTCTGAAGGCAGCCAATGAAGCCGCCGCGCCCGCCAAGAAGGCGCGCTGATACCTCCAGGCATCGACGAAAGTACGCGCGGCAGAGATCCCCCTCCCTCCGCCAGCGCGACTCCGGCCGGACGGCGCAAGCCGTCCGGTTTTTTTGTGCGCTGGAAACGCGCGGGCTTCGATCAGCGCAGTCCGGCGATGACCCACTTCCGAGACGTGGCGCGACGCGGCGCATTCGCGGCGCGGCATGCTTCGCCACGATGCGATCGGTCGTTCGGTGTCTCGGGTACGCGGGTGTGCGTTGCGCGGATGCGTGCGACGAGCCCGTGCAGGAATGCGGACATGGCCATCAACCTCGCTGCTTGAACGACATTCATGCTACGCGACACGCGCGCCGCCATGTAGCGATGTTTTTGCAAGCCACGGTTGATTTGAATTCAAGTCTTGGCGAAAGGGTCGCTCGTCGCCGCCACCAGCCAACCCGTCGAATGAACGGGTCGGCCGGCCCCTGCGCCGCCAGTCAGAACCGTCCGGCCTGGTAATCCTGCATCGCCTGCACGATCTGCTCGGGCGTGTTCATCACGAACGGTCCGTAGCGCGCGACCGACTCGTTGAGTGCACGACCCGCGACCAGCAGCACGCGCGCGGCCTTCGCATCGTCAGCCACTGCCAACTCGACGGCATCGCCTTTCGACAGCACGCCGAGTTCGCGCAAGCCGAGCGTTTCGTTGCCGACCTGCACCGCATCGCCTTCGAAGACATACGCGAATGCGCTGTGGGCTTCCGGCAACGGCACCGACAATTCCGTGCCGGGCTGCAAGGCGATGTCGAGATAGACCGGCTCGATCGCGATGCCGTCCACGGGCCCGCGCACGCCGAACAGGTCGCCCGCGACCACGCGTACCTTTACGCCCGGCGCGGGTTCCGCGCCGGGAATCCTGCCCGGCGCGATGTCCTGGTAGCGCGGCTGCATCATCTTGTCCTTCGCGGCCAGGTTCACCCACAGCTGGAAGCCACGCATCAGGCCGTGTTCCTGCTCGGGCATTTCCGAGTGCACGATGCCGCGGCCCGCGGTCATCCACTGCACGCTGCCGGATTCCAGCAGGCCGGAATTGCCGTGGTTGTCGCGATGACGCATGCGGCCGTCCAGCATGTAGGTGACGGTCTCGAAACCGCGGTGCGGATGGTCGGGGAAGCCCGCGATGTAATCGGTAGCCGAATCCGAACCAAACTCGTCCAGCAGAAGGAACGGATCGAGCGAATCCAGCATCGGCTGGCCGATCACGCGGGTCAGCTTGACGCCAGCACCGTCGCTGGTCGGAATGCCGCGCACGCGACGGGTGATGGTGCGGGAAGACATGGGTGCCTCCGGATTCGTTGGGTGTAACCAAGATGCGCCTTTTCGCCGGCAAAGCCAATGCCCGCGCAGCGAACGCAGTGTTCACCGGCCGCGACGCCCGTCAGCCCACCCAGCGGAACGCGCGCCGCAATTCGGCTTCGCCGTTTTCGGGATACCAGCGGCCATGGGCCAGGATTACGCGTTGCGGATGCCAAGCCATGATGCGAGCGAAGCACTCCCGCGCAAAGCGCTTCCGGCCTATCCAGGTCAAGCGAAAGTCGAGCGGCACCTTGCCGTCCGGATCGAGCACGCCGCCAAGGCGCATCAACCAGCGCATGCGCGGGGCGAGTTTCGCGCGTTCGAAATTCTCGATCAGGTCCGCCAGCACCAGCGTCGCGCTGGCGCGGTGGAAGAACACGAATTCCTCGAGTACGCGACTGCCACGAAACCTGAGCTGGTCGAGGTCGGAGACCCATGCATCCGGGGGCGTGTCCGGCAGATCCGCATTGAATTCCACTTCGATCTTCTGTGTCGCCGCGCGTTTGCGCACGCCGGGCGACGCCCACGCGATTGCACCCGGGTAGCGTTCCTTCCACTTCGCGATGGAGGCGTAGTGCAACATGTTGGGCGATACCAAGTGCCGCACCGGACCCAACGCATCGATTTCGCGGAACAGCGTTTCATCCGGGGCGATCGGCGAATGGCACCAGATCGCGCCATCGCGCAATCGCACCAGGGTCATGCGCGTTGTCATCGGGAAGCCGCCGAATGGCGTCGCCATGCGTATTTCCGGGCCATCCACGATCCAGATGTCCGGCGCGACCGGCTTCAGCGTGTTGATGGGTTCGTACAGCCCGTTGTCGGACATGAAATCCCTACCATCCTTCTGCAACCGAAATGCCGACACGGCTATT
>DATNAW010000098.1:0-5990 GCA_035572335.1 Rhodanobacteraceae bacterium
GTAGCCGTAGTTGCACGGGTAGCGCATCGGCGTCGACAGCACGCGATCGACGAAGATCGCGCCGGAGGCCTTGTCCACCTCGTACTTGACGGGTTCGGCGTCCTTGGGGATTTCGATGACGACGTTGATGTCGTCCGGCACGTGGTTGCCGGCGGGGACGAGGTCCAGGCCCATGGATAAAGTCCTTCTGGAAACCCGCCATTTTACGCCAGTCGGCGCATGCACCGTGCCCCGCAACAAAAATGCTCCGCGCAAGGCGGGGCTTTTGGTGCAGAATCGTTCAACGGTTCATTGCAACTTGTCCCACAGGAAATCGTAGGCCAACGCATGCATCGTCGCGGCCTGCGCGTTGTCCGCACCCGCGCCGTGGCCGCCCTCGGTGTTCTCGTAGAACCACACGTTCCTGTAGCCCATGGCCTCCATCTTCGCGGCCATCTTGCGCGCTTGCACCGGGCCCACGCGATCGTCGCTGGTGGTGGTGTAGAACAATACGTCGGGGTAGTGCGTATCCGGCTTGACGTTCTGGTACGGCGAGAAGGTCTTGATGAAGGCCCACTGTTTCGGGTCGTCCGGATTGCCGTATTCGGCCATCCACGAAGCGCCTGCCGAGAGATGCGAATAGCGCTTCATGTCGAGCAGTGGCACCTCGCACGAAATCGCTCCGTAGAGCTGCGGATATTCCGTCAGCATGTTGCCCATCAACAGCCCGCCGTTGCTGCCGCCCTCGGCGCCGAGGTGTTCGGGCGAGGTCACGCCGCGCTTGATCAGGTCTTCCGCGACTGCCGCGAAATCCTGATAGGCCTTCGGGCGGTTGGCCTTCAGCGCGGCCTTGTGCCACGCCGGGCCATATTCGCCGCCGCCGCGGATATTGGCGATCACGTACACGCCGCCACGCTCCAGCCATGCACGGCCGATCGAACCCGAATAATGCGGCAGCAGCGAAACCTCGAAGCCGCCGTAGCCGTATTCGAGCGTGCGGTTCTTGCCGTCGAGCTTCATGCCTTTCGGCGCGATCTCGAAGTACGGCACGCGCGTGCCGTCTTTCGAGTTCACGAAATGCTGGCTGACTTCGAACTTCGACGCGTCGAAGAACGCCGGTTCCTGCTTGATCTTCTTCGCGGGCTCGCTGCCCAGCACGCCGCGTTCCAGCGATGGCGGATCGAGGAAGCCGGTGACGGTGAGCCAGTATTCGTCGGAATGATCGGGGTCGGTATCGACGACCGCGACGGTGCTGAACTTCGGCGCTCCCGGCAGGGCCTCGCGCGTCCACGCACCGTTGCCGGAGGCCGGCGGCGTCAGCACGTCGAGGCGGCTTTTCACGTCGTCGAGCACGTCGAGGATGATGTGGTGCTGGGTCCACGAATAACCTGCCAGCGCGGTGTGCGCGTCGGGCGTGAACAACGCAATGAAGTCGCGCTTGCCGGCCATGAAATCGTCGAAGTTCATCGCGATCAGCGCGCCGGCCGGCCAGGTCTTGCCACCGGTGGTCCATGGCGACTTCGTCTGCACCAGCAGCCATTGGCGGTGCGCGTCGGCGTTGGCGTCTTCCGGCACGTCGACCTTCACCAGCTTGCCGTCCTTCAACAGGTATTCGTCGCCGTGGAAGAAATCCTTCTGCACGTTGACGAAGTCACGCTCGAATCCCTTGGTGCGATCGTGGAAGGCGCCGATCGCCAGATCATCGGACTCGCCTTCATAGATGACCTTCGCTGACGACAGCGGCGTGCCGCGCGTCCATTCCTTGACGATGCGCGGATAGCTGGACTTGGTCATCGAGCCCGGACCGAAGTCGGTGCCGACGTAAACATGGTCGGCATCGATCCAGCCGATTTCGGTTTTCGCGACGGGCAGGAAGAAGCCGCCCTTCACGAACGATTTCGATGGCAGGTCGAACTCGCGCACTTCCACAGCGTCCCCACCGCCCGGCGACAGCGACACCAGGCAATGCACGTACTCGGGCTTCATGCACTCGGCGCCCTTGAACACCCACTTCCTGCCTTCGGCTTTGTTGAGCGCGTCGATGTCCAGCACCGTTTCCCATTTGGGATCGGCCTTTTCGTATTCGGCCAGCGTGGTGCGCCGCCAGATGCCGCGCGGATGCGTCTTGTCCTGCCAGAAGTTGTAGAGGTCATCGCCCATTCGCCGCACGTACGGAATGCGCGCCTCGGAATCGAGCACCTCGAGGATCCCGCCGCGGGTCTTGTCGAACTCCGGCGATTCCATGAAGGCCTTTTTCGTGACCGCGTTCTGCGCCTGCACCCAGTCCATCGATTTGGCGCCGTGGATGTCTTCGAGCCACAGGTACGGATCGTCGGTGGCCGCGCTCGTAGCGGGAGCGCTGGACGCGGAAAGTGGGTTTGCCATGGCCATGCTTGTCATCGTGGCGCCCAAAGCCAGAAACAGCCAGACGGATTTCATGCGCGACTCCCCAGTGCGACGGATGAAGGGCGAGTGTCGTGCTGGGGCAACCACGGTGCAAGTGACGAATAGCACGGGTGTCGCAAACAAAAAGCCCCGCGCGTGGCGGGGCTTTTTGTCGAAACAGAATCAGCCAATGATCAATGCACCATCAGCAGCGGGATGATCAGCAGCGCCACGATGTTGATGATCTTGATCAGCGGGTTCACGGCAGGGCCCGCGGTGTCCTTGTACGGATCGCCCACGGTGTCGCCGGTGACCGCGGCCTTGTGCGCCTCGGAACCCTTGCCACCGAAGTTGCCGTCCTCGATGTACTTCTTGGCGTTGTCCCAGGCGCCACCGCCGGTCGTCATCGAGATCGCGACGAACAGGCCGGTGACGATGGTGCCGATCAGCACGCCGCCGAGCGCTTCCGGGCCCAGGATGAAGCCGACCAGGATCGGCACCACCACGGGCAGCAGCGATGGGATGATCATTTCCTTGATCGCGGACTTCGTCAGCAGGTCCACCGCGCGCGAATAATCGGGCTTGCCGGTGCCTTCCATGATGCCCTTGATCTCGCGGAACTGGCGGCGGACTTCCTCCACCACCGAACCGGCGGCGCGGCCGACCGCTTCCATCGCCATCGCGCCGAACAGGAACGGCACCAAGCCGCCGATCAAGAGGCCGATGATCACCATGTGGTTGGACAGCGAGAAATCGAATGTGAAGCCGGGATGTTGCAGCGACAGGTTGTGCGTGTAGTCGGCGAACAGCACCAGCGCGGCGAGGCCGGCCGAACCGATCGCGTAACCCTTGGTGACGGCTTTCGTGGTGTTGCCGACCGCGTCCAGCGGATCGGTGACGCCACGAACGTCGTCGGGCAGCCCGGCCATTTCAGCGATGCCGCCGGCGTTGTCGGTGATCGGACCATAGGCGTCCAGCGCCACGATCATGCCGGTCATCGACAGCATCGCGGTCGCCGCGATCGCGATGCCGTACAAACCGGCCATCCAGTAGGACGCGTAGATCGCCGCGCACACCGCGAGCACCGGCAACGCAGTCGCCTTCATCGAAATGCCGAGGCCCGCGATGATGTTGGTCGCGTGGCCGGTGGTGGACGCGTGCGCCACGTGCCGCACCGGTTTGTATTCGGTGGCGGTGTAGTACTCGGTGATCACCACGATCAGCGCGGTCAGCACCAGGCCGGTCAGCGCCGCGCCGAACAGGTTGGCGCCGCTGATGACGGTGGCGCCGTCCTCGATCGAGAAGCCGGCGGGGAACATGTTCTGCGTGATGAACCAGAAGGCGATCGCGGCCAGCACCGCGGACACGATCACGCCCTTGTAAAGCGCGTTCATGATCTTGCCCTTGCCGGATGTCCGCACGAAATACGTGCCGATCACCGACGCGATGATCGAGGCGCCGCCCAGCACCAGCGGATAAAGCGTCGCGGTGAGATTGCCCGCGGCCAGCACGCCACCCATCAGCATCGTCGCGACCAGCGTCACCACGTAGGTTTCGAACAGGTCTGCCGCCATGCCCGCGCAGTCACCCACGTTGTCACCGACGTTGTCGGCGATCACCGCCGGGTTGCGCGGATCGTCTTCGGGAATGCCGGCCTCGACCTTGCCCACGAGATCCGCGCCGACGTCGGCGCCCTTGGTGAAGATGCCGCCGCCGAGGCGCGCGAAGATCGAGATCAGCGAGGAGCCAAACGCCAGGCCAACCAGCGCATGCAGCGCGGTTTCCTGCGCGAAGCCGAAGCCCAGCGTCAGGATGATGTAGTACGCGGTGACGCCCAGCAGCGCCAGGCCGACCACCAGCATGCCGGTGATCGCGCCGCCGCGGAACGCCACGCCCAGCGCCTTGGAAAGCCCGCCGCGCGCGGCTTCGGCGGTGCGCACGTTGCTGCGTACCGAAACGTTCATGCCGATGTAGCCGGCCGCGCCGGAAAGGATCGCGCCGACCGCAAAGCCGATCGCCGCAGGCCAACTGATCAGGAAGCCGATGAGCAGGAACAGCACGATGCCCGCCAGCGCGATCGTGCGATATTGGCGGTTCAGATAGGCCTTGGCGCCTTCCTGCACTGCCTGCGCGATCTCGCGCATGCGGTCGTTGCCGGCGGGCTGCTTCATGATCCAGCTCGTCGACACGACGCCGTAGAGAATCGCGATGACCGCGCAACCCAGCGCGATCCACATACCGTACTGTTCCAGCATTGGACAACCCCTTCAGCGCACACCCGCAACGGGCATTCCCGCGAGTATAGCCGCTATGCGGGATTGGGCCAGCCCGCCGCGGCGGGCATCTTGCGAGCCGGCCGCCGGGTGCGCTTCAGGCGGAGTAAGCTGCGCTGCGCATTGTCCACGGGCTTGGCCGGGAGTCCGGCAACAGGGGCGGAGGAGAGAACCATGTCGAGCTTGCGTGGGGTTTTCCGGGGTTGGCTTGTGGCGTCGTGGACGGCCATTGCGCTGGGTTGCCTGTTGTCGCTGGTCGGTTGCGCCGCCATGGCCCAACAATCCACGCAGCCGTATGGACCGCAGGATGTCGCGGCGTTCCTCGGCACCTGGTGCGCGCAGGGCGATCCGTCGAAGCAAGCGTCGATCGCCACGGGCCAAGGCATGTTCCTGACGCTGACCAATGAAACCGGCAGCACGTCATACGGCCACCTGCAGGCGCCCGGACAGATCATCGCGCCCGAATGGCAATTCGTCGTTGGCCGCCTGAGTCCCGGCGGCAGCCAGATCAACTGGTCGAACGGCTCCATGTGGGCACGTTGTCCGAGCGGCGGCGCATGGCCCGGCTGGCCGGGCCATTTCCCGCAACTCACGGGGACATGGTTTGCCAACGGCGACCGCTCGCGGCGCTGCTCGATCAGCCAACAGCAAGGCTCGCTGAACCTGCAGAACGAAATGGGCCAGACTGCGAACGGATCGTTCGTCCGCAAGCGCGACATCACCACCAACTGGAACGGCACCGTCATCAACGGCCACCTCAGTCGCGACGGCAACCGCGTCGACTGGAGCAACGGCACGTATTGGGTGCGCGATGTGGTGTACACGCAATAGTTCGAGCTCGCGACGCTGCCTTGCGCGCCGCGCGGCTTGAAACTACGCTGGCGCGATGAATACATCGAAATGGTCAGCGCGCCGCGCCGCTTTTCGCCGGTTGCATGAATCCGGCTGTTTTCTGATTCCGAATCCGTGGGATGTCGGCTCCGCGCGCGCGCTGGCCGCTCTGGGATTCAAGGCGCTGGCGACGACCAGTTCCGGATTCGCGTGGTCGCGCGCGCATGCCGACAATGCGATGGACATCGAAGCGGTGCTGGCACATTGCCGCGAGATCGTCGATGCCACCGAGTTGCCGGTGAATGCGGATTTCGAAGACGGCCACGCGCGCGACATCGATGGTCTGAAGAACAACGTGCGTCGCTGCATCGAGACCGGCGTGGCGGGCTTGTCGATCGAGGATTCGACCGGTGACGCCGCGCAGCCGCTGTACGACTTCGACGAAGCCGTCGCGCGCCTGCGCGCTGCGCGTGCAGCGATCGACGCGAGCGGCGAAGACGTGATGCTGATCGGCCGCGCCGA
>DATNAW010000099.1:0-9765 GCA_035572335.1 Rhodanobacteraceae bacterium
GCAACAACGGTGGCTATCTTGCCAAGCCGGGTTGGGACTGGGCCACGGGTCTGGGCAGCTTCGACGTGGGCAGGGCGGCGGCCATCCTGGCGCCCGCTCAGCCGGAAGTCCGCCGGACAACGAAGCGCTGATCCAGCTTCAAGTCTGCAAAAACAGCCGCACCGGACAGGACGTCCGGTGCGGTTTTTTCGTCTGCAGCAAAGCAAAAATCCAGCGGCAGTTCGACCGTGCGTCGCAACGCGCGTCCGGGCGCGCGGAATTTCCTATTTGGCGGGCGGCTGATCGACGTGCCCGCATTGCTTGCAAGTGCGGGCTTCCGGCGAACCGTAGTAGCGTTCGAACACCGGCGGAAAATCCTTTTCGATGCTTTCGAGGATGAAGTACTCCTCGTAAAGTTTGTGGTTGCACTTCTCGCAGAACCACAGCAGCCCATCCTTCTCGTGCGGCAGGCGGCGGCGCTCGATCACCAGGCCGATCGAATCCTTCATTCGCTGTGGTGAATGCGGCGTGCGCGGCGGCAAATAGAAAACCTCGCCGGCGCGGACCGGGAGCTCGCGGCGTTGGCCGTCGTCCTGCACGCGCAAGACCATTTCACCCTCGAGCTGATAGAAGAACTCGGGACCTTCGTCCCAGTGGAAATCGGTGCGCGCGTTGGGACCACCGACGATCATGATGATGAAGTCTCCGTCGACGATGCACATGTTGCCCACCGGCGGCTTCAGCAGGTGCCGGTGTTCGTCGATCCAGCGTTGCAGGTTGAAGGGTGGCGTGAGGGGCATGGGGATATTCAAATCGTGCGAAGTGGCTCGACATTGTGGAGCGGTCACGCCGGAGACCGATCGCGCGTGGCGCGCTCCTACACCTCCAAAGAGGCGAGATCGCCTTTTTCTTCCAGCCACGTGCGGCGGTCGGACGCACGTTTCTTGGCCAGCAGCATGTCCATCAATTTCGAGGTCGCGTCGCCGTCATCGATTGTCAATTGCACCAATCGCCGGGTGTCGGGGTCGATGGTCGATTCGCGCAATTGCGCAGGGTTCATTTCGCCGAGGCCCTTGAAGCGGGTGACGCTGACGGCACCCTTGATTTTCTCGCGTTCGATGCGCTTCAGCAGCGCGTCGCGTTCGGATTCGTCGAGGCAATAGAACACCTGCTTGCCCACGTCGACGCGGAACAGGGGCGGCATCGCGACGCACACGTGGCCTTCGCGCACCAGTGCCGGGAAATGGCGCAGGAACAGGGCTGACAGCAGCGTGGCGATGTGCAGGCCGTCGGAATCGGCATCGGCGAGGATGATGATCTTGCCGTAGCGCAAGCCGGAGATGTCGTCCTTGCCGGGATCGCAGCCGATCGCGATCGCAAGGTTGTGCACTTCTTCCGAAGCCAGCACCGACGCGGATTCGACTTCCCAGGTATTCAGTATCTTTCCGCGCAGTGGCAGGATGGCCTGGAAATCCTTGTCGCGCGCCTGCTTGGCGGAACCGCCCGCCGAATCGCCTTCGACCAGGAACAATTCGGTGCGATCGGGATCGGTGGACGCGCAGTCCGCCAGCTTGCCGGGCAGGGCGGGGCCTTGCGTGATCTTCTTGCGAACGACTTGCTTGGCGGCCTTCATGCGCGCGGCGGCATGTTCGATCGCGAGCTGCGCGATCGCCTCGCCGGCCGCAACGTGCTGGTTCAACCACAGCGAGAAAGCGTCGTGGATCGCGCTTTCGGTCGAGCTGGCGGCGTCGCGCGACGACAGGCGTTCCTTGGTCTGGCCCGCGAACTGTGGATCGCGCATCTTCACACTCAATACGAACGCCACGCGTTCCCACACGTCCTCGGGCGCCAGCTTGACGCCGCGCGGCAGGAGATTCCGCAAGTCGCAGAACTCGCGCACCGCGTTGGTCAGGCCTGATCGCAAGCCGTTGACGTGGGTGCCGCCCTGAACCGTCGGGATCAGGTTGACGTAGCTTTCCTGCACCAGCTCGCCTTCGGGCACCCACGCGAACGCGGCGTCGATGCCGCCGTCCTCGCGCTGCGCGTGGTGCACGAACAATTCGGATGGCAGGCATGGTGCGCCGCCGAGTTCGGATTTCAGGTATTCGGCGAGGCCGTCCTCGTAACGCCATTCCTCGCGTTCGCCGCTCGCTTCGTCCAGCAGCGTCACCGTGAGGCCCGCGCACAGCACGGCCTTGGCGCGCAGCAGGTGCTTCAGCTTCGGCAACGAGACTTTCGGTGAATCGAAATATTTCGGATCGGGCAGAAAGCGCAGCGTGGTGCCGGTGCGGCGTTTCGGCACTTCGCCGAGCGTTTCGAGCTTGCCGACGGCCTCGCCATCCTTGAAGCGCATCCGGTATTCGGTGCCTTCGCGGCGGATCAGCACTTCGAGGAACGACGACAGCGCGTTCACCACCGAGACGCCGACGCCGTGCAGGCCGCCGGAGAAGGTGTAGTTGCGGTCGGAAAATTTCGCGCCCGCGTGCAGGCGGGTGAGGATCAATTCCACGCCCGGCACGCCTTCCTCGGGATGGATGTCCACCGGCATGCCGCGACCGTCGTCGATCACCGTCACCGAACCGTCCTTGTGCACCGTGACGTCGATCTGCTTCGCGTGCCCCGCCAGTGCCTCGTCGACCGAGTTGTCGACCACCTCCTGGACCAGGTGGTTCGGCCGCGTGGTGTCGGTGTACATGCCGGGGCGGCGGCGCACCGGTTCGAGGCCCGAAAGCACCTCGATGTCGGCGGCGTTGTAGCGGGTGGAAGCAGCCATGGATCGTGTTCCAGACAGGATGAAAGACACAGCCGGGCAGGATGGCGAACCGGCGCGCGCCGGTCAATCCTTCCTCGCGCTGAATTGCAAGATGGCGGACGAAAAAATCCTCGTTTGCGTTCAGCCGCCAGTCTGCCGATCGGGCAGAATATGCGCAGCGCCGGGCCATCGTGGCCCGCGCTATTCCAGGAGACCATTTCAATGCGTAAGCTGATCCTTGCCGCCATCGTCGCGGCTGCGTTCTCGATCCCGGCGTTCGCCCAGACCACCCCGGCCACTTCGGCCCCGGCCGCCGACCAGGCTGCCCCGGCTGCTTCGGCCCCGGCCATGAAGTCCGAGCATCACGCCAAGAAGCATTCGAAGAAGCATCATCATCACGCGAAGAAGGCCGAGTCCTCGGCGGCCCCGGCTTCCAGCGCGAAGTAATCCGGCATCCGCAAGGTTGCTGGTCTGACGCCCCGGGCTTGCCCGGGGCGTTTTTGTTGGAGGATCGGCAGCGATCCGGGCACAAGGCGATGGGCGGGCGATCCCTTGTCGCCAAGCGCTTGTTGCGGCTAGAATATCCGGCTCACCGACCCGCTTGACGCGGGTTCAGCCCATCCCGGCGGCGGCTTGTGCAACGGCATCGAGGTGTCGTTGCGCAAGCCACGTGCCGGAACCTGCTTTTCCAACACGTCACATCGAGAAGGCTCCCATGCCGCTTTCCACCGAACAAACCAGCAAGATCATCGAGGATTACCGCCGCGCGCCGACCGACACCGGTTCGCCGGAGGTGCAGGTCGCGCTGCTGTCCGCGCGCATCCAGCAGTTGTCCGATCATTTCGAGTCGCACAAGAAGGACCACCACTCGCGTCGTGGCCTTCTGAAGATGGTCAACCATCGCCGCCGCCTGCTCGGCTACCTGAAGGGCAAGGACGCCGAGCGCTACCAGGCGCTGATCGGCCGTCTCGGCCTGCGTCGCTGAGCGACACGCCTCATTCGAACCTGCACGCCGGCAGCCGTCGCATTCGAACGCTAGCCGGCCTTCGGCGTTTGCCGAACGCGAACGCACAAACCAAAGGACAACTCCCGTGGCAAAAGTAACCAAGACGTTCCAGTACGGCGAGCATGCCGTCACCATTGAAACCGGCGAGATCGCGCGCCAGGCCTCCGGCGCAGTAATGGTCTCGATGGGCGGCACCGTGGTGCTGGTCGCGGCGGTCGCCGCGCAGAAGGCGCGCGAAGGGCAGGATTTCTTCCCGCTCACCGTCGATTACCAGGAAAAGTTCTACTCCGCCGGCCGCATCCCCGGCGGTTTCTTCAAGCGTGAAGGCCGGCCGACCGAAAAGGAAACGCTCACCTCGCGCCTGATCGACCGTCCGATCCGCCCGCTGTTCCCCGAGGCGTTCAAGAACGAGGTGCAGATCGTCGCCACCGTCGTGTCGATGAACCCGGAAGTGGACGGCGACATCCCGGCACTGCTGGGCGCGTCGGCCGCGTTGACGCTGGCAGGCATCCCGTTCAAGGGCCCGATCGGTGCCGCGCGCGTCGGTTACGTCGATGGCAAGTACGTGCTGAACCCGTCGCGTACGCAGTTGAACGATTCCGCGCTCGACCTCGTGGTCGCCGGCACCGGTAACGCGGTGCTGATGGTGGAATCGGAAGCCAAGCTGTTGTCCGAAGACGTGATGCTGGGCGCCGTGACGTTCGGCCACAAGGAAATGCAGGCCGCGATCCGCGCGATCGCCGAGCTCGCGACCGAAGTGGGCAAGCCGTCGTGGAACTGGCAGGCGCCGGAGCGCGACGCGCAGCTCGTCGCTGCCGTGCGCGGTGAAGTCGGCGACAAGCTGGCCGCTGCTTTCCAGATCAAGGACAAGCTGCAACGCCGCGACGCGGTCGCCGCGCTGAAAGCTGACGTGAAGGAAGCGCTGAAGGCACAGGCCGAAGAGAAGGGTTGGGCGGCAGCCGATATCGCCGCCGAGTTCGAGGATCTCGAATACCGCACCGTGCGCGACAGCGTGCTGAAGACCAAGCAGCGCATCGATGGCCGCGGCCTCGAGGATATCCGTCCGATCAACGTGCGCGTCGGCGTATTGCCGCGCACCCACGGCTCGGCGCTGTTCACCCGCGGCGAGACGCAGGCGCTGGTCACCGTCACGCTCGGCACCGGCCGCGACTCGCAGATCATCGATGCACCGGAAGGCGAGTCGAAGGATCCCTTCCTGTTCCATTACAACTTCCCGCCGTACTCGGTGGGTGAGTGCGGCCGCATGGGTGGCCCGAAGCGTCGCGAGATCGGCCACGGCCGGCTGGCCAAGCGCGGCGTGCAGGCGGTCAAGCCGACGATGGAAGCGTTCCCATACGTGATCCGCGTGGTTTCGGAAATCACCGAATCCAACGGTTCCTCGTCGATGGCGTCGGTGTGCGGTTCCTCGCTGGCGATGATGGACGCAGGCGTGCCGCTGTCGGCGCCGGTCGCGGGCATCGCGATGGGCCTGGTGAAGGAAGGCGACGACTTCGTCGTGTTGTCCGACATCCTCGGCGACGAGGATCACCTCGGCGACATGGATTTCAAGGTGGCCGGCAGCGCCGAAGGCGTGTCCGCGTTGCAGATGGACATCAAGATCGACGGCATTACCGAGGAAATCATGCGCACCGCGCTGGCACAGGCACACCGTGGTCGCATGCACATCCTCGGCGAAATGGCCAAGGCCATCTCGACGCCGCGTGGTGAAATGAGCGAGTACGCCCCGCGCCTGCTCACCATCAAGATCCACCCGGACAAGATCCGCGAAGTCATCGGCAAGGGCGGTTCCACCATCCGCTCGATCACCGAGGAAACCGGCACCACCATCGACATCAACGATGACGGCACCGTGGTGATCGCGTCGGTCAACCGTGAAGCCGCCGATGCGGCGAAGCACCGCATCGAACAGATCGTGGCCGACGTCGAGCCCGGTCGCATCTACGAGGGCAAGGTCGTCAAGCTGATGGACTTCGGCGCGTTCGTGACGATTCTTCCCGGCAAGGACGGCCTGGTGCACGTTTCGCAGATTTCCAACGAGCGCGTCGAGAAGGTTTCCGACAAGTTGAAGGAAGGCGACGTCGTCAAGGTCAAGGTGCTGGAAGTCGACAAGCAGGGACGCATCCGTTTGTCGATCAAGGCGGTGACCGAGGAAGAAGCGGCGAGCGCCTGACGCTCTTGTCGTGATCCCGGCGCAAGCCGGGATCCATGTTGAAAAACGGGCTGCAAGGCCCGTTTTTTTTTGCTTGATTTCTCCATCCGCCGCACCGATGTTGCGTCGATGAACACGAACATGCGAATGCCGGTCCTGTTCCTGGGCCACGGTTCGCCGATGAACGCGATCGAGGACAATTCCTGGCGGCGCGAATGGCAGCGCCTGGGCGAAACATTGCCGCGTCCACGCGCGGTGTTGTGCGTGTCCGCGCATTGGGAAACGCGCGGCGTGGGCGTCACCGCCTCGCCGCGGCCCGAAACCATCCACGACTTCTACGGCTTCCCACGCGAACTGTTTGCAGTGGAATATCCCGCATCGGGCGATCCGCAACTTGCGCGGGACATCGCGCGTCGCGGGGGTGACGATGCGATTCCGGTGCACCTCGATCCGCAACGCGGCATCGACCACGGGGCATGGAGCGTGTTGCGCGCGATGTATCCCGACGCCGATGTTCCGGTGCTGCAGTTGAGCCTGGACACTCGCCAGCCAGGTGCATGGCATTACGCATTCGCCAGGCGGCTCGCCTACCTGCGCGACGAAGGCGTGCTGGTGCTGGGTAGCGGCAACGTCGTGCACAACCTGCCGTTGCTGCGCCAGTACTGGAACGCGCCGTCACCGCCGGATTGGGCCATGCGTTTCCGCGATCGTGTCAACGCAGCGATCGCAACGCGCGACCACGCCGCCTTGTGCGATTGGCACGGCCTCGGTGCCGATGCCGCGCTCGCCATCCCGACGCCCGAGCACTACCTGCCGCTGCTGTACGCGCTGGCCTTGCAGCGCGACGACGATGTCGTGGAAACGTTCAACGACGACGTGTTCGCAACGCTCGCGATGACCTCGTTGCGGATCGGTTCGCGCATCTGAATCGTGCGCGCAACGCCCCTTTCGCTTTTTCGCGAAACGGGTAGACTCGGCCAGACGGGCGACGCCGGAAGGTCCGACGCCCCCGCGGAGTTCTGGAGCGCGCGATGCAGCCGACCGATATCCGCAACCCGCAATATTTCCACAAGGTGGTGGACTGCCAGTGGGCGTGTCCCGCGCACACGCGGGTCCCCGAATACATCCGCCTGATCGCGGCCGCCCGCTACGACGACGCGTACCTGCTGAACTGGGATTCCAACGTGTTTCCCGGGATCCTGGGCCGCACCTGCGATCGCCCGTGCGAACCCGCGTGCCGGCGCGGCCGGGTCGAGGAGTCGAACGGCGAGAAGCCGGAACCCGTCGCAATTTGCCGATTGAAGCGTGTCGCCGCCGACAATCGCAGCGAGGGGATCGAGGCGCGGATGCGCGCGCGCTTGCCCGAACGTATTCCCGGCGCCGAAAAATTTCGTATCGCCTGCGTAGGCGCGGGACCGGCATCGCTCGCACTCGCGCGCGATCTTGCGCCGCTCGGCTATCGCGTCACGCTTTTCGAAGCCGACGCCAGGGGCGGCGGCTTCATGCGCACGCAGGTGCCGCGTTTTCGCTTGCCCGAGCGCGTGATCGACGAAGAGGTCGGGTACATCCTCGACCTCGGCGTGGAGTTCGTCGGCAACCGCCGCATCGATTCGCTGCGTCAGTTGCTGGACGAAAACTTCGACGCGGTCTTCGTGGGCTGCGGCGCACCGCGCGGGCGCGACCTGCACATTCCGGGGCGCGACGAGAACGCCGACAAGATCCACGTCGGTATCGAATGGCTGGCCTCCGTCTATTTCGGGCACATCAAGAAGGTCGGCCGGCGCGTGCTGGTGCTTGGCGGCGGCAACACCGCGATGGATTGCTGCCGCAGCGCGCGGCGTCTGGGTGGCGACGACGTCAAGGTGATCGTGCGTTCGGGCTACGAGGAAATGAAGGCCAGCCCGTGGGAGAAGGAGGACGCCGAACACGAGGGTGTCGAAATCATCAACTGGCTGAATCCGAAATCGTTCGTGCACGAAAACGGCAAGCTCACCGGCATGTGGTTCACGCCGATGCGCGAGGAACACGACGCCAACGGGAAGCGCAAGCTGCTGCCAACCGGCGAGTCGGACCGTTTCTTCGAGTGCGATGAAGTGCTGATCGCGGTGGGGCAGGAGAATGCGTTTCCATGGATCGAGCGCGACCTCGGCATGGAGTTCGACGAGTGGGGCATGCCCAAACTCGACAAGCTGACGATGCAGTCCACGAATCCGAAGGTGTTCTTCGGCGGCGATGCGGCGTTCGGTCCCAAGAACATCATCTGGGCCGTGGAGCACGGCCACCAGGCCGCGGCCTCGATCCACAACTCCCTGCAAGGCGAAGACGTGCGCAAGCGTCCGCCGCCGCTCACCAATCTCGTCTCACAGAAGATGGGCATCCACGAGTGGAGCTACGACAACGACATTTCGCCGGACGAGCGCTACATCGTGCCGTGGGCGCCCAAGGAAAAGACGCTCAAGAACATCAAGCAGGAGGTTGAACTGGGTTTCGACGTGCAGACGGCCTGGAAGGAAGCGCAGCGGTGTCTGAATTGCGACGTGCAGACGGTGTTCTCGAAGGATGTCTGCATCGAGTGCGATGCCTGCGTCGATGTTTGTCCGATGGACTGCATCACCTTCACCGCCAACGGCGATGAAGCCGATCTGCGCGCACGGCTGACCGCACCGGCGAACAACATCGGGCAGGATTTGTATGTGTCGGAGCCGGTCAAGACCGGACGGGTGATGGCGAAGGACGAAGACGTTTGCCTGCATTGCGGTTTGTGCGCCGAGCGTTGCCCGACCGGTGCATGGGACATGCGGCGGTTCCTGTTCGCCGAATCATATGCCGGGCGGGGCGAGGATTACTCGGCGAACCCCGTCCGCAAGAAGGTGGCGGCATGAAGGCGGTCGAGGCGGTCAACGACTTCGTGGTCAAGTTCGCCAACATCAACGGTTCGGGTTCGGCGTCCGCCAACGAACTGTTCGCCAAGTGCATCCTGCGCATGGGCGTGCCGGTCAGCCCGCGCAACATCTTCCCGTCCAATATCCAGGGGCTGCCGACGTGGTACGAGGTGCGCGTCAGCGAAGCGGGCTGGCTGGGCCGCCGCGGCGGCTACGACATGCTGGTGGCGATGAATCCGCAGACGTGGGATGCCGACGTCAAGGGCCTCGCTCCGGGCGGATATCTCTTTTACGACAATTCGAAGCCACTTCCGAAATCCCGCTTCCGCGATGACATCAGCGTGATCGGCGTACCGCTGACAGACATCGCCAACCAGACCTGGGATGATCCGCGCCAGCGGCAACTCTTCAAGAACATCATGTACCTCGGCGCGCTGTCGGTGCTGCTCGGCATCGAGCGCGACGTGGTCGTTGCGTTGATCGGGGAGCAGTACAAGGGCAAGCAGGCCTTGCTGGAACCCAACGTGCACGCACTCGATCTCGGGCGTGATTACGCGACGCAGCACTTGCAACCGATCGGCCTGAAGATCGAACGCCGCGACAACGTCGGCGACCGCATTTTCGTCGATGGCAACAGCGCCGCGGCGCTCGGGATGGTTTATGGCGGTGCGACGGTGTGCGCGTGGTATCCGATCACACCTTCGTCATCGTTGGCCGAAGCCTTCCAGAAATACTGCGCCAAGCTGCGGGTCGACAAGGACACCGGCAAGCACAACTACGCCATCGTGCAGGCCGAAGACGAAATCGCCTCGATCGGCATCGTCACCGGCGCGGGCTGGAACGGCGCGCGCGCCTTCACCGCCACATCCGGCCCCGGCATTTCGTTGATGAACGAGATCATCGGCCTGGCGTACTTCGCCGAAATTCCGGTGACGCTGGTGGACGTGCAGCGTGGCGGGCCTTCCACCGGCATGCC
>DATNAW010000100.1:0-29135 GCA_035572335.1 Rhodanobacteraceae bacterium
CCGGGCATCGTGCGGGGCGTGGTCAGCGCCATGGCGGGGTCTCTTGCCAAAATCGCAAGATTACCAGCGCCCAGCCAAGTCTTGCGCACGCGAAGCCGCGCCAAGTATCATTTGCGGCTCGCTGCGGGGTTCCTGCCCCGCGCGGACAGTCGGGGTGTAGCTCAGCCTGGTAGAGCGCTACGTTCGGGACGTAGAAGTCGCAGGTTCAAATCCTGTCTCCCCGACCAATGTCTGCAGAGAATCCACCTGCCTCAGCGCCCATTTGGCTGCTTGATGTTGCTGGTGGACCTCTCTCGAAGTGAGCGGGTGCCGTCGGCTTCCACAAGTCTCGAACAGCTGGCGAAACGAACGCCCCTACATCGTATGCGTCGGCTTCTCGCCGCCCTGCAGGCCGGCCAGCAGGGTTTCGATCTTGGTGCGCGCGTTATCGCCGTCGGCGCTTTCGGTGAATTGCACGCCGATGCCGGCGGGACGGTTGCCCTGCGCGGCGATCGGGGTGATCCAGACGACGCGGCCGGTGGTGGCGACGCGTTCGGTTTCCTCGGGCAGCGTCATCAGCAGGAACACTTCGTCGCCGAGGTTGTAGCGCTTGTTGGTGGGTACGAACAGGCCGCCGCCCTTCACGAATGACATGTAGGACTGGTACAGCGTCTGTTTGTCCTTGATGACGACCGGCAGGATGCCCTGACTGCCCATGCCGCCCGCACCACCCGCCATTGCCATCGCGCGCGCTCCACGTGAACCGGCCGCCAGCTTGCCGTCGACGCCCCCCGTGGTCAAGCGAGCGGCGCGCCGAAACGGCACCAGCCCCAGCCGTCGAATACCCAGGGCGAGGGCAACGGACAATACAGCTTGACGTAGTACGGGGGCCGCAACGGGCGCGTGGTGCGCGCAGCCGGGCTGCCGTCACGCCAGAACAGGTTGGCCTCGCCGTGCGGGCGCAGCGGCACGCGCTCGCCACCGCCGGCTTCCACCGTGAGCAACGCAAGCCAGGGACGCAATGCGCGCGGCGGCTGCCACGGGAGGTTGGGGCCGGCGCGATCGTGCGAATCCAGTCCCGCGACGAAGGTTTCGGTGGCGGTCGCGAAGCGCAACATGCGCCCGCGGCTGAGCGCGATCTGGCTGGCGTGCGCTTCGATGGCTTCGCGCTTGGCTTGCTGTTCCGCATCGTCCAGCGTGAACACGGCGCGACACGGTACGCCCGGCTGCGAGCGGCCGTGCAGCAGGTAGCCGAGACAGGCGGGCTTGACCACGCCGGGCATCGACTGGAAAACCATTTCCACCAGCACGTGGATGGCGCTGTGGTCGGGATGCCGATCGAACAGATCCGGCAGCACCAGCACCGTCGGCCGTTCTCGTTCGAGCAACGCGCGCAGCGCGGACAACATCGCGTCGGTGTCGTCCAGCAGCTTCCAGGTCACGCCGCCGTCGGGCCAGCCAAGCCGATCCACGCGCACGTCTTCCGCCCCGAGTGCGCGCAACGCAGCGTCGGCTTCGCCGCGGCGACGGGCGCCCCATGCACGCCGATGGCGCGGGCCGATCCATACGCGCTGCTCCAGCACGCGTTGCGGCCAAGGATTGTTCTCGCCATCGGTGGCGAACACGACGCTCACGGGCGCGCCGCATTCCAATGCGCGCTGGATCAGGCCGCCTGCCGCCAGTGATTCGTCGTCGGGGTGCGGCGCCAAGACCATCAGCCGGGCGCCGGGACGCCTCAGTAGTGCGTCGGGATCAAGCAGGTCTGAAGGCTTTTCCAGGCGCAAGCAAGGTTTCCTTGGCCACCGCGGCGGGTAGCGCAACCGGAGCGCGATTGTGCCCGCGCGCGGTTGACCGTGCACTGACCAGGCGTTTGCGGGAAACGGTCCAGGGACTCAGGCGCGCGGCATGCCGTCCAGCCATTCGAACAACGCGAGGTCGGCGCGCAACGGACCGTTGAGCAGCGTGCGCAGCCGGTTGGCGCTGGCAAAGCGCTCGGCCAGCACCTCGTCGTTCCAGCCGGGATCGAAGCGCGCCTTGCCGCCCTTCGCGCGCGCGTGCAGTGCGCCTTCCAGCAGGCGCGCGGCCTGGTCGAGGCGCTGGCCCGGTTCGTCGCCGGCCCAGGTCTTGCCGATTTCGCGTGCGTGCGCGCGGCCCGCCGCCAGCGCCAAAAGATCGCGCGCGACTTCCTGGCGGCGCTGCATGCCGCCCTGCTCCGCCAGCAGCCAGGCCTGGCCGGGATTGCCACCCGCCGCGGCGAGCACCGATTCTGCGGATTCGACGCCGCGCGCGGACAACCATGCCAGTGCTTCGCCGTGCAACGGCACCGCGAAATCGAGGCGCTGGCAGCGGCTGCGGATCGTCGCGCTGAGCCGCCACGGTTGATCGGCGACCAGCACGATCAAGCTGGATGCGCTGGGTTCTTCCAGCGTCTTCAGCAGCGCGTTCTGCGCGGGCGCGTTCATCGCATCGGCGGGGTCGATCACCGCGACTTGCCAGCCGCCAAGCTGGCTGGCCATCGCGAGACGCGACGACAAATCGCGGATCTGGTCGACCACGACTTCAATGCGCATCTTGTGCGTCTTCTCGTTCTCTTCGAGCGTCACCAGCATGCGATCCGGATGCGTGCCGGCCGCGAGCAGCTTGCACGTCCGGCACGATCCGCACGCGTGTCCGTCACGCGGGGATTGGCACAAGCGCGCGCGCACGAAGGCTTCGGTCAGCGCGCGCTTGCCCAGGCCCGAGGGTCCGCACAACAGAAGCGCGTGCGGCAGCGTGCCGTTTGCGGCGCGCGCGGCGAGCACGTTCCACTGCGCGCGACACCACGACGGCAACGGATCGCCGGGCGCGATCGCGACGACAACGGCTTCTTCTTCCTCGCTCATGCGGTCGACTCCGCACGCAAAGCTTCGATCGCGGCGATGGACGCGGCCAGTACCCCGGCGGCGGGCAACGAGGCGTCGATCACCCGGAAGCGCGCCGGTTCCGCCTGCGCGCGTGCACGATATACGGCACGCACGCGTTCGAAGAAGTCATCGCGTTCGGCTTCGATGCGGTCGGCGCCGCCGCGCTGGCTTGCGCGCGCGCGGCCATCCGCCACCGGGAGATCCAGCAACAAGGTCAGGTGGGGTTTCAAGCCGTCAGTCGCAATGCGTTCCAGTTCGGCGATGCGTGCCATGTCGACGCCGCGGCCGCCGCCCTGGTACGCGTAACTCGCGTCGGTGAAGCGGTCGCACAGCACCCAGCGGCCGGCAGCGAGCGCGGGTTGCAACACGTCGCGCACCAGCTGCGCGCGCGCCGCGAACATCAGCAGCAATTCGGTTTCCGCGGCGAGCCCGCGATGCGCGGGATCGAGCACCAGCGCGCGTACGGCTTCGCCCACCGGCGTGCCACCGGGCTCGCGCGTGTAAACCACGTCCAGGCCGCTGCGTCCGAGATGTTCGCGCAAGCCGGCCAGCAGCGTGCTCTTGCCCGCGCCTTCGCCGCCTTCCAGCGTGATCAGCCTGCCGCTCACTGATTCTTCTTCCCGAGGATGTATTTCTTCACCGCCGCATTCTGACCGGCCAGCGTGGCCGAGAACACGTGCGTGCCGTCGCCCTTCGCCACGAAGTACAGCGCGTCGCCCTGCGCGGGATGCAGCACCGCGTGGATCGCTGCGCGGCTGGGCAACGCGATCGGCGTGGGCGGCAGGCCGTAGCGCGTGTAAGTGTTGTAGGGCGTGTCGGTTTGCAGGTCGACCTTGTGGAGCTTGCCGGCGTATGTCGCGCCCATGCCGTAGATCACGCTGGGATCGGTTTCGAGTTTCATGCCGAGCTTGAGGCGGCGCTCGAACACGCCCGCGATTTCGGGGCGCTCGGCGGGCACCGCGGTTTCCTTTTCGACCAGGGACGCGAGGATCAGTGCCTGGTACGGCTGCTGCGACCAGACGGACGTATCGCGCTGCGTCCATTGTGCGGCAAGGAACGTTTGCATCGCCTTGCGCGCGCGCGCCAGCACGTCGAGGTCGGACATGCCGAGCACGTAATCATAGGTGTCGGGCATGAACTCGCCCTCAGGCGACTGGCTGGCGTCGTCCAGCCTTGCCATCACCTGCTCGTCGCTCAACCCGTCGATGTCATGCGCAAGCTTCGGCGCTTTCTGCAACGCCTGTCGCACCTGCGCGAACGTCCAGCCGTCCACCAGCGTCACGCGATGATGCAGCACGCGGCCCGCCGCCATGTTCTCCAGCAACACCATGGGCGTCATGCCCGGCGCGAGCGCGTATTCGCCCGCATGCAACCGGTTGGCGACGCCGAGCCGCCACGCGAGCGCGCGCCACAGCAGCGGCTGCGCATCCGAGAGTTTTTCCCGGCGCAGCTGCGCGACGATGCCGCTGAAGCCTTCGCCCTTGGCGATCTCCAGCGTCTGCCCGGTCGTGCGAACGCTCAACGGCGCACGCGTGAAATGCACGTAGGTGATGCCGGCCCATGCGATCGCGGCGACGATCGCCAAAGCGATGACAATCGCCAGGCTGCGCACGACGACATTGCCATTGCCATAACGCTTCGCGAGGTGCCGCGATCGCATCACGCCTCGCCTCCAGGGAATCCCAGCGCGCGCCAATGCGCCTGCGCGGCACGCGCATGCCGGCCGACCCGTAGTTCGTGTTCGTCGAGCGCGCGCACCGGCAGCACGCCGCGCACGCTCGAGGTGAGGAACAGTTCATCGGCCTGCATCAAGTCTTCCTTCGTCATCGTCTGCACATGAACATCCGGCAGGGCTTCCAGCAACGCGCCGCGCAATACACCTGCCACGCCACACGCATCGACCGGCGGCGTCCGCAACACGCCATCGATGCCGACGAACACGTTGGCCGCCGTCGCCGACACCAGGTTGTCGCGTTGATCGAACAACAAGCCTTCGACCACGTCCGCGTCCGACCATTCCCCGCGCGCGAGCACCTGTTCGAGCCGATTCAGATGCTTGATGCCGGCGAGCCTCGGCTGTGCCGCGAGCCGCAATGCACAACAGCGTACCCGGATTCCATCACGGTACCAATCCGCCGGCGGCCTCGACGTTGGAAATGCAGCAACGATGCGCGTTGCACTGGCCGTCGGCGACGGCGCATAGCCGCGCTCGCCAATGCCGCGTGTCAGGATGATCTTCACCACGGCGTCCGGCGAACCTGCGACGCGCGTGAACTCGTCCGCAAGTGTTTCGATCTCCGGCGCCGGCAAGCCAAGCCGCGCGCAGCCATCGCGCAAACGTGCCATGTGGCGCGCCCACAACGGCGCCGCGCCGCCGATGGCACGGATCGTTTCGAACAAACCGTCGCCGTAGGCCAGGCCGCGATCCAAGGCGGACACGCGGTCTGCTTCGACACCGTTGACCAGGATGCGCGCCGTCATGGCGCCGTGTTCAATGCGCGCAGCAGGCCGAGCGCTTTCGCGCGCGTCTCGGCGAGTTCGCGCTCGGCCTCGGAATTCACCACGATGCCGGCGCCGGCGCGGAAGGCCAGGCGATCGCCTTCGAGGACCATCGTGCGGATGAGGATGTTCGAATCGAGATTGCCATTCCGCGAAAGATAACCCAGCGCGCCGGTGTACGCGCCGCGCGCCACGCTTTCCAGTCCGGCGATGATCTGCATGCAGCGCACCTTGGGGCAGCCGGTGATGGTGCCGCCGGGGAACAGCGCCGCGACCGCCTGCCCCGGCGTCACATCCGCGCGCAGCCTTCCGCTGACGTTGGAGACTATGTGGTGCACGTGCGCGTAACTTTCGACGGTCATCATCTCGTCGACGCGCACGCTGCCGGGCAGGCAGACGCGGCCGAGATCGTTCCGCTCGAGGTCGACCAGCATCACGTGCTCGGCGCGTTCCTTCGCGTGACCCAGCAGTTCGGCGATGCGCGCGGCATCATCGTCGCCCACGATGCGGGGGCGCGTGCCCGCGATCGGGCGCGTTTGCGCGATGCCGTCGCGAATCCGCAGCAGGCGTTCGGGCGAGGAACTCGCGACCGCCCAGCCCGGCTGTTGCAACAACCCCGCAAAGGGCGCCGGATTCGCCTTGCGCAGTGATGCATAAAGCGCCGCGGGCGCGGGCGCCTTGTCGAAATGCGCGCGCCATGCGCGCGACAGGTTGACCTGGAACGTGTCGCCCGCGCGCAGGTATTCATGCACGCGTGCGACACCGTCGAGGAAATGCTGCGGATCGTCTTCCTGCAGGTCCATCAGGGGCGGAAGCTTTGTCTCGACAGCCGCCTGCAAGGCCGCGCCGAGATCGTGATGCATCGAATCCAGCAAATCCTCGCGGCCCGGTTCAGCGACCAGCCACGTGCGGCGTTCGGCGCGGTCGACCAGGATCGCGGCGGGACAACGCAGTGCCAGCGCAACGGGCACGCGAGCATCTTCAGCGGCGGGAAGTGCGAGCGACGGTTCGACTTCGCCGGCGAGCTCGTAACCGAGGTAAAACACCCAGCCACCAACGAAAGGCAATCCTGCGTTGTCCGGCGCGCCGTCGCGCTGCCCAAGCCACGCCGCATCGAGCGCATCCAGGAAGCGTGCGCCGCATTCGTTTCCCCGCGCGTCGCGCACCCCGCCGTCGCGTGGAAGCGCCAGGCTGTCCTCGGGAAACGCGAACAGGATGTCCCAACGCGCACACGGCCCCGGCGCCGCGCTCTCGAACAGCGCCGGGTAACGTTCGGGCTGGGCGGCGGCCAGCGGCAAGAGGTCACGCGCACCCGCGACGCGCGCGCAAACGGCGGAGCCGCGTGCGGCGCGATTCAAACGCGCTTGAACAGCAGCGTGCCGTTGGTGCCGCCGAAACCGAACGAGTTGGAAATCGCCACGTCGATCCTGCCGTCACGCGCGGTGTTCGGCACGAAGTCGAGGTCGCAACCTTCGCCGGGTTCGTCGAGGTTGATGGTCGGCGGCAGCACGTTGTCGCGCATCGCCAGCAACGTGAAAATTGCTTCCACGCCACCGGCCGCACCGAGCAGGTGGCCCGTGACCGATTTGGTCGAACTCATCGCGAGTTTCTTCGCGTGGTCGCCGAACACGCGCTTGGCCGCGTGCACCTCGCCGAGATCACCCAGCGGCGTCGAAGTGCCGTGCGCGTTGATGTACTGCACCGCCGTCGGATCGACGCCGGCATCCTTCACCGCCGCCGCCATGCAGCGCGCCGCGCCTTCGCCGCCCTCGCTGGGCGCGGTGATGTGGTACGCGTCGTCGCTCATGCCGAAGCCGGCCAGCTCCGCGTAGATCTTCGCGCCGCGCGCCTTGGCTTGTTCGTATTCTTCCAGCACCAGCAGGCCGGCGCCGTCGGACAGCACGAAGCCGTCGCGGTCCTTGTCCCAGGGCCGGCTGGCGCGGGTCGGATCATCGTTGCGCGTACTCATGGCGCGCGCCGAGCAGAACCCGCCGACCGCGGTCGGGGTGACGCAAAACTCGGCACCACCGGTCAGCATCGCGTCGGCGTCGCCGTACTGGATCATGCGCGCCGCCAGGCCGATGTTGTGCGTCGCGGTCGTGCACGCGGTGACGCAGGCGATGTTCGGCCCTTTCAGGCCGTGGATGATCGCGAGATTGCCGGAGGCCATGTTGATGATGCAGCCCGGCACGAAGAACGGCGAAATCTTGCGCGGGCCGCCTTCGTAATAGGCATGCGTGGTGCGCTCGATGCTGGCGATGCCGCCGATGCCTGCGCCGACCGCGACACCGATCCGTTCGGCGTTGGCCTCGGTGATTTCGAGGCCGGAATCCTTCAACGCCTCGGCACCCGCGGCGATGCCGTAGTGGATGAAGGTGTCCATCTTCTTGACGTCTTTCGGCGCGATGAACTGCGCCGGATCGAAACCCTTCACCTCGCCCGCGATGCGGGTCGGGAATGCGCCGGCATCGAAATGCGTGATCGGGCCGATACCGCTGTTCCCGGCCACCACGTTCTTCCACGCCGTCGCCACGTCGTTGCCGACGGGCGAAATCATGCCCATTCCGGTGACCACCACGCGTCGTTTGTTCATGGGAACTCCAAGTTGCTCTGTTCTTCAGATCGCGCTTCGCGCGACGGGCGCCGCCATACGCCGACGCATTGTCCATGGCCCAACAAAGCGAAAGCTGCGCTGTTAAGGCGCAGCTTTCGGGTTGCCGCATGGCACGTCATTGCGCCGCCCGCAGGCATGCGCGGCCAAGTTCAGGACTTGACGTGCGCCTTGATGTAATCGACCGCCTGCTGGACGGTGGTGATCTTCTCGGCTTCCTCGTCGGGAATTTCGGTTTCGAATTCCTCTTCGAGTGCCATCACCAGCTCGACCGTATCCAGCGAGTCCGCGCCCAGGTCGTCGACGAACGAGGCGTTTGGCGTGACGTCCTCTTCCTTGACTCCCAACTGATCGACCACGATCTTCTTGACGCGCTCTTCGATGCTGCTCATGAGACAGTGCCTCCCGGGACAAATGATGTTCGAGGTCGGGACTGACCCTTCCCCACTTGACCCGCACGCACCGCGAGGCGCGCACGGTAAAGAATCTCCAACCAGGCCCCGCGGGACCGGTGCGGCGATCCATCGAGACGCGGACCACCAGACGAAAGGCGGCATATTACCCGGTTCCGGTGGTCATATCGAGTGCGATCATCCCTGATCGCGGCAGCCTCAATCCAGCCGGAACCTTAACCGCCTTCGCCAAATGGAGACCACCTCGGCCATCCATGGCCTGACTTCTCACAACAGCCGCTTCGAACGGAATACCGCGATCAGCTCATGTACATGCCGCCATTCACGTGCAGTGTCTCGCCGGTGATGTAGGCGGCGGCGGGAGACGCGAGGAACGCGACGGCGTGCGCGATGTCCGGCGCCTCGCCCAGCCGGCCCAGCGCGATGGTGCCTTCCAGCGCCTTGCGTTGGTCTTCGGTGAGCGCGCGGGTCATGTCGGTGTCGATGAAACCCGGTGCGACCACATTGACGGTGATGCCGCGCGATCCGACTTCACGCGCCAGCGATTTCGAGAACGCGATGATGCCGGCCTTGGCCGCGGCGTAGTTGGTCTGGCCGGGGTTGCCGGTGACGCCCACCACCGACGCGATGTTGATGATGCGGCCCTTGCGCGCTTTCATCATCGTGCGCATCACCGCCTTGGAGGTGCGGTACACCGACGTGAGATTGGTATCGAGGATCGCCTGCCAGTCCTCGTCCTTCATCCGCATCAGCAACTGATCGCGGGTGATGCCGGCGTTGTTGACCAGGATCGAAAGGCCGCCGTGCGTTTTCACGATCGACTCGATCAACCCTTCCACCGCGGCACCATCGGTGACATTCAGCACACGGCCTTCGCCACCATGCGCCGACAGCCGTTGCGCGATGGCCTGCGCGCCCGCTTCCGACGTCGCCGTACCGATCACCTTCGCGCCCTGGGCCGCAAGTTCGTCCGCGATCGCGGCGCCGATGCCACGCGTGGCTCCGGTGACCAGTGCGATTTCACCCGTGAGTTGCTGACTCATGGCAATGTCTGCTCCAGACGATTCAGGATTCCGGCCAGATTACAGCCTGCGCAACAATTACCCGATCGCCGTTGAAGGTTACGGCGGGCGATCCGTGCAACACGTAGCCCAGCGCCAAAGCCTCGCTGACGCGGCGGCAGAACGCGGCATCGTCCGGGCCCGTGAGCACCCGATAAATCGGCAACCCTTCCGGTGGAATCGCGGCTTGTTTGCCCGTCATGCCTGCACCTCAGCCAACGCGGCACGCAGTTCGGTCGGCGTGCCCAGCGCGCGCGCGTCGATGGATTTGTCGATGCGCTTGCACAGCCCGGAAAGCACCTTGCCGGGGCCGCACTCGAAAATTTTCGTGGCGCCGTTCTTCACCAGCGACTGCACGGTGTCGGTCCACAACACCGGCATGTACAACTGGCGTTCCAGCGCCGCGCGAATGAATTCGATGCCGGCGTGCGCCTTGGCGTCGGCGTTCTGCAGCACCGGGATCGCCGGCACCTGCCACGGCAGTTCGGCCATCTTTGCGGCCAACTGCTGCGCGGCTTCGCGCATCAACGGCGTGTGCGAGGGCACCGACACCTGGAGCTTGATGACCTTGCGCACACCCAGTTCACCCAACCGCTGCACGGCGCGATCAACCGCGTCTGCGTGGCCCGCGATCACCAGCTGGCCCGGGCTGTTGTAGTTGGCAGGCGTGACGATTTCGCCGTTCGAAATTTCCTTGCACACGGTGCGGATGACTTCGTCGTCCGCGCCCAGCACCGCTGCCATCGAGCCGACGCCCGCGGGCACCGCGGCCTGCATCAGGCGCCCGCGTTCCGCGACGAGTGCCGCAGCCTCGCGCAGCGGCAACGAATCCGCGCAAACCAGCGCGGAATATTCGCCGAGGCTGTGGCCCGCGACTTGCGCGGGCATCGGGCCGCCCTGCGCGCGCCAGACGCTCCAGACGGCGACGCTGGCCGCCAGCAGTGCCGGCTGCGTGTTCTCGGTCTTGCCGAGTTCCTCTTCGGGACCATCCTGCGAGAGTGCCCACAGATCGAGTCCGGCGCCTTCCGACGCCTCGTCGAAAGCCTTGCGGACTTCCGGAAATTCGGCGGCGAGTTCGGCCAGCATCCCGACCGACTGCGAGCCCTGGCCGGGAAACACAAATGCCAGATTGGCGAGCGGCGATGAAGGATGGTTCGCGTGGTCGCTCATGTCGAATCAATACCTCACCATCGCCGACGCCCACGTGAAACCGCCGCCAAAAGCTTCCAGCAGCAGGTTCTGTCCGCGCTTCACGCGACCCGAGCGCACGGCGGCGTCCAGCGCCAATGGCACCGAACCCGACGACGTGTTGGCGTGCTTGTCGACGGTGACGATCACCTGCTCCATCGGCATGTTGAGGCGCTTGGCGGTGGCTTCGATGATGCGCAGGTTGGCCTGGTGCGGAATCAGCCAGTCGAGTTCTTCGGCGCGCATGTTGGCCGCCTGCAAGGTTTCGTCCACCAGCGCGTCGAGCGTCTTCACCGCAACCTTGAACACCTCGCGCCCACGCATCGCGATGCGCACGCCGTGGTTCTTCTCGTCCTTGAAGCCCACCGACACGCCGACCGGGTTGTACAGCAGATCCTTGTAGCCACCGTCGGCGTGCAGGCAGGTGGCAAGGATGCCGGGCTCGTCCGACGCCTCCAGCACCACTGCGCCCGCGCCATCGCCGAACAACACGCAGGATTCGCGTTCGCTCCAGTCGACCATGCGGGTGAGCGTTTCGGCGCCCATCACCAGCGCGCGCTTCACCTGTCCGGCGCGCACGAAATTGTTGGCAACGCCGAGCGCGTACACGAAGCCGGAACACGCGGCGTTGACGTCGAATGCCATGCAGCCGTTCGCGCCCAGCCGGTTCTGGATCAGGCACGCGGTGGCGGGGAACACGAGGTCGGGCGTGGTGGTGCCCAGGATCACCATGTCGAGGTCGGACGCCTTGACGCCGGCATCCTGCAACGCCTGCTGTGCGGCGCGAAACGCGAGATCGCCGGTGGTTTCGCCGTCGGCCGCAACGCGGCGCTCACGGATGCCGGTGCGCGTGCGGATCCATTCGTCGCTGGTATCGACGATCTTCTCGAGGTCGGCGTTGGTGACGACGCGTTCCGGCAGCGCGCTGCCGGTGGCGAGGATGCGTGCGTAGGTCAACGTGCAATTCCCCAGGTTGGCGCGCAAAAAAACGCGGCGGCGCCCTCATGGCGCCGCGCGCAGGTTTGCAGCTTCGTGGCCAACGAGGTCAATCCTCGTCGACGACGGCCTGCTTGTCCTCGATCACCTTGCGGCCACGGTAGTAGCCGTCCTTGGTGATGTGGTGGCGACGATGGATCTCGCCCGACGTCGGATCGGTGGCGAGCTGGACCTTGTCCAGTGCGTCGTGCGCGCGGCGCATGCCGCGACGGGAGGGGGATGTGCGACTCTTTGCAACGGCCATGACGGCTCTCCTGACGAATGCTTCTATTGCTTCTGCTTCAACGGTGCTTCTCGCGGTCTTCCAGCAATTTGCGCAGATCCGCGAACGGATGCGTCACTGCTTCCCCGCGTTCCGCATCCTGCGGCGCCTGCCCGGGCGTGTTCCAGTCGCCCTCAAGGATCTCGCTGCCGGGCTTCAGGGGCACCAGTGGCAGCGCCAACAACAATTCGTCCTCGATCACCTTGCGCGGCTGCAGCGTTCCATGCTCCAGCAGCAACGGCTCGCATTGCTCCGGCAACGCCGCCGCGTCTTCCTCGCTGTCCAGCAATCCCAGCCGCGAATCGACCTCGACGGGCCATTCGAATGGCTGCAGCGTACGCTGGCATTCCAGCGTCAGCCGCGCGGCCAGGCGAACGTGCAACTCGGGATCGCCGAGTTCGCCCTGCTCGAAATCGAGATCGTAGGCAACCTCGCCGGAGTCTCCGGCCAGCGCCCCGACCAGCCGTGGCAATTCCGCGACCGGCATGACACCGTGGAACGACCGCCGCCCTGACACCATGCGCTCGGCGTCCACGGAAGCTGGCAGCGACGCGGACATAAGCGCGGAATGCTAGATTCCGCACTGCACAAAGTCAACCGCCGGGCATGGGGAACGATTGGCCCGTATCATGCTTGCCATCTCCCGTATCGAACAAGCAAGGTTCACGCTTGCCTTCCCCCTCCGCCACCCTGCTCGCCGTCCTCCTGCCCGCGCTCGTGGCGGTCATCGCCTGCGCGTTCGTCGTGTGGCTGCTGATGCGGCAGATGCGGCACCAGCGCACCTTGCGCACGCTGTACCTCGAAGCCGACGGCATCGAGCACGACCTGAAGGAATGCCGCCAGCGCCTGCAGCGCGCGCACGCCTCGATGTCGCTCGGACCCAGCCAGCCCGCGGCTGGCGAAGCGCACGCCAAGCTCGCGATCGACGCCGCGCTGCGCGAGTTGCTGGCGCACCGCCTGTGGTTGCGCGACGAGGCCGAAAATGCCAGCCAGCGCGAACTGGACGCGGCGGTCACCGCGATGGGCAAGGCGCGCGGCGCGTTGGGGCAGCAATTGCGCGAACTGGATTCCGCGCAACGCGCGCTGGAAACCGCGGTGCGCGAGAAGATCGAAGACCTTTCGCAACAGCCATGAGCATGCCCCGGATCGTGCTCGGCTCGACCTCGCGCTACCGGGCCGGATTGCTGCATCGCATCATCGATGATTTCGGGCAGGTCGCGCCGGACGTCGACGAAACGCCGCTGCCGGATGAAACGCCTCGCTCGCGCGCCGCAAGGCTGAGCGAAGCCAAGGCGCGCGCCGCCGCATCGAACGTCGGCGAAGCACTGGTGATCGGTTCCGACCAGGTCGCCGCATTCGGCAGCACGCTGCTGCGAAAGCCCGGCACTATCGAAGTTGCACGCGAGCAATTGCGTGCAAGCAGTGGAAAACACATCGATTTCTTCACCGGCCTTTGCGTGTTCGATAGCCGCACCGGGCAAGCCCGCTCGGCGCTCGACCATACCCGCGTCGTGTTCCGCGAACTCACCGACGCCGAGATCGACCGCTACCTCGAACGCGAACGGCCACTCGACTGCGCCGGCAGTTTCAAGTCCGAAGCCGCCGGCATCGCCCTGTTCGAGCGCATCGAAAGCGTCGACCCGACCGCGCTTGTGGGGCTGCCGCTGATCGCACTGGCCACGCTTTTGCGCGAATCGGGCTTTCCGCTGCCCTGACGCGGCCGCGACGCACACCGTCGTACACTGACCCGCGCCCCATCACCCGGCACACCAAAGGTCAGAATAAGGCATGGACCAGAACTTCGCCGCCGCCACCAAGGCCGACAACCTGACGCGGCAGCGCCTCGACGCTGCGATCGCGCAGGTGAACGACGTGCTGGTCGGCAAGAACCAGCCGATCCGGATGGCGTTTGCCTGCCTGCTCGCCGGCGGCCACCTGCTGGTGGAAGACGTGCCGGGCGTCGGCAAGACCACACTCGCGCACGCGCTGGCGATGACGCTGGGCCTGAGTTTCCGGCGCATCCAGTTCACCTCTGACCTGCTGCCCACCGACATCATGGGCGTCAGCGTGTTCGACCGCGACAGCGGCGCGTTCCGCTTCCAGCCGGGGCCGATCTTCGCGCAACTGCTGCTGGCCGACGAAATCAATCGCGCCACGCCGAAGACGCAAAGTGCGCTGCTCGAGGCGATGGCCGAAGGCCAGGTCACGGTGGATGGTGCGAGCCGCGCGCTGCCCGAGCCGTTCTTCGTGGTCGCGACCCAGAATCCGCTGGACATGGCCGGCACCTATCCGCTGCCCGATTCGCAACTCGACCGTTTCATGCTGCGCATCGCGCTGGATTATCCCGACGCCGAGGCCGAGCGCCGCCTTCTGACCGGCGAGGACCGCGGCGCGATGCTCGAACGCATGGCTGCGCGCTTGTCCGGTCCCGACATCATGACGCTGCGCCAGCAGGCGCGCGCGGTGACCGCGAGCCCCCCGTTGCTCGATTACGTGCAGGCGCTGGTCATGGCCAGCCGCAAGCATCCCGATATCCGCACCGGCTTGTCGCCGCGCGCGGGACTGGCGCTGCTCGCCTGCGCGCGTGCGTGGGCGTTGCTGGGCGATCGCGATTACACCTTGCCCGAAGACGTGCAGGCGGTATTCGTCGCCATCGCAGGCCATCGCCTGATCCCGGCCCGCACCCTGGCGCGCGATGCGCTGGCGCAGTCGCTGCTGGCAACCGTCGCCGTCGAGTAAACGGAACCGACGATGGACGCCGCGATTCGGGAGCGCGAGGGTTTGGCGGCACGCCTCCGGCGCTGGCTTCCCGCGCTCGCGCGCGGACGTCGCCCTGAAGCCTTGCCGGTCACGCTCGACCGCAATCGCGTCTATATCGTGCCGACCCGCGCCGGCCTCGGCTTCGGCGTGCTGCTGGCGACGATGCTGATCGGCGCGCTCAACTACCAGAACAATGCCGCGCTGCTGCTGACATGCATGCTCGGCGCCACGCTCGCCAGCAGCATGTTGCTGACCTGGCGCGAACTGCACGACCTCACGCTGCGTTCGCTGCATGCCGACCACGGCTTCTGCGACGCGCGGCTGCCGATCCACCTGGCGTTCGCTGACGACCGGCGCGCACGGCCCGGCCTCCACGTCGCCCTCGACGACATCGAACAACCCTGCCCACTGCGCGCCGGCGTCAGCCGCGCCACCGCGACCGCGCCGACCGAGTCGCGCGGCTGGATGCCCATCCCGCGCCTGCGGTTTTTCAGCACGCTGCCGTTCGGCCTGTTCCGTGCGTGGAGCTGGATCACTCCGGACCAGTACGTGCTGGTCTATCCGCGCATCCTGCGCGACGGCCAGCCGCCCGCACACCACGATGATCCACGCGAACGCACCACCGGCGGCGACGAGTTCGCGGGGCTGCGCGAATACCACGTGGGCGATCCAATCCGGCACGTCGCGTGGAAAGCCAGCGCGCGCCACGACCACCTGCTGGTACGCGAATTCGAGCGCGCCGCGCCTGGACAACCGCTGCGCTTCGACTGGCGCGACCTGCCGGGCCTCGATCGCGAAACGCGCATCTCGCGCCTCGCAGCCTGGGTGTGCGACGCCTACGCAGCCGCGCGTCCGTGGACATTGGTCCTGGAGGATCGCCGCACGCTCGGGCCCGGTAGCGACGCCGCGCATTACCACCATTGCCTGACCGCGCTGGCGGAATTGCCGTGAAGGCGCCGGCCATTCCCCTGGGCACGCATGGCGCGACCGAAGAACTCGCGCCACCGGCCTTCAACTTGTTGTGCATCACCGTGCTTTGCGTGCTGGCAGCGCACGCGCCGCACATGCCTGCGTGGTACACCGCGATCCTCGCCGCGATCGTCGCCGCGCGCTGGTGGCAACGCCGGCACCAGCGTGGACGCGTCTCCGCGTGGTTGCGCATCGGCCTGCTGGTGGCTGTGCCGGCCGCCGTGATCGCCGTGTACGGCACGCCGTTCGGACGCGAACCGGGCGCCGCGATCGTGTGCGGCCTGCTGGTCGTGAAGCTGCTGGAAAGCGAACGCGCGCGTGACGCGCGCATGGCGATCGGCTTCGCCTGCTTCATCCTGATGAGCGCGCTGCTGTTCGACCAGGGGCTGGCTTTCACGATCATCGTCGGCCTGATGCTGCTGCCCGCGCTGGCGACCTTGCGCGCGCTCGAACCGGGCCTGCCGGAAACGGAATGGTGGCCTGCGTTCAGGACCGGCACCGCGTTGTTGGGCGTCAGCCTGCCCGCCGCGCTGCTGGGCTTCCTGCTGATCCCGCGCCTGGCGACGCCGCTGTGGGGCGCGCAAGGCAACGGCGAGGCGCGCACCGGCATGACCGACCGGATGGCACCGGGCGATCTGCATTCGCTGTTGACCGACAACGCGGTGGCGATGCGCATCGGTTTCGACGGCGGCGTGCCGCCGCAGAAGAGCCAGCGCTATTTCCGTGGCATGGTGCTGTGGTCATTCGACGGCCGCGCGTGGGAGCCCGGCGCCGCCGCACGGCGCCCGTGGCGTCCCGCGCCGCTGGGCGTGCACGATCCGCTCACGCGTTACGACGTCACGTTGCTGGCCAGCCATCGCCACTGGATGTTCGCGCTGGACATGCCGGTCGATGCACCGGAAGGCGCGGTGATGGGACCCGACCACACGCTGTGGTCGAGCAAGACCATCGACCAGACCGTGCACTATCGCGTCGCCTCAGCCGTCGATTACCAGCTTGCGCCCGAACGGCTCGACCCGCGCCTGCGCGCGGCCGCACTCGCGTTGCCCGACGGCTTCGATCCCGGCGCACGCGCGCTCGCGGAGCGCTGGCGCAACGCGGCCGGCAACAACGATGCCGCGATCGTGCGTGACGCGCTGGCGCTGTTCCACGACGGCGGCTTCGTCTACGACCTCGATGCACCGCCGCTGGACCGCAACAGCATCGACGATTTCCTGTTCAACACCAAGACCGGATTCTGCGAACACTACGCCAGCGCCTTCACCTTCCTGATGCGCGCCGCGGGCATTCCAGCACGCGTGGTGGTGGGTTACCAGGGCGGTTACTGGAATGCGTTCGCGCATTATCTCCTGATCCGCCAGTCCGACGCACACGCCTGGTCGGAAGTGTGGCTGGCCGGCCGCGGTTGGGTGCGCGTCGATCCTACCGCCGCGGTGAGCCGGGTGGTGCTCGCCGATACCGGCGGCGCGGCATCCGACGTCGGCGGCGGCAACCGCAGTTGGTGGATGCCGTGGCAAAACCGGCTCGACGTGATCAACCGCTGGTGGGGACAGACCGTGGTCGGTTTCGATGCGCTCTCGCAGGAGCACCTGTTCCGCCCCTTCGGCATCGAACGCGCCACCGCGCAGATGCTCGGCATTGCGCTGGCCATTGCCGTGTTCCTCGCGCTGGGCTTCGGCGCGTTGCTCGCATCGTTGCGCCCGCGCCACAAACCGCGCGACGCGCTGGCCGCCGCGCAACTGCGCTTGCAAAAGCGCCTTGCGCACATCGGCATCGTGCGTGGCATTGGCGAAGGTCCGCGCGATTTTTATCGGCGTACCGCAACCGAACTGTCCGATTCGGCACCCACGATAAACAGGTTGGCGGTCGAATACCTGGCCCTGCGCTACGCCCTTGCCGAACCGCCGCCTGAACGAATTCGCGCGTTCCTGAGAGCCGTTCGCAATTTCCATCCTCGCCGTGTGGTCAAATAACGGCAGAAGGGATCACGCTTTCCCGGAGGCTTGCCATGTCACGTCGTGTCTTGTTTGTTTCCGTCCTGGGCGCGTTGGCCCTGGGTGGCTGCGCCACGATTCCACAACCGCTGCAAGGCAACTACGCGCCCGTGTCGCTCGAATCGGCGCGCAGCGGCACCGCCACTGCGGCGCCCGTGCGCTGGGGCGGGCAGATCATCCAGACCGCGCCGCGCGAGCAGCAGACCTGTTTCTACGTGTTGGCCGAGCCGCTCGATTCGCAGGCGCGGCCAGATCGAAGCGGCAGCGAACAGGGCCTCGGTCGCTTCGTCGCGTGCAAGCAGGGTTTCTATGATCCGGAAGTGTTCGCCAAGGGCCGCGAAATCACGGTGACCGGTACGCTCGACGGCACGGTCCAGCACAAGATCGGCGAGTACGACTACACCTATCCACGGGTCGCGGCGAACACGATTTACCTGTGGCCGAAACGGCCGGTGTACGTGGAGACCCCGTCGCCTTGGGGACCGTGGGGTCCTTGCGATCCGTTCTGGTCCGGCTGGGGCTGCGGCGGCTGGGGTTACGGTCCGTGGGGCTGGGGCTATCCGCCGCGCGTGATCGTGGTGCCGCGTTCACCGCCGCCACCACCGAAGAAAGGCTGATCGCCCGAACGCAACAGCATGACGCCCGCGCAAGCGGGCGTCGTCGCGTCAGGACATGCGTTCCGGCATCTGCCTGCCCGCCAGCAAATGCACGTGCAGGTAGAACACCGTCTGGCCGCCACCGCGGTTGCAGTTGATCACGCAGCGGTAACCGTCGTCGGCAAACCCTTCGCGCTTCGCGTACGCGGATGCCGCCAGCAGCAACTTGCCGAGCAGCGGCGCGTCCGCTTCGCCGCAATCATTCAAAGTCGGGAACGACTTCTTCTTCGGAATGAAGAGCACGTGCACGGGCGCCTGCGGATGGATGTCGCGGAACGCGAGGATGTCGTCGTCCTCGTATACGACGTCGGCAGGAATCTCGCGGAGGATGATCTTGTCGAAGATGGTGTCGGTCATGCGTGGCCCTCAATCGTCGAGTGAATGGCGGCTGCCGAACGCGTGCGCCAGTGTGCCGCGATCGACGTATTCCAGTTCGCCGCCCAGCGGCACGCCATGCGCGAGCCGCGTCGCGCGAACCCCGGCGGTGCGGGCGAGTTGCCCGAGCCAGTGCGCGGTCGCTTCACCTTCCACGGTCGGATTGGTCGCGATCACCAGTTCGCGCACTTCACCTTCGGCGAGCCGGCGCGCAAGCAGATCGACGCCCAGTTCGGATGGCCCCAGGCCATCCAGCGGCGACAAGCGTCCCATCAACACGAAATAGTGGCCCCGGTAGCCGGTGGCCTGTTCGATCGCGAGCAGGTCGGCCGGTGTTTCCACCACGCAAAGCGACGCCGCATCACGCGAAGTGTTCGCGCAGATCGCGCACAAATCCGATTCGCTGAAATTGCGGCACGATTTGCAATGGCCGATGCGTTGCATCGCCTGCTGCAGCACGCCTGCAAGGCGCACGCCGCCTTCGCGATCGCGTTCCAGCAGATGGAAGGCCATGCGCTGCGCGCTCTTGGCGCCGACGCCGGGAAGGCAGCGCAGCGCGTCGATCAGCTCGGAGAGGAGAGTGGATTCGCCGGGCATGCGATCAGAACGGCAGCTTGAAGCCCGGCGGCAGGTTCATCCCCGAACCCACGCTGCCGAGTTTCTGCTGGCTGGCTTCGGCGACCTTGTTGACCGCGTCATTGACCGCGGCCGCGACCATGTCCTCGGCCATTTCCGGATCGTCCGCCATCATCTTGCGATCGATGCGCACGCGGCGAACTTCGTGGCGGCCGGTCATCGTGACTTCCGCCATGCCACCGCCCGCGCTGCCGGTGACTTCCAGCTTCGCGATCTCTTCCTGCGCGCGCTTCAGGTTTTCCTGCATCTGCTGCGCCTGCTGCATCAATTGTCCCAGTTGTCCTTTCATGCCTGTCTGCCTGCGGGTCGAATGCTGTCGGGAATGATCTGTGCGCCGAACTGGCGCTGCATGTCCTGGATGATCGGATCATCCGCGAGCGCGCGTTCCGCCGCGGCCTGCTCGTCGGATCGTGCCCTGGCGGCGCGCGTCGCCGGCGTTTCGGCGACAGCCTCGTGCACGATGCGCACGCGCAACTTGCGACCGATCGCGGTGCCAAGCTGGTCCTGCAACTGCTTGCATGCGGTATCGCTGTTGAAGATGGCGTGCTCCGATTTGACGGCGAGGGTCAAGACATCGCCGTCCAGCGATTTCGGGACCGCGTGCCGCGCCAGCAAACCGGCGGGACCGCCCAATTCCGCCTGCTCGATCCAGCGCTCCCAGTCGGCGATGCCTTCGATGCGTGGTGCGGCGGCGCGCGGTTGCACAGGCGCGGATTGATCAGCGACTTGCATTTCGGCGCGCGGCGCGGGCGGCGCCGAAGCAACCGTTGCCGGTCGACGTGGCGTTGCACTTTCATGCACCGGTTGCGGGACGCGTTTTGTCGCACCACCGTCACCACCCGCTTCAGCGCCGCGGAATGCCAGCATCCGCAGCAAGGTCATTTCGAATCCCGAACGCACGTCGGGTGCCAGCGGCAAATCGCGCCGGCCGTTCAACGCGAACTGGTACCAGACCTGCACGTCGGCCGGATCGATCCTGCCGGCGAGGTCGTCCAGCACTTCGCGCTCGGCTTCGTCGCCCGCAAAGCCCGGCACCAATTGCCGCAACTGGATGCGGTGCAACGCGGTCGCCATTTGTTCCAGCACCACCGCGAAATCCGGCGACAAGCCGGCGACGCGTTCGGCCTCGCCCATCAGCGCGTTGCCGTCGCCATCGGCCAACGCGCGCAACAGCGCACCCACTTCATTGTCGGCGATCGTGCCCAGCATCGCGCGCACGTCGTCCGCGCGCAGCGCGCCGCCGCCGTGCGCGATGGCCTGGTCGAGCAGCGACAAGCCGTCGCGCAGGGAACCATCCGCGCCGCGTGCCAGTGCTTCGATCGCGCCGTCATCGAAGCCGACGCTTTCCTGGCCCAGGATCATCCGCATCTGTCCGGCGATCTGCTCCGGCAGCAGGCGCTTCAATCCGAATTTCAGGCAACGCGACAGCACCGTCACCGGCAGTTTCTGCGGGTCGGTCGTGGCGAGCAGGAACTTCACGTGGTCCGGCGGCTCCTCCAGCGTCTTCAACAGCGCGTTGAAGGCGCTCTTGGAGAGCATGTGCACCTCGTCCACCAGGTACACCTTGTAGCGTCCCTGCGCCGGCGCGTACTGCGCGTTTTCGATGACTTCGCGCACATCGTCCACACCGGTATTGCTGGCCGCGTCAATCTCGATCAGGTCCACGAACCGGCCGCTGTCGACCGCCCTGCAGATCGCGCACTCACCGCAGGGATGCGCCGACATGCCCTTCTCGCAGTTCAGCGATTTCGCGAAAATGCGCGCGATCGTGGTCTTGCCCACACCGCGCGTGCCGGTGAAAAGATACGCGTGGTGCACGCGCCCGGAATCCAGCGCATGGGTCAGCGCCTTGACAACGTGTTCCTGCCCGACCAGTTCATCGAACTGCTTCGGACGCCATTTGCGGGCGAGAACCTGGTAGCTCATGGCGATGATCTGTGGGCGACCACCCATTGTGCCAAGTCGGGGCGGCGAGACCAAGCGCAAGAAAGGGTTTGTCTTGTGCGCATTCCCCATGCCCGTTATCCTGCGCAGTCCGCCGCGGGCAGCAGCGCGGTTCGGAGAGGTGTCCGAGCGGTCGAAGGAGCACGCCTGGAAAGTGTGTAAGCGGCTAAACCCCGCTTCGCGGGTTCGAATCCCGCCCTCTCCGCCAGTTTCAGGAAAATCAGGAGACGGTGGGCGGGTGAGAACCCGCGGGTTTGACAAATTCGTCTGGAACGAACTTGGACAACCGAAGGTTGGCCCCGAGCGTAGCGAGGGGTGAGCATCAGGGATGATGCGAACAATCCCTTCCTCTCCGCCAGTTTGCATGTCTATGGTGGCCCCGTCGGTGCCTCCGCGACGATAGATCGAAAACTCCGCCAGGGCCGGAAGGCAGCAACGGTATCGGTCGACTCGTGCGCCGGAGATCCGCTGGCGGGGCCGCCGCCATTTTGATTCATGGCAACCGCGAACTCCGTGTCTTCAGGCATTGGGAAATCGCGGACGGGCCCTCAGGTTGCAGTGCCCATCGAACACCCGGCCTCGCAATCATGGACACGACCCTGGCGGCACTCGCCGGATTCCCCGACAAACTCGAGGCGTACTACGCGGAAGTGCCAGCGGAATTCGCAAACTGGCGTCCCGTTTCATGGAGCGGCATACCGAGTGAACCGTTCACGCCGATCGAACAGATCTGCCATGTGCGCGATGTCGAAATCGACGGCTACCATGTCCGCTTCCGGCGCACGCTGGAGGAATCGAATCCGACATTGCCCAACCTCGACGGTGAAATGCTCGCACGCGAACGCAACTATGCAAATGCCGATGCGGCAAATGTATTTGCATCATTTCGCCGCGCCCGCGCCATGACGCTCGATCTGATTTCGGACCTGACCCCGCAGCAACGCGTGCGGCCCGCCGAATTCGATGGCGTTCCGGTGACGGCGGGCGGCCTGATCCATCTGCTGTGCAGCCACGATCAGCAGCACCTCGCCGGCTTGCAATGGCTGCTGGCGCGCATCAGCGCAGTCGGGCTCAGCGCGTAACCGACGTGCCGTCCGGATGCAGCCAGCCCGATACGCCATCGACGTAATGCTCGCGTTTCCAGATCGGCACGCGCGCCTTGACCTGGTCGATGATGAAGCGGCACGCATCGAAAGCTGCGGCGCGATGTGCGGCCGACACGCCGGCCCATACGGCGATGTCGCCAAGCGCGAGGTCGCCCACGCGATGCACGCAGGAGATGCGCTCGACCTCGAACCGGCCGCGGGCTTCTTCGACGATACGCCTTCCCTCGGCTTCCGCCAGCTCGATGTAGGCCTGGTACGAGAGCCCGTTCACCGCGCGGCCGTCGTTGTAATTGCGCACGCGGCCTTCGAAACACACGACCGCGCCCGCGCCATCCGCTTCCAGTCCGCGCTGCAGGCGGACCACGTCGATGGGCGCCTCGCTGATCGCGAACATCTCAGCCTCCACTCACCGGCGGCAGGAAAACAACTTCGTCATTGTCGGCGAGCCGGCGGTTCCAGTCGGTGAAGGCGCCGTTGACCGCGACGCGCAGGCGGTCCGGCGTGAAGGTGAATCCATGCCGCACGGCCAGCTCGGAGTAAAGCGTACTTACGTCGAGCGCGTCGCTGGCGACTTGCTCCTCGGCGCAGCCCGCGGCATCGCACAGCGAAGCGAAATACAGCAGCCGGTAATTCATCGCGCCCTCGCCTGCTTGCGCGGCGCGACTTTTCCGGCCCGCACTTCGCGCTTGCCGCCGGATTTCTCCAGCAGCCGCACGCGTTCGATCACGATTTCATGTGACAGCGCCTTGCACATGTCGTAGATCGTCAGGGCCGCGACGCTGGCACCCGTGAGCGCTTCCATTTCGACACCGGTCTTGTGCGTGACCGCCACTTCGCAGCGGAGCGCGAGTTCGGTGTCCGACACGAAGTCCGCTTCGATCCGGCAACGCTCGATCGCCAGCGGATGGCAGAATGGAATCAATTCGTGGGTACGCTTGGCCGCCATGGTGCCCGCCACGATCGCTGTGTCGATCACAGGCCCCTTCTTGCTGCGCATGCCGCCTTCGCGCAACGCATCGGCGACGGCTTTCGGAAAGCGCACCACGGCTTCGGCCAGCGCGACGCGCGTGGTCACGGCTTTTTCGCCCACATCGACCATGCGTGGACGATTGGCGGCATCGAGATGTGAGAGTTTTACGCGACTCATTTCCAATGTTCTTCCTGCACAAACCGTCCATGGTGCGTGGCGCCTGCCCGGACATCCATGTCCGTGCGCTACTCGCGCCATCCATGGCGCTCGCCCTTCGGGCCGCCTTCGGCGTTCGGATGCGCTCCCTGCGCATCACGTCGGACGCGCAGCCGATGCCCCGGCATCGGCTAAACGCGCGCCCTCAACCCCCGATCCGATACATCTCGACGTGTTCCAGCACACCGGCCGCGCGCAATTCCGCGCGACGTTCGCTGTAGCGATCACCGCGATGGCTCCAGATGCCGGCGACCGTCGAGCGCAGTGCGGCGTCGGTTTCCCCCGCGCGCAGCAATGCGCGCAAGTCGTGTCCGGCGCGTGCGAACAGGCAGGTGTACAACTTGCCGTCCGCCGACAGCCGCGCGCGCGTGCAACCGCCGCAGAATGGTTCGGTGACGGAATTGATGAAGCCCACCTCGCCCGCGCCGTCGCGGAACCGCCAACGCCGCGACGTCGAGCTTGCGTTGCGCGGCATCGCCTCCAGCGGCCAGCGTGCATCAATGCGCGCGGCCAGTTCCGCGCCGGGCACGACGTGGTCGCCGTGCCAGCCATTGACCGTACCGACGTCCATGTATTCGATGAAACGCACGACGTGGCCGCTGCCGCGGAAGCGCGCGACCAGATCCGGGACGCCGTCGTCGTTGACGCCGCGCATCACCACGCAGTTGATCTTGAGCGAAGAGAAACCCGCCTGCTCCGCCGCCGCGATGCCTGCTTCGACTTGTGCAAGTTCGCCACGCCCGCCCGACATCCTGCGGAAGGTTTCGGGATCGGCACTGTCCATGCTGACGGTGATGCGCCGCAGCCCGGCATCGCGCAGCGACTGCGCGAACTTCTGCAGCAACACGCCATTGGTGGTGAGCGCGAGGTCCTCGATGCCGTCGATCGAAGCAAGCCGCGCCACCAGTTGCGGCAAGTCGCGGCGCAGCAATGGCTCGCCCCCGGTCAGGCGCAGCTTGCGCACGCCCAGCGACACGAACACCCGCGCGATGCGTTCGATTTCGTCGAAATCCAGCCGTTCGCGCGCGCGCAGGAACGCATGGTCGGCGGGATACGCCTCCTCGGGCATGCAATACGGACAACGGAAATTGCAGCGGTCGATCACCGAAATCCGCAGATCCGCCAGCGCGCGCCCGAGCGCATCCGGCGGCGCCTGCGCAGCCTGCAACCCGATGGGTGCCTGCGGCCGCATCAGCCGGCCTCGGCGCGCGCGGGCTGCGGCGCATGCAGCGGGTAACGTCCGTCGGGCGTCGCCACGCGGAATCCGCGTGCGCGCAGCGCGTCGGCTTCGGCCGCGCTGTTGTAGTGATACAGCAGCAACTGGTCGCGCAAGGCGCGTGGATATTCGCGTTCGATGTCGTCGACGCCAGTGTGCGACGGATTGCCGGTAAGCGCGCAATCGTGGGCGATCAACGTGTGCTCGTCGACCAGCGCCGACAGCGCTTCGGGAATCGGCCGCGTGTCGCCGGTCCACGCGAAGCAGCCCTGCAGCGCGACGCCGAACGAGGTTCCGGGCACGTGGTGGCGCGTCGCGAATACATCGAACCAGCACCCCTCCAGCCAGAAGCCGCGCGACAAGGCGACCAGCCGGAAGCCTTCCCAGAAATTCGCGCCGCCCTCCGCAATGGCGCCTGGATAGTCGGCCACGCGCGCCTGCAGCACCGGCACCAGGTTGGCGTGCAGGAACAGCTTGACGCTGCCGCGAAGCGCCGGCTTGAACCACGCGGAATGGAACAGGCGTTCCAGCCCCGCCACGTGATCCATGTGGCCGTGCGTGATGAACACCGCGGGCGGCAACGCGCCGTAGCTGCGCAGGTAGTGTTCCAGCGTGCCCGGCCCGCAATCAATCAACAGCACCGGGTTGCCGTCGCGCTCCACCACCGCGCCTGACGCGCCCAGGTCGACCGCACTGGCCGCGCCCGCGCCCAGCACGTGCAACGACCAGATGTCCGCACCGGCCGCCTTGGCGACGTCGACTCCACCCCGTTTCCTGGCTGCCGCATTCTTCATCGTCGAATTTCGAGGTGGTGTTCGTAACCGCGCATCAGGGGCGTCCAGATCTCGCGATCCAGCTTCGCCTCGTCATGATCGCACGCGCCCACTTTCAGCAGGGAACGCTTGAGCCGTGCAAGGTTGGCCAGCTTCCAGGCCGTGCCGGTGCCGCGGATTTCGCCGCGGTCGAAATCGATCAGCCACAGCTTTCCGTCGGCAACCAGAATATTGTGCGCGTTCAAGTCGGCGTGATCCACTCCGGCGACATGGAAACGCGCGACCAGCGCGCCCACCTCGCCCGCAAGGCTCGAATCCAATCGCCGCGCGTTGACGATGTCCGTCAGCGTGCGTGCGTTTCCGATCGTGCGCGTGATCAGGTCCGCGGTGTAGTACAAGCCGTGCCGCACGTAGCGCGCCGTGACCGGCATCGGCACCGGCAAGCCGCGCGCGTGCAACGTGGCGAGCAGCGCGAACTCCGCAAACCCGCGGCTGCGGTTGCGCCCGTTCCACATGTAGCGGTCGCCCAGCAGCGGCGCGACCAACCCGCCGCGACGGTAGTGCCGCAGCACGCATGCTCCGACCGGCGTTTCGAGGAACGCGACGCCACCCCGCCCGCCTGCGCCCGCGTCCAGCGCGCCCTTCCCCGCCCACCACGCAGGATCGAACCACTCGCGCGTCGGCGTTTCGGCCAGCCCGGCGTCGAACACCATGGCCTCGCCGCCGGATGCGACAATGCGCGCGTCAATCACGCGGCGTTCCGTCTCTGGACGCGTCGATGCGTTCACGCCCCAAGTCTAGCAAGCCGATGCCACACCCCTCCGAATCGCTGTGCCTGCTGCGCACGTCCGCCCTCGGCGACGTCACCCACGTGGTGCCGCTGGTGCGCACGCTGCAAACGGCATGGCCGCAGACGCGGCTGACCTGGATCATCGGCAAGCTGGAGCACAAGCTCGTCGGCGACATTGCGGGCGTCGAGTTCGCGGTGTTCGACAAGGGCGCGGGCCTTGATGGTTACCGCGCCGTCCGCCGCGCGCTCGCGGGGCGACGCTTCGACGCGCTGCTGCACATGCAGGTGGCGTTGCGCGCGAATCTCCTGAGCAGGGCCGTCCGCACCGACCGCCGCATCGGCTACGACCGCGCGCGGGCGAAAGACCTGCACGGTCTGTTCGTGCGCGAACGCATTCCCGCGCGTACCGGCGAGCACGTGCTGGACGCGATCGGCAGTTTCGTCGAACCACTGGGCCTCAAACAAATCCAGGTGCGCTGGGACATCCCGATTCCGGATGACGCACAGGCGTGGGCCGCGCAGCAATGGCCCGACGACGGCCAGCCAACGCTGCTGGTCAGTGCGGCATCCAGCCACGCCTTGCGCAACTGGCGCGCGGAGCGCTACGCCGCGGTCGCCGATCACGCCGCCCACGCCTTGCGCATGCGCGTGGTGCTGACGGGCGGCCCGTCGCCGGCGGAACGCGCGCTGGGCGATGCAATCCTTGCGCAGATGAAAACCCGACCGCTGGACTTGATCGGCAAGGACACCTTGAAACGCGCACTGGCGCTGTACCGTCGCGCATCCATCGTGCTGACGCCCGATGCTGGTCCGATGCACATGGCCAACGCCGTCGGCGCGCGCGTGCTGGGCCTGCACGCCGCCAGCAATCCCGCGCGCTCGGGTCCGTACTCGGACCGCCGCTGGTGCGTGGATCGGTACGACGACGCCGCACGCAAGTTCCTGCACAAACCGGCGGCGGACATTCCGTGGGGCACCAAGATCGAATATCCCGGCGTGATGGATCTCGTCAGCGTGGACGACGTGATCGAAAAACTCGAAGCCGCACTTCAGGCGCCGGCGCCGTAATCCTGGTACGACTTCTCTTCCACCAATCGCGAACCCAGCTTCAGGTTGATCGCGCGCTTCACCGCCGCGCGCTTGTCGTTGGTGTGGTACACCGCGCGCGCCAGTTCGATGAAGCGCGCGTCGAATGCCCGGTCGCGTTCCTTCACCCGGATTTCATCCTCGATTTCCCACAACGCTTCGTTGATGCGTTTCAGCTTGGCACGTTCGTCCGCAATGTCGGTGCGCGAGGCCACATCGCCCGCCCACAACGCATTCAGCAACTGCAATTCTTCGCGTACGTTGGCCAGCTTGGCCGCGTCGGTCATGCGCTCGGACTTGATTTCAAGAATGGTGATCTTGTCGATCAGTTCGCCGTAGGAAACGGGTGCGGAGATCAGGCTCATTCCGGGTTCGCTCATGAAAATGATGCGCAGCGTAACAACTCCTGGCGCTTCACACACCTTTCCCTTGCATTTCCCGCAATTCCCCCAAGTGTGGGAAACGGTGCCCTTGGTGCGGCACGTCGATCACGTGGAGTGAAGCAATGAAAATCCTGATGGTTTTGACTTCGCACGGCCAGCTTGGCAACACGGGCAAGGCGACGGGACTGTGGCTGGAAGAACTGGCGGCTCCGTATTACGTGTTCAAGGATGCGAACGCCGACATCACGCTGGCGTCACCCGCCGGCGGCAAGCCCCCGATCGATCCGAACAGCGAAACACCCGACGGCCAGACGGATGCAACGCGGCGATTCCTCGCCGACGGCGAAGCGATGCAGGCGCTCGCACGCACCCACAAGCTGGCGGACATGGATGCCGGATCGTTCGACGCCGTGTTCTACGCGGGCGGCCACGGTCCGCTGTGGGATTTGGCCGAGGACGATGCCTCCCGCCGCCTGGTCGAGGTGATGTACGCGCAAGGCAAACCCATCGCCGCGGTATGCCACGGCGTCGCGGCGCTGCGCGACGCGCGCGGCCCGTTCGGCTTGCCGCTGGTGCGTGGCAAGGCGGTCACCGGATTCGCCGATTCGGAGGAACGCGCCGCCGGACTCGCCGACGCCGTGCCGTTCCTCGTCGAAGACATGCTGAAGGAAGCCGGCGGACTCTATTCCAGGGCTGCCGATTGGCAGGCGCACGTGGTCGCGTCCGGCAACCTGATCACCGGGCAAAACCCCGCATCGTCCGCAGGCGCCGCGAAAGCCGTGGTGCAACAGTTGCGCCAGCCGGCGCAAGCGGCCTGAGGCAATCCACACCGCGCCTCAGCGTTTGCCGTCGCCCGATACGTGCGCCGAGGCGGCGGATTTCTGGGTGTACGGATCGATGCCCGCCGGCACCGGCAACGTGGTCAGGAACTGCGGATCGCGCCGCGCGTGCGTGGCTTGTTCAAACGCATAAGCCATCCCGATCAGTGTCGGTTCGCTCCATTTGCGCCCGAAGAACAGCATGCCGACCGGCAATCCGTGCACGAATCCGCCCGGCACCGTGATCGACGGATAACCGGCCACCGCCGCGGGACCATAGCCGCTCGACGTGCCACCCGGATCGCCCGTGACCAGGTCGATGCGCCACGCGGGATCCTGCGCCGGCGCGAACAACGCATCCAGGTGATCGGCGTTCATCGCGGCGTCGATGCCTTCGGGTCCGGCCATCTTCTTCAGCTTCGCCAGCGCATCCCGATAAGCCTTGTCGGTCAGCGGCCCCTTGGCTTCGGCCTGCTCGAACAGTTCCTGCCCGAACCAGGGCATTTCTTCCGCCGCGTGCGCCTTGTCGAA
>DATNAW010000101.1:0-5973 GCA_035572335.1 Rhodanobacteraceae bacterium
ACCGTGATGGTGCGGTTGAAACCCGCGCCGCCGACGATCTGGATGGTCTCGCCCTGGGCCACGGGAACCGTGCCGTAAATCGTGCCGTTGACCGCCTGGCCCCAGGCCACGGCCGTGATGCCGAGTGCAGCCGAACCGATCGCGATGGCGAGCGCCTTGCGCCGGAACAGGTTGTTGCGGCGCGACGTGCGCAGAGACTTGCTCTTCATGTTACCCACTCCACATTGGTGAGACACCGGTGTGCCTTGCCGTGGTGCGGCCACTGACGTTGCGGCATCGCTCAAGTGCGCGACGTGCGAACGCGTGGGCCCCTCCAGACGCCAGCTCTTTCGCATGAATCGAAGTTTCGCGGCCTCTGCGGACAAGCCGCATTGGCATGCCGCCGAGCATACTCAGCGGCCAGCAAACACCACCAATGAAAAGACGGGCACCCGGCATAGCTGTGGGTTATGGTCTGGCTGCCAATGCGTGGCGATGAACGCACGCAAGATGCGCCGTCTGCCACGTTTCCATGCCGCGGATTTGCGAAAGCGGCTGCAATCGGAACCTTCAACAGCGCCGCAATGAACCTGTACGATCGACGGCCATGAGCGAACCCCAAGCCAGCGTGCGGCGCGAACTGCCGCGCAAACTCGGACTCGCCACCGGCATGGCCGTGGTGGTGGGCGTCATCATCGGCAGCGGCATCTTCAGGGTGCCATCGGGCATCGCCGCCGATACCGGCAATCTCACCGGCATCGCGCTGGTGTGGATACTCGGCGGCATCGTGGCGCTGTTCGGCGCGCTGTCGATCGCGGAACTGGCGGCGATGTATCCCGCGGCCGGCGGCCCTTACGTGTATCTGCGCGAAGCGTATGGACGTCCGCTCGCGTTCCTGTTCGGCTGGATGTTCCTGTTGACCCAGCCGATCTCGTGGGCGGCGCAGGCGTTGATGTTTTCCGAATACCTGGGTTTCTTCGTGCCGATTCCAGTGTTCATCCAGCACCTGGTTGCGGCGGCGCTGATCGTGCTGGTCGCCGCCGCCAATTACCGTTCGGTGAAACTCGGCGCCGTGATCCAGAATCTCTCGACCGCTGCCAAGGTGCTGGCGATCGTGGGATTGTCGGCAACGATCTTCTTCCTCGCGCCAGGTGGCGAGCACAATCCGTTGAACGCCGAGCCGATGGGCATGGCGAAATGGTCGGGGATCGGCATCGGCCTGATCGCGGCGTTGTGGGCTTACGATGGCTGGGAAAACCTGACCACGCTGTCGGGCGAGGTGCGGAATCCGGGCCGCAATTTGCCGATGGCGCTGATTGGTGGCGTCATCCTGGTGATGGTGGTCTACCTGCTGATCAACGTGGCCTACCTGCGCGCCTTGCCGTTGCCGGCGCTGGCGGCTTCGAAGTCCGTGGCCACCGATGCCGCCACTGTCGTCCTGGGCCGCGCGGGTGCGTCGCTCGTCGGCGCGCTGGTGATGTTGTCGGTCTTCGGCACGCTCAACGGCAGCATCCTCTCGACCCCGCGGGTGTTTTTTGCGATGGCCGAGGATGGCCTGTTCTTCCGCACCGTCGGCAAGATCCATCCGAAATACGAAACGCCGTATGTCGCGATCGCGTTCATCGTGGTGATCGCGGTGATCTACGTGCTGCTCCGCGATTTCATGCAGCTTGCCGAGGCCTATGTACTGGGCATCTGGCCGTTCCTTGCCCTCTGCGTGATCGGCCTGTTCACCCTGCGCAGGACGCGGCCGGAAGTTCCGCGTCCGTACCGCACGCTAGGTTATCCGGTGATTCCCGCGCTGTTCGTGCTGGCGACGTTCGTGGTGGTCGCCAACGCGCTGTACGCGCAGTTCTGGTCCACCATCGCCAGCATCCTGATCACGCTGGTGGGGTTGCCGCTGTATTACATCTGGCTGTGGCGGCAACGAAAATTTGTGGGCGATCATCCCTGATCGCGGCGTCGTTGGAAACGCTTGATCAGTGGAGCCGTTGCAGGTTCGTAAAGACCAGAACGGCCTCGGAGCCGCCATCCATGGCCAAAAACTCCCTGGCCTGACTTTTCACCAACAGCCGCTTCGAGTAGAGCGCCTGTTCGATCGTTTGGAGGGAAACATGAAGCGGTGGTCATTGTTTTCGTGCGCGCTGGCGCTTGTTGCATCCATGTCGTGCTTCGCGGCGCAGGCGGCTGGTCCGGTCGCCTTGACGGTGAGTCTGCCCGATCCCGGCCAGAAGCTCCTTTACGTCCATGAAGTGATGCCGGTCGAGCCGGGCGCGCTGACGCTGTATTACCCGAAGTGGATTCCGGGCGACCATTCGCCGGACGGCCCCATCGGAGACATCATGGGCCTGGAGTTCTCGGGCAACGGCCAGCGCATCGCATGGCAGCGCGACGAGCTCGATCGCTTCACGTTCCATGTCACGGTGCCCGAAGGCGTGCACCAACTCGACATCAGTTTCCAGTTCCCGTCGCGCGATCGCGTGACCAGCAACCTCATCGATCTCACCTGGGACCACGTTTCGTTGTACCGCGCGGGCACGCCGACCAGGGACCAGATGTTCCAGCCTTCGCTGGTGATTCCGGCGGATTGGCATTACGGCAGCGCATTGCAGACCGAAAAGCGCGACGGCAAGCAGATCACGTTCGAGCCGGTGCCGTTCAACACGCTGGTCGATTCGCCGGTGATCGCGGGCAAGTATTTCCGTGAGATCGACCTGACGCCGAAAGGCTCGTCGGTGCATCGCTACCTCGACATGGTCGGCGATAGCGCCGCCGCGATCACGATCACCGACCAGCAGACGGCGGGCTTTCATCATCTGATCGAGCAGGCGCAGGCGCTGTTCCATTCACACCATTACAACAGCTATCACCTGCTGCTGACCTTGAGCGACCACACTGCCAAGGGCGGCCTCGAACACCATCAGTCGAGCGATGACAAGGCGCGCAGCGGCTCGAAGATGTTCGCCGACCCCGCACATTTCATGCTCGACGGCTCGCTGCTGCCGCACGAATACACGCATTCGTGGAACGGCAAGTTCATGCGGCCCGCAGGCTTGTGGCGCCCCGATTTCGAGCAACCGGAAAAGCCGAAGCTGCTGTGGGTGTACGAAGGGTTGACGGTGTACCTGGGCGATACGCTCACCGCGCGCAGTGGCTTGTGGTCGCCGGAAACCTGGCGCGATGTAGTCGCTTACCGCGCGGCGCGAATGGCCCACCGCACCGGCCGTGCGTGGCGGCCGCTGACCGACACCACCATCGCGGTGGACTACAGCTCCCCCGAGGCCTGGTCCAACTGGCGCCGCCAGAACGACTTCTATCCCGAAGGCGAACTGCTGTGGCTGGCCGTGGACATGAAGATCCGCGACTTGAGCCACGGCAACCGTGACATCGACGATTTCGCGCGCGCATTCTTCGGCATCGACAACGGCAGCTTCGTCACGCACACCTACGATTTCGACGATGTCGTTGCCGGGCTGAACAAGATCCAGCCGTATGACTGGGCGACGTTCCTGCACACGTGGGTGGATGGCACGGGCGACCAGGTGCCGCTGCTGTCTGGCATCGAGGCCAGCGGCTGGAAGCTGGTTTACACCGACAAGCCTTCGGCTTATGAAAGCGCGCTGGAAAACGTCGGCATGGGCGAACTGGAAGGCCACGGCATCAACGCGATGTTTTCCGTCGGCCTGTTCCTGAGCGTGGACGGCAAGATCGAGGACGTGCTGTGGCAGGGACCGGCGTTCAAGGCGGGACTCGCGCCCGGCATGCAAGTGGTCTCCATCGATGGACATGCATGGAGCGCACAGGTGTTGCACGACGCAATCGCCGCTGCGCAGCACCGCAAACAGCCGCTGCAAATCCAGGCGCGCAGCGACGGCACCGTTGCGACGTACACGGTGCATTACGACGGCGGCTTGAAGTATCCACACCTCGTGCGCGAACAGGGCAAGCCGGATTACCTGAAGCCGTTGCTGGCGCCCAAACCGGTGGGGAACGACCCGTGACAGCGCATTCACTTGGGCTGACTGCATTGCTCGCCTTGTCCGTGCTGCTGCCCGTGGCCGCCAACGCTTCGGGCATTCCTCCGGTCGTTGCTGGTAACCGCGACTTGAGCGTCGTCGTCGAGTTGGTGACGGACGGGCAATTCAAGTCGGCCGATGCCCGCATCGATGCGGCTTGGAAAAAAGCGAACCTGTCGCCGGATGCACGACTCGCCTTCGAATTCCAGCGCGAACGCATGAGTCGCATGCGTCTCGATTTCAGCCTGACCGCCGACCAGGTGAAGGCGAAAGTGCGCAAGCAGATTCCCGATCTCACCGACGCCGAATTCGCCGAGTGGGACGAGCACGGTCTGTTCGAACACATGGACATCGATGGACAGCGGCTGTACTTCAATCGCGCGCCATCGAATCTTTTCCAGTTGAGCGCGGCGGCGGTGGCGCGGCAGAAAGAACCGACGACGCGGACCAGCAGCGGCCTGCCGAAGGAAGTGAACGAAAACTACATCGACTTCGACCGCAAGGTGATTGCGGACGCGAAGGCCACGGGCAAGACCAGCGTGCTGCCGCAACGCGTGCAGGTGACGCAAACACTCACTGTCGACGCGGATGCGGTTCCGGCCGGCAAGACCGTGCGTGCATGGATTCCGTATCCGCGCGCCGACAAAGGCCAGCAGGAAGACATCAAGTTCGTTTCCAGTCAACCCTCCGCGCACCAGATTGCGCCCGAATCCGCGTTGCAGCGCACCGTGTATCTGGAACAACCCGCGCAGGCCGGCAAGCCCACGGTGTTCAAGATCACCTACCAAGTCACCTTGTACGCGCAATACCACGCGATCGATCCAGTCAAGGTGCAAACGGAGAAGATCACGCCCGAGCTTGCATCGTACGTGGCCGAACGCGCGCCGCACGTCGTGTTTACCGAACCGCTGCGGGTGTTCTCGAAACAGGTGGTGGGCGATGCGACGAATCCCTATGAAATCGCGCGCCGCATCTTCGCCGCAGTGGACGAAATTCCCTGGGCCGGCGCGCGCGAATATTCCACCATTCCCGACATCAGCGCCTACACGTTGCGCGCGGGGCACGGCGATTGCGGCGAACAGACCCTGCTGCTGATCACGCTGATGCGGATGAACGGCATCCCGGCGCGCTGGCAATCGGGCTGGACCTTTACCCGTCATGATGACAACGACATCCACGACTGGGCGGAGATTTACCTCGCTCCGTATGGATGGGTGCCGGTGGACGTCACTTACGGACGGCTCGATGCCAATGATCCGGCGCTGAAATGGTTCTACCTCGGCGGGCTCGACAACTATCGCATCGCCTTCAACGACGACTTCTCGCAGGATTTCGCGCCGGCCAAGCAGCACTTCCGCTCCGACACCGTCGATTCGCAGCGAGGCGAAGTCGAATGGGACGGCGGGAATCTCTACTACGACAAGTGGGACTACCACTTCGACTGGAAATTCCTGCCGGTCGCGCAGTAGAACACCGCTACCATGGCCGATTCCAGCATGTCAGGCAGCATGGCCTCGACCATCGATACGCTCGATCGCATTTTCGAGCTCCAGCGCAACGCGCAGCAGCATGTCCCGTATCCCGCGTGGCCCCGGCGCGCTGCACGGCTGAAAGCATTGCATGCATTGTTGCGCGACAACGAGGCGCGCATCTGCGAGGCGATCTCGGCCGATTTCGGCTGTCGGCCGCCGGAAGAGACGCGCCTGCTGGAATTGTTCCCGTCGCTGGGTGCCATCGACCACGCGCTCAGGCACGCGCGTCGCTGGATGCACCCGCGCCGCCGGTTTGCCGGCTTCTGGTTCCTGCCCGCGCGCACGGAAGTGATGCCGCAGCCGCTCGGCGTGGTGGGCATCATCGTGCCGTGGAATTACCCGCTGTACCTCGCCGTCGGCCCGCTGGTCGATGCGCTGGCGGCGGGCAATCGCGTGCTGGTGAAGACGAGCGAATACACGCCGGCGTTCTCGGCGCTGTTCGCGGA
>DATNAW010000102.1:0-19519 GCA_035572335.1 Rhodanobacteraceae bacterium
CGCGGCGCATGCGGACGTTCCCAGCGCCAAGGTGATGCCGACAATGAGCAACCTGTTCATCGCTGCCTCCAGCCGTGTGTGTGGAAGGCGAATCGTACGCGCAAAAGTGTAAGCAGCGCGTGTAGTGGGCGCCGCGGCTCACACCGTGTCGAACAGCGCCATGAAACCGTAGTCCATGTGTTGCTGCATGTGGCAATGGAACAAGGTGAGGCCTGGCATGTCGGCGGTGAAATCGACTTCGGCGGTCTGGAACGGCGGCACCAGCACCACGTCCTTCATCACGCCCGCGGTCGGTTGGCCGTGCAGCTTCGTCAACTCGAAACTGTGGCGGTGCAGGTGCAGCGGGTGGATGTCGCCGCTGGCGTTGCGGAAGCGCAGGCGGTAACGACGTCCGAGTTTCAGCGTACGCATCACCGGCATGGTCTGCATGTCGAACGGCACGCCGTTGATCGCGTACACGTCGAAACCTTCTTCGCCGCTCTGGCGCGCGGTGATCAACATGTCGATCACTTCGTCGGGCTGCGGCGGCTTGCGCTTCGGATCGGCGAACAGGCGATAGTCCCACATGAATTGCGGCGGCGCCCGCCACTCCGGTTTGCCGCTCGCGGCTGCGTATTCGACCACGATGCCCATGCCGGCTTCGCGGTCGGCATCGGTGGTGTCGCCGAGCACCCACACGCCGGGGTGGTTCATTTCGACGATCGCGGACACGCGCTCGGCGGTGCCGATCCACAGCACCGGCACTTCGGCCGGATGCGGCACGGGATTGCCGTCCAGCGCGACGACTTTGAAAGTGTGGCCGGGCAGCGCGAGGCTGCGGTTTTCCGTGGCGCTGGCGTTGACGACGTGCAGCATGACGCGTTCGCCGCGCTTCACCCGGATCGGTTCGCCATGGCCGAGCGACTTGCCGTTGATCGCGAACGCGTCGTAGGCGAGTTCGTAACCGGGCGGCACCTTGCCGGCGTTCGGATCCGAGCTCGCGGCGATGGTGACGAGATCGAGTTCCATGCCGGACGGCTCCATGAACGCCATGTCCATGTCGATGCGCGTGAGGTACGGCATGAATTCCTTCAGCGTCAGGAACACTTCGCGGTCGTATGCGCCCGGCTCGTTCTTCGGATCGATGTACACCGGCCCCGCGAGTCCGTTGTAGAGGCCAAGCGAAAGGTCCGCGCCCGCGCGGATGTGCGTGTGATAGAAGCGCAGGCCCGCGGGTTTGGGCGTGAACACGATGCGGCGATGGCCGCGCGCAGGAATGGGCGGCGTGCGTTCCTCGTCGGCGCCGTCCACGTCGTCGGGAAGATATTGCCCGTGGAAATGCACCTGCTCGTGGTGGTCGGTGTCGTTGAACACGTCGACCGACGTCTGCTGCCCCTGCTTCAGGCGCAGCAACGGACCCGGGAAGTCGCCGTTGTACAGCGTGGTCGAGACGAACCGCTCGGGCGCGAGTTCCAGCACACCGGTGGCGATGCTCAAGGTGTGCTCGGCCTTTCCATCCAGGGGCACGGATGGCGCCTTCGGCATCGCGTGACCCCTGTCGGCAGCCACGGCACCGGCGGCCGGCAACATGCCCGCCGCGAGCGCGGACAGGCTGGCGGTTTTCAGGAAGTCACGACGATCCATGGGCGTTTCGCTGACAACGCAAATGAGAATTATACGCGATTGCAGCGGCACAACGGCGAGGGCGCGACCCGCTACCGCGGCGGCGGCGAGCGGCGTCGTGGCGGGAAACGCAGGAAAAGATCAAGCCGACGGACGAGGCTGGCGGTGGTAACGCGTGCCGAGGATGAAATCCCACAAGCCGGTGGTCACGCCGAAATTCGCTTCGGGATGGTAATGGTGGATATTGTGGAAGCCGGCCCAGCGGCGCATCGATGGGCTCTTGAAGCGGTGCACGTGGATCACGACGTGGCTGGAGCCGTAAGCCGCGTAACCGGCGGCAATGACGCCCGCCAGCAGCAGCGCGTAGCCGACCGGAATGGCCAGCGCGAACAGCGCGCCAAGCGCGCACATGAAGAGCGGCGGCATGAAGAACGGCAGCGCGTCATAACCCAGCGGGTTGACGTGATGGTTGTCGTGGCCGGCCTTGAATGGGCCGGTGTTGCCGTGGAACAGCCAGCGGTGCGCGGCGTATTCGATGAAGGTGAAGGCGAACAGGCCGCAGAGCACCGTCACGGCCGCGGGCAACCATTGCATGCCGCCATACCAGACGCCGGCGGCGATCAGCACGACGCTGATCAATGCATCGCTGAAGAGTCCCGCGCGCAGATTGAAATGACTGGTGGAAAGGCGCGCAAGCGGACGCGCGATCCATTCCAGCGGCGCGGGCAGTCGCCTCGCCGGTTGGGCTGATGCGTCATGATGGGCGGTAACCTGGTGGTTCGACACGTTCAGGGCCAGATCCTTCGGGCAAGGGCGGTCGCATGTAACCGGCGGTCAGCGCCTGATCAGCCGCCGGATCGCGCGACAAGTATAGTGAGAAACCCAAACAGCGGCGTGAGGTGGCGCGTCATGAAAAAGTTCCCGAAAGTCGTGGGCTTGGCAATGCTGGCGGCTGTCGCGGCGGCGCCTGCGATCGCGCAGCAGACCGCCTCGGAACGCGCGGACCTGGCGCGTTACCAGCAGTACGCCGGGGCGCCGGTGGACAACGTCAAGTATTTCCAGATCAACGGGTTCGAGTACCTCGCGCCGGACAAGGTCGCGATCTGGTTCGGCGTCAACAAGCTGTACCTGCTGACCGTGCAGATGCCCTGCATCAACCTTGCGTTTGCCAATGGCATCGGGCTGACGGCGAAGAACAACACGCTTTACACGAATTTCGATTTCGTCACCTTCGACCACCAGCGCTGCAAGATCACGAAGATCGAACCGGTGAACGAATTGAAGATGAAGCAGGATCGCGCGAAGGAGAAGCAGTCGGGCGCGCCCGCGTCCAGCGGTTAGCCGTCCGCTTCGCCGAACAGGAAGCGCCGCATCTCGTTGGCCAGCATCTCCCGCGTGGCGGGATCACGCGGCGACAGCCGATGCTCGTTGATCAGCATCGTCTGGTACGCGAGCCACTGCTGCCACGCCTCGCGCCCGATGTGTTCGTGGATGCGCTGACCGAGTTCGCCCGGCCATGGCGGGCGATCGAGGCCTTCTGTTTCCTGTTGCGTCTTTTGGCAGAACACGGTTCGGGTCATCGCGACAACATCTTTCTTATCGGAGCGGGAACGCCCAGTGTGGCGATTTCCCCCGCCGAGCACCAGCGTGAATCCGGATCATCCGCAACTGTGTTCGCGCGCACGCCGCGCCATTCGAGCGGCAGCGCATGCAGACGGAAGTGCGTGAACGTATGCCGGATGCCTGGCAGTGTCGCGGCGGTTGCGGTGTCGACGCGCGCGAGGCTTGCCGCCAGCGGGTTGGCCGCGTCCGCGTCGTTCGCTTCCGGGAAACTCCACAGGCGCGGCCACACGCCTTGCGGCGAACGGCGCTGCAGCAATACGCGATCGTGTTCGTCCCGAAGTATCAGGAACACGACGTGCTTTTCCGGCAGCGCACGCGCCGGCCGCGGCGCAGGAATGGAACCGGCGAGGTTTTTACCGTGCGCGATGCATTCGCGTGATTGCGGGCATTCCGCGCAGCGCGGGTTCGTGCGCGTGCACACGGTCGCGCCCAGATCCATGACCGCCTGCGTGTAATCCGCGACGCGTGTCGTCGGCGTGTGCGCTTCGGCGTGCGACCACAAGGCCTGCTCGACGCTGCGTTCGCCGGGCCAGCCGCGGACGCCATGGAAACGCGCCAGCACACGCTTGACGTTGCCGTCCAGGATCGCATGCCGTTGCCCGTGCGCCTGCGCGAGGATCGCCGCGGCGGTGGAACGCCCGATGCCCGGCAATGCGGCGAGCGATTCGAAATCGCCGGGCAGCTCGCCGCGATGCTGCGCGACGCACTGCCTGGCCGCCGCGTGCAAATGACGCGCACGGCGGTAGTAACCCAATCCCGACCACAGCGCCATCACCTGGTCCTCAGTCGCCGCGGCCAGCGCGGCGATATCCGGCAGCGCTTGCACGAAGCGTTCGAAATACGAAATGACCGTGGCGACCTGCGTCTGCTGCAGCATCACTTCGGAAACCCACACGCGGTAAGGCGTGCGTGGATGTTGCCAAGGCAGGTCGTGGCGGCCGTGGCGGTCGTACCAGTGCAACAACTGCCGCGCGAACTCATCCATCGGTCAATGCGCTGCAGACGATGCGGCGGCGGGCGACGCAGGAGGCGCTACGCTCGTGGCCGACGCCGGCTTCAAGTCGGGCCCCGCGTTGAAACTCAGGCCGGTGGCTTTCAACCAGCCGAGGTCGAGCTTCTGCACGTCGGCCTCGCCGGTGAACGGCAGCGGTCCGGGCGGGTGTTCCGGCGACGCCGCGAGCAGCCGCTGCCACCAGTTGCCGAATTCGGTCGGTTGCAGGTGGAAACTCGCGCGCGAATTGTCACCGTGGATGTCCACGGCGACGCCGAGCGGCGCCTTGCCGGAGGGCGGGGACACTTCCAGCGCGATCTTGTCCACGGTCATTGCGCTCCCGGGCGGCGTGGGCGCCTTGGGGCCTGTCGATCCGCTCGTGGGCGCGCTGCCCGACGCAGCCGGTGGCGCGAGCGATGGATATCGCAGGTCGCCGTGCAGATGCAGGGCGATGGCCTCGCCGCCTTGCCATTGCCCCTGGCCTTGCAGTTGCAGCGACGCGCCGCCTTGCTTGCCGAAAGCGATCCGGATCGGATTGAAGTCGATCGTGCCGTCGTGCGGGGAGGACGGCACTGTGTCAAGGCTGCCGGTGATTTCGCGGCCGTCGCCGCTGCGCGCCGAGGCGTCCATCCGGAACGGCCGTCCCGGCAGCAGTTCGCCGGTATCGACGCTGAGTTCGAACAGCAGGGGCGCGCCGCCATTGGTCAGCGTTCCCCCTGTCATGTGCACGCCGGCCGCGATGGTCGGCAGCCGCGGCGGCCCCTTGTGGCCGGGCAAGCGCATCATCAGGGATTTCAATTCGGCCAGGTCGATGCGCGGGTCTTCCACCTCGACGCGTTCAATCGCGACGTCGCCGTGCAGCAGCGCGCGCCACGGCACCACGATGGTCGCGCCGTTCGCGTGCAGGAACGGCGTCGCGGCACCGGCGTTGGTCAGGCTGAAGCTCTGCATCCTCACCGCCGGACGCGGAAACAGCGTCGGCTCCGCCGTCGACTGCATGTCCAGCTTGATGCCAACGCTCGCCAGCTCGCGTTCCAGCAGATCGGTGAAACGCTGCGGCTGCAGCAGGGCCTGCACGTGGATCGCGAGCGCCACCAGCAACGCAAGCACCACCACGCCGATGGCCAGCGCGACCCAGCGCATCCGGTACCGCTGCCATGTCGCGGGCATGGCCATGCGAGACTCAGGCCGGGCCCGGAAGCAGTCCGTCGACGAACGCGCGGGGATCGAAAACGCGCAGGTCTTCGGCGCGTTCGCCCAGCCCCACGTAGCGGATCGGCAGCGCGAATTCGCGCGCCAGCGCGAACACCACGCCGCCCTTGGCGGTGCCGTCGAGCTTGGTGACGACCAACCCCGTCACGCCGACGGTGTCGATGAACTGGCGCACCTGGCTGATTGCGTTCTGGCCGGTCGTGCCGTCGATCACCATCAGGACTTCGTGCGGTGCGTCGGCGTCCAGCTTGCCGACGACGCGCTTGACCTTGGCCAACTCGTCCATCAATCCGGAACGCGTGTGCAGGCGGCCGGCGGTGTCGGCGATCAGCACGTCGTTGCCGTGCGCGATGCCCATCTGCAGCGCGTCAAAAATCACGCTGGCCGAGTCCGCGCCCTGGCCTTGCGCGCACACCGGGATGCCGAGCCGGCCCGCCCACTCCTGCAGTTGCGCGACCGCGGCGGCGCGGAAGGTGTCGCCGGCGGCGAGCAGCACCTCGCGTTGTTCGTTCTGGAAACGCCGCGCCAGCTTGCCGATGGTGGTGGTCTTGCCGACGCCATTGACGCCGACGACCAGCAGCATGAAGGGTTTGCGGCCGGAGACGTCGAGATGGCGCGCGACCGGTTCCAGCATCGCGATCAGCCGTGCGCGCAACGCTTCGCGCAGCGCGGTTGCATCCGCGAATTCGCGCTTGTGCATCCGCCGGCGCAGGTCGTCGATCAACTCGCCGGTCGCGGCGACACCGACGTCCGCGGACAGCAGGGTGATTTCGAGTTCGTCCAGCAGTTCATCCGAAAGGACGGAATTGCGGGAGAACAGCGACGTCAGGCCGCGCGCGAATCCGCTGCCGGAAAGGCGCTCGCGCCAGCCGCGTCGCGGCTGCGATTCGCTGGCCATCAAGTCGTTCGGTCCGGACGCCATGTTCGGCAGCGGCGCCTCGGGAAGCGTCGCGGGTCCGACGTGGCGCCGCGGCGGCTGGCCAGTCGACGATGCGGATTGCGGGTGGTCCGGCGCAGTCCTCGATTCATCGGGCAACGCGGATGCCGGATCGGGGCGCGGCTTGCGGCCCGCGAGCTTGTTCCACAGGTTCGGCATGGGCAGGTCGTGGGGTAGAGTGTGCGGAATGCTAGCACCGGGTTGCTGTACTGATGCGATCGTCCATGATCGCTGTTTCGTCCAACTACTGCGCAAGATTTCAACGTTCATGCAATCTGCGGGTCTACCTCGGCCATCCATGGCCTTGTTTTCAACAACAGCGGCTTCGGATGGGCGCATGAACAAGCATCATCGTGGTACCGCGCCGCCGGGACGCATCCACATCATCGGCGGCAGCTTGCGGGGGTCGCGGCTGGCGGTGCCGGTGCTGCCGGGTTTGCGGCCGACGCCGCAGCGCTTGCGGCAGACCTTGTTCGACTGGCTGGCGCCGATGATTGCAGGCGCGAACGTGCTGGACGCTTTCGCCGGCAGCGGTGCGCTCGGCATCGAAGCGCTCTCGCGCGGCGCGCGCAGCGCGACTTTCATCGAGCGGGACGGCGCGCAGGCGCGCGCGATCGAAGCGGACCTCGCGCGCCTGCATCAGGGCGATGCCAGCGTTCGCTGCGGAGACGCCCTGCGAATCCTTGCCGGACCGGCAACCGCGAAGTTCGACATCGTGTTCCTCGACCCGCCGTTCGACCTTGGCCTCTGGGGCGAGGCTGCTGCGTTGCTGGATGCGAATGGCTGGCTCGCGACGCAGGCGTGGGTCTATGTGGAGTCGGGCAACGCCGATGAATGGATGGCGCCCGCACGCTGGCTGCTGCATCGCCGGCGCGATGCCGGTGCGGTGCGCGGAACGCTGTATCAGGTCGGCGCGGCGTGATGCTTGCCGCAATCCTGCGCTGCCACGCCACATCGCAAGATGGCACAATGGCGGCATGGGGAAGCGCCAACCATCTGGTTCGAATCCACGCATCGCGGTGTATCCGGGCACGTTCGACCCGATCACCAACGGCCATGGCGACCTGGTCTCGCGCGCGGCACCGTTGTTCGACCGCTTGATCGTGGCGGTTGCGAAGTCGAGCGGCAAGGCGCCGCGTTTCGAAATGGATGAGCGCGTCGAACTTGCGCGCGCCGCGCTGCATGGCATTCCGAATGTCGAGGTGCGCGGCTTCGATACCTTGCTGGCCCGTTTCGTCAGCGAGTGCGGTGCCGGCGTGATCCTGCGCGGGCTGCGCGCGGTGTCGGATTTCGAATACGAGTTCCAGTTGGCCAGCATGAACCGGCACCTGATTCCGCAGGCCGAAACCCTGTTCCTGACGCCGGCGGAGGAATGGGGTTTCATTTCATCCTCGCTGGTGCGCGAAATCGCCAGTCTCGGCGGTGATGTTTCAAAATTCGTCCATCCGGCTGTCCAGAAGGCATTGCGTCAACATTGGCGCAAGCCGGGGAGGGGGGTCGGCAGTCCCGTTGTTTCACGCAAGTCATCGAGGTAATCGTCATGCGCAAACTCCTTTTCATTGCCGCCATCGCGCTGCTGGGCACGCTGGGCCTCAGCGCCTGCAACAACAACCAGTCCAACGCGCCGGCTGCGCAGGCCAAGCTCACCAAGCCGAGCAATCCCAACGACATGAAGGCTTGGCAGGCCTACCTGAGCCAGGTCGTTGAAGACAACATGGGCGACATCACCAACACGCCTTACGCCTACTTCGTGCCCGATGTTCCTGTCCAGGCCGCTGCGGCCGCTGCCTCGGCGGGCAACGCCGGCAAGTCAGCCAAGCCGAGCATGGCAGCTGCCCCCGCCAGCGCTTCGTCGGCCGAAGCAACGCTGGACCGTGTCCAGGGCCAGCTCAATGACGTGGTTGCGGCCACGGTGCTGCCGGGCAACATGGTCGCCGCGGGTGGCCCCAATTCGGCGACCACCGCGGAAGTGCTGGAAAACGCGTTCAAGCAGGCCGCGCCAGGGTCCTTCAAGGGCGTGGTGGTGCTGTTCGTCGGCGACAAGGCCGACGAAGCCGCGGTGAAGGCAGCCGTCGAGCCGAGCGGGGCGACGTTCAAGTTCGCACAAATGTAAGGTCCCGCTGTTGAGCTTGTGGGTGTTGGCTTCCGAATCACATGGTCATGTCCCCACAACCCCGGCCGACCGGCATACAGCGCCGGTCGGCCGCCCCATTGATTCAAGGGGGCCGAAAACGCGTTCGGTGTGGTCGCGCGAACCATCGGCCAAATTCCGGGTTGCAGGCGGCGCGCCATGCGATAATCGCGGTTTTGCGCCGTCAGGCGCCGACGCCAGCGCGCCATGCAGCAAATCCGCAACTTCTCCATCATTGCCCACATCGACCACGGCAAGTCCACGCTGGCCGACCGCATCATCCAGATCTGCGGCGGCCTCACCGAGCGCGAAATGGAAGCGCAGGTGCTGGACGACAATCCGATCGAGCGCGAACGCGGCATCACCATCAAGGCGCGCTCGGTGTCGCTGCCATACACCGCGCGCGACGGCCAGGTCTATGAATTGAATTTCATCGACACGCCGGGCCACGTGGATTTCAGCTACGAAGTCTCGCGTTCGCTGGCCGCGTGCGAAGGCGCGCTGCTCGTGGTGGACGCGGCGCAGGGTGTCGAGGCGCAATCCGTCGCCAACTGCTACACCGCGGTCGAAATGGGCCTGGAAGTGGTACCGGTCCTGAACAAGATCGACCTGCCGACCGCCGATATCCCGAAGGTGAAGGAAGAAATCGAGGCGGTAATCGGCATCCATGCCGAAGACGCGGTCGCGATCAGCGCCAAGACCGGCGAGAACGTGCGCGACGTGCTGGAGGCGATCGTCGCGCGCATCCCGCCGCCGAAACCGCGCGACACCGACAAGCTGCAGGCGCTGATCATCGATTCGTGGTTCGACAATTACCTCGGCGTGGTCTCGCTGGTGCGCGTGATGCAGGGCGAGATCAAGCCGCGCGACAAGCTGCTGGTGATGTCGACCGGGCGTACGCACGAGGTGGACCAGGTTGGCGTATTCACGCCCAAGCGCACGCGTACCGAAAAACTCGGCGCGGGCCAAGTCGGTTTCGTGTGCGCGTCGATCAAGGATGTGCACGGCGCGCCGGTCGGTGACACGCTGACGCTGGCGAACGATGCGGCAACGAAGCCGCTGCCAGGCTTCCAGCACATGCAGCCGCGCGTGTTCGCCGGGTTGTTCCCGGTGTCGGCGGACGATTTCCCGGCGCTGCGCGAAGCGCTCGACAAATTGCGCCTCAACGATGCCGCGCTGTTCTTCGAACCCGAGTCGTCCGAAGCGATGGGCTTCGGTTTCCGTTGCGGCTTCCTCGGCATGCTGCACATGGAGATCGTGCAGGAACGCCTGGAACGCGAATACGACCTCGACCTCGTCACCACCGCGCCGACGGTGGTTTACGAGGTGCTGAAGACCGATGGCGACACGATGCTGCTGGACAATCCGGCCAAGCTGCCGGCGTCGCCGCTGGTGGAAGAAATCCGCGAACCGATCATCGTCGCCGATATCCTCACGCCGCCCGAACACGTGGGCGCGGTCATCACGTTGTGCGAGGAAAAGCGCGGCGTGCAGCGTTCCATCCAGTACCTCGCGAGCCAGGTGCGGATCTCCTACGAAATGCCGCTGGCCGAAGTGGTGCTGGATTTCTTCGATCGCCTGAAATCGGTGAGCCGCGGCTATGCCTCGATGGACTACCACTTCGATCGCTTCGAGGCGGGTCCATTCGTGCGCGTGGACGTGCTGATCAACGGCGACCGGGTGGATGCGCTTTCCTTGATCGTGCATCGTGCGCAGGCCGACCGGCGCGGGCGCGAACTGGTCGAACGGATGCGCGAACTGATTCCGCGGCAGATGTTCGACGTGGCGATCCAGGCTGCGATCGGCGGGCAAGTAATCGCGCGTTCTACGGTGAAGGCGCTGCGCAAGAACGTGCTGGCCAAGTGCTACGGCGGCGATGTTTCGCGCAAGAAGAAGCTGCTGGAGAAGCAGAAGGAAGGCAAGAAGCGGATGAAGCAGGTCGGCCGCGTCGAGATTCCTCAGGAAGCCTTCCTGGCGGTGTTGCGAACGGACAAGTGAGTGAGTGCCCGCTTGGCGTGACTAAAGTCACTGGCTTTCGGCTTGGGCGGGAATGACGATGCGACGCACGCAACATCGCGTGTCGTGCGCGAATCCAAGGAACATGCAGTGAAGAAAGACGCATTGGGTACCGTGGTGCTGATGGCGATCGTCGCGATCTGCCTTTATGCCTGGTACAAGACCTCCGATTTCGCGCTGGCGCTGGTGCTGATCACCGCCGCGTTCTTCGTGATCTGGCTGGTCGATCGCGTCGCGTTCGCGCGACGCCGCCGGGAACGCGCGGCGGCGGAAGGGCAGAAGCCGCACGAACCGGTGCTGGTCGATTACGCGCGCTCGTTCTTCCCCGTGATCCTGGCGGTGCTGCTGTTCCGCACCTTCCTGCTGGAACCGTTCCGGATTCCTTCTGGTTCGATGATGCCGACCCTGCTGGTCGGCGATTTCGTGCTGGTCAACAAGTTCGCCTACGGCCTGCGGCTGCCGGTCAGCAACACCAGGATCCTCGACACCGGCGAGCCGAAACGCGGTGACATCGCGGTGTTCCGTTATCCGGAAAATCCGAAGGAGGACTACATCAAGCGCATCGTCGGCGTGCCGGGCGACACCATCAAGGTCGTCGGCGAAGAGGTTTCCGTCAACGGCAAGCCCGTCCCGCAGACGCTGGTCGGTGAATACCACGGCACCGACAAGGTCAGCCTGCAGATGGAAGAAAATCCCAACATGTCGCCGGTCCAGCTTTACACCGAGGATCTGGGCGGGATCCAGCACTCCACCCTGCACTTCCGATACACCGAAACCTACAACTGCATCGGTTCCGGCGGCACGCTGACGCCCGACGGCGGCTGCGAATGGAAGGTGCCGCAAGGCGCCTACTTCGCGATGGGCGACAATCGCGACGACAGTGCCGATAGCCGCTTCTGGGGTTTCGTGCCGGAGAAGAACCTCGCCGGCAAGGCGTTCTTCATCTGGTTCAGCCTCGCCGACTGGCACCGCATCGGCACCGTGTTGCATTAAGCTTCTGGCGTCCGGCCTGCAAGGGCGCAGGCTGTCGTGCGCGTCGACGCGCCGGCAACGCTGGACTTTCAACCAACTGCTGGGGGCGGCTCAATGAAACGTCAATCGGGCGTTACCCTGATCGGGTTCGTGATCATTCTCGTCATCGCGGCGTTCTTCGCGTACACCGCGATGAAACTCGTGCCTGCCTACATGGATTATCTCAACGTATCCAAGGCGCTGAACACGGTTGCCACGCAATCCAGCTCGGGCAACATGAGCGTGGAGGACGTGCACCGGGAACTCGACACGCAGCAGCTGTCGCAATATTTCGCCGACGAGGATATTGCGGACAAGAACATCTCCCTGGTCAACATGCCGAACGGTGGTACGTCGTTGAAGCTGAGCTACGACAAGAAGATTCCCTGGATCTACAACATCGATTTCCTGGTGCACTTCGAGAAGTCGGTGCCGCTGAAGGCGCAGCAAGCGGCGCAGGAGTGACGTGAAACTCGGCTACCGCTTCGCCGATGAGGCCTTGCTGAATCTCGCGCTGACGCACCGCAGCGCGGGGCGCCCCAACAACGAGCGGCTGGAATTCCTGGGCGACGCGCTGGTCAATCTCGTCGTCGCCGAGATGTTGTTCGATACGCGTCCGCGTGCCAACGAAGGCGAGCTTTCGCGTTTGCGCGCACAACTGGTGAGCGAACCCGCCTTGGCCGCGCGCGCACGCGAGCTGCAACTGGGCGATGCACTGAAGCTGGGCTCGGGTGAACTCAAGAGCGGCGGCTTTCGGCGCGATTCGATCCTCGCCGACGCGTTCGAGGCGTTGGTCGCCGCGATTTATCGCGACGGTGGATTCCACGCCTGCCGCGAGTGGTTGCGTCAGGTATTCGCCGAGGCGGTTGCCGTGGCGGGCCCGGCGCAAAAGGATCCGAAAACCCGTCTGCAGGAATGGTTGCAGGCGCGCGGCCTGCCGCTGCCGCACTACGAGCTGCTGGCCGAACACGGCGAGGAGCATGCGCGACAGTTCGACGTGGCGTGCGTGGTCGAACAACCGCAGGCCGCACGCTTCGAGGGCCACGGTGCCAGCCGGCGGGCGGCGGAACAGATTGCAGCAGATGCAGCCCTGGAATATCTGGAACAGGCGGTGGCATGAGTGAATTTTTTCGTTGCGGCAGCGCCGCAATCGTCGGGCGGCCGAACGTCGGCAAGTCCACGTTGCTGAATGCGTTGATCGACGCGCATCTTTCCATCGTCACGCCGCGCGCGCACACCACGCGCCAGCGCATCCTCGGCGTCGCCAATCCGGCGGGTGGGCAAATCGTCTACCTCGATACACCCGGCTTGCATCGCGAAGCAAAACGCGCGATCAATCGCAGCCTGAATCGCGCGGTGCATGCCGCCATCGCCGACGCCGATCTGGCGGTGCAGGTGGTCGCGGCCGGCCATTGGGACGACGAGGATGCCGCGGTGTACGCGGCGCTGGCGCAGCGCGCAATCCCGCGCCTGCTGGCGGTGAACAAGGTCGACCGCATCGCGGACAAGCCGAAGCTGCTGCCGTTCGTGGATGGACTGACGCGCGATCGCAGCTGGGACGAGGTGTTCCTGGTCAGTGCCGAAAAGCGTTCCGGCCTTGGCGAACTGGAACGCGCCATCCTTGCGCGTCTGCCGGAAGGCGAGCCGGGCTACGACACCGACACCTACACCGATCGCAGCGAGCGTTTTCTCGTCGCCGAATTGGTGCGCGAACAGCTGATGCGCCAGCTGGGCGAGGAATTGCCCTATGCGACCACCGTCGAGATCGAACGTTTCGAGGATCGTCCCGACGGCATCACCGAGATCGCCGCGGTGGTGTGGGTGGAGCGCGAGGGCCAGAAGGCCATCGTGATCGGCGCGGGCGGACGCCGCGCCAAGGCCATCGGCAGCGCTTCGCGGCGGGCCATCGAAGCCTTGCTCGACCGCAAGGTGTTCCTGAAATTGTGGGTGCGCGTGCGCGCCGGCTGGTCGGACGACGAGGCAGCGCTGAAACAATTCGGATACGAATGACGCATGCGTGTCGCCGCGCAGCCCGCCTACATCCTGCACTCCCGCGCGTGGCGCGAAACCAGCCTGCTGCTGGAAGCCTTCACGCGCGACCACGGCCGCGTCGGTTTGGTCGCGCGCGGCGTGCGCAGCGCGCGTGCGCGCCTGCCGCGCTCCGCGCTGGAACCCCTGCAGGCGTTGCAGCTTGACTGGTCGGGACGCGGTGAACTGCAAACCCTGACGGCGGTCGAACCCGTGCGTAATCCGCCCGTGTTGCGTGGCGAGGCGTTGATGTCGGCGATGTACGTCAATGAATTGATGGTGCGATTGACCGCGCGCGACGACCCGCACCCTGCATTGTTCCAGCGCTACGCCGGCCTGCTGGACGAACTGGCATCGACCCGCCCGCTGGCGTGGAGCCTGCGCCGCTTCGAGCGTGACCTGCTGGCGGCGACGGGGTACGCACTGCAGCTCGAGACCGATGCCGAAACCGGCGCGCCGGTCGAGCCTGCTCAGGCCTACGACTACGTTCCCGAAGTGGGTCCGCTCGTGGCCGCCGGATCCATCAACCGTGGTGCGCGCGTGCGCGGCAGCGCGTTGCTGGCGCTGGCCGCGGATGCGGCGCCGCCGGATGCGGAAGACCTTGCCGCCTTGCGTCGCCTGATGCGGACCCTGATCGGCGCGCACGTGGGTGAGCGCGGCTTGCAGTCGTGGCGCGTGCTCGCGGAACCGCTGCGTTCGTAGGAAGTATCGCCGGCCCCGACGCCGAACGTCAGGGCGGGACGGTCGCGCGAATCAAGCATCCCCGTTCAATTTCGAATGCAGCGTCTCGCGGGTTTCGCGCAAGGCCTTGGCAAAACCATCCATGGCCGCGTCGACGTGGCTGCCCTTCGTGCCGGAAGCCAGCGCGTCGTGCAACGCGCCGCAGGCGCGCGCGAGCGCAGTGGCGCCGCAGAAACCGCACGAGGCCAGCAGTCGATGCAGGGTCGGGCGCAGCGCCTGCGGATCGTCGGCATTGCGGTCGAACTCGTCCTGTATCCGCGGCAGCTCCTGCTCGGCGAACAAGCGCCGCAGGCGTTCGACCGCCGAGTGCGAACCGCATGCGCGCAAGGCGTTGTCGTCGTCGAGTGGAGCCGCTTTGCAACCGGACCGTGCCAGCGCAGCCCGCAGCACTTCGAAGGCAACGGGCTTGGGCAGCACCTGCTCGAAGCCGGCCTCGAGCAGCATCGCCCGGACGGTTTCGGGCTCGGCCGTGGTGGCGAGGGCCGGTGGAACGGGGCCCCCGTCGGCCCGCAGCGCCGCGAGCACCGCCTCGCCGTTCATGCCGGGAAGGTTGTGATCGAGGATCAGCAGGTTCCAATGACCCCGACGCGCCTGGGCGAGTGCGCTGGACCCGTCGGCGCAGGCGACGGGTTCACCGCCACAAGCGCGGATGGCTTCGCAGAGGAACTCCCGGCTGACCGCGTCGTCCTCGGCCAGAAGTACCCGGAAACGAGCCGCTCCCTTGTCCATGGCTTGTCCCATTGGCGAGCCCATGACAACCGCCTGCCGCGTGCCGCCGGGTTCCCTTAGCTTCCGTTCGGGCACGGGCTGGCACAATCGGATTCAGTGTCATTGAAAAGGACAGTCGTGGCAAGTTGGCGCCAGGGCCTGGTGGCTGCGTGCTTGACGCTGGCGTGCGCGTGCGCGCACGCCGCCGTGCAGATGCAGGCTGCAACGCTCACGCTGCCGGGCATGCAACTGGCCAAGGTCGATGCCGAAGCGTCGCTCGGCCCCGACGGCAGGCCGGTGCTGCACATCGACGCTGCCAAGGCCTCGATCCCTTCGCTGGGCTGGCGCGATGTCGCCCTGAGCTTGCAGGGCGAACCGCAACGGGCCGATGGCAGCGCCTGGAAATTCGTGGGCCATGTCGCCACGCAAAAGGCGCCGGGCAATGCGCTGGCCGATGCCGATCTCACCATCCTCTACGACCGCGCGGGCGGGACCATGGAAGTGGACGTGGTGCAGGGCAAGAGCAGCCTCAATGCACAACTGCCGCTCGACCAGCCCTCGCACCTGCAGGTGAAACTGGCCGCGATTCCGCTGGCATGGCTGAAGGGCCTGCTTGCCGCGGCGTGGCCCGACGGACGGCTCAACGGCGGGACGCTGGAAGGCAACGTGGCGCTGGATCTCGCGCAGGATGACACGCGCGCATCCGGCCGCATTGCGGTCAGCGATGCCGACCTCGACAGCAAGAGCGGCACGGTTGCGGCACAGAAGTTCGGCGCGGACGGCAACTTCAGGGTCGACACCGGATTGGCGACGATGACCGTGATGTGGGACGGCCAGTTGCACGGCGGGCAACTGCTGCTCGGTCCATTGTTCGCGCAATTGCCGCAGAACCCTGTTGGCCTGCATGTCGCCGGCAGTCTCGGCCCCACGGGCGTCGACCTGGATTCGCTGGATTTCGACGACTCCGATGCACTCCGCTTGTCCGGCAGCATCGGCTTCGATCGCCACGGCGCGCTCGACAAACTCGCGTTCAGCCATTTCGCAGCCATGCTGCCCGCCGCCTATACGCGCTATGGCACCACCCTGGTGCGCAGCCTGACGGGATTCGATTCGCTCACGACTTCCGGCAGCATCAGCGGTTCGCTGGATTTCGACGACAAGGGGTTGCACGTCATCGATCTCATGGCGAAAGATGTCACACTCGACAGCCATGGCGCAGGCCTCGCCGTCGCCGGTTTCAATGGTGGCCTGGATTGGCGCACGGGTGCGACGCGTCCCGCGACACAGCTGAAGTGGGATGCGCTTTCGCTCTACCGGCTGGTGTTCGGGCCTGCGAGTCTCGGGCTGAAGGATGACAACGGCACCCTGGCCTTGCGCGCGCCCGTCGAGGTGGGCCTGTTCGGCGGCAGCTTCCAGATGGCGCGGTTCGAATGGCGGCCCGATGAAGCGAAGTCGCAGCGCCTGACCGCTGCGTTCTCGGTCAGCAACGTCGATGTCAACCAGTTGTGCACGGCGCTCGGCTGGCCCGCGTTCGGCGGCAAGCTCGGCGGCGCCGTGCCGGATCTGGTTTATCGCGGCGACGATCTGGTCTTCGGCGGCGGCCTTTCGCTCAACGCTTTCGGCGGATCGGTGAGTGTCACCAACCTGAGCATGCAGCATCCGTTCGGCACTGCGCCCGAACTTGCCGCCGACATCGACATGGATCAACTCGACCTGGCCCAGCTCACGGGCGTGTTCGGGTTCGGGCAGATCACTGGGCGGATGGACGGCGACATCCACGACCTCAAGCTGGTCGACTGGAAACCGGTGGCGTTCGACGCCGACCTGACCGCGAACGGCGGTGGCAAGATCAGCCAGAACGCCATCAAGAGCCTCACCGAGGTCGGCGGCGGCGGCATCGCCGGCGGCTTGCAGGGCATGGCGCTGCGCCTGTTCAAGACCTTCGGTTACTCGCGGATTGGCCTCAGCTGCAAGCTGGCAAACGGCGTGTGCAGCATGGGCGGCATCTCGCCCGACCCGAATCCGAACGACAGCGGCTACACGATCGTGGAAGGCAGCGGCTTGCCGCGCATCACGGTGATCGGACACGAGCGCTCGGTGGATTGGATTACGCTGGTCAGCCGCCTGAAGGCGGTCACGGAAGGCAATGCCTCGCCGGTGATCGACTGACGCACCGCGGCTTCACGGTTTGCATGCAAACGTCCGGAGAAACTTCGCTGCCGGACCGCCGTGTAAACTTCCGAAACGGTCGCTTGGCCATGACATCGCTTTTGCACCCTGGAGATTCCTGATGCGCAAGCCCCTGTTTGCAGTCGCCGCCATGCTCGCGTTGTTGGCGGGCTGCGTGACCATCAACGTGTACTTCCCGGCCGCGGCCGCGCAGAAGGCTGCGGACCAGGTCATCAGCAACATCATGGGGCCGGCCAGCGGAAGTTCCGCGCCCGCGCCGGCGAGCAGCACGTTGCCGCCGTCTTCGGGCGCCCGCGATCCGTCGCAGCAACAGCCGCTCGCGATGCTCGTTCTGGATGCCTTGATCCCGGCCGCGAGCGCCGCGCAGCCGTCCGCAAACCTGGACGTCCAGACGCCCGCGATCGAAGCGATCGAATCGCGCATGCGCAACCGATTCCATTCAACGCTCAAGGGCTTGTTCGAATCCGGTGCCATCGGGCTGACCCACAACGGCGACGTGGCGATGCACGATGCTTCCAAGATTCCGCTGGCGCAGCGCGCGCAGGCAACCCAGGCCATCGCCGCCGAAAACAGCGACCGGGCGGATCTGTACAAGCAGATCGCCATCGCCAACGGCCACCCCGAATGGGCGCAACGCATGCGCGAATCCTTCGCGAAGCAGTGGATCAGCCGTGCGCGCAGCGGTTGGTATTACCAGGATGCGTCGGGGAGCTGGCAAAAGAAATAATGCACTGGCAGCAGTTTGAGTCCGCCGCTGGCGCAGAAGTGCTCCGGTTCACGTTATTCGCCGCCGCCGCGGCGCATGATCCTTTGACGCTGCGGGGGATGACATGCGAATCGGCCTCATGGTGGATGCCACTTGCGATCTTCCGCGCAAGTTCATCGACGACCATCAGATCATCATCATGCCGATCACGATCAGGATCGACGCGCACACCTTCGTCGATGTGCACGATCCCGACGCGGCGGAAAGCTATTACCAAGGCGAAGTAGGCAAGCGCGGGCACGCGGCCGAGACCGCACCGCTTGCCGTCGACGAGATCCGCGAACTGTTCCTCGGCGAGCTGGTGCTGGACTACGACGCCGTGTTCTGCCTGACCGTGACGTCCACGCGCAGCCCGATATTCGCCAACGCGACGCAGGCCAGTTTCGCGATCCTTGGCGCGTACCGTCCCGTCCGCCAGGCCGCCGGCAACAATTCGCCGTTCCTGATGCGCGTCATCGACAGCAAGAGCCTGTTCGCGGGGCAGGGCATCAGCGCCATCGAAGCCACGCGGCTCATCGCGGCGGACACCGGACCGGGGCCGATCCGCGAACGGCTCGCCGAAGTCGCCGCACAAACCTATGCCTACATGCTTCCGCGCGATCTGCATTACCTGCGCGCGCGTGCGCGCAGGAAGGGCGACCGCAGCGTCGGATTGTTGAGCGCCACGCTCGGCACGGCACTCGACATCAAACCCATCCTGCAATGTTTCCAGGGCGAAACCCGGCCCGTGGCCAAGGCACGCGGTTTCGAACACGGCGCGGAAATACTGTTCGCGCATGCCGCGCGGGCGGTGAAACGCGGCTTGCTGGTACCCGCGCTGTGTGTCAGCTATGGCGGGAACCTCACGGAGCTGGAAGCGTTGCCCGGATACGCCAGCCTGGCCGACGCGTGCAATGAAGCGGGCGTGGCACTTTACCGCAGCATCATGGGCATCACCGGCATGGTCAACGTCGGCACCGGCGCGATCGCATTGGGATACGCGGCCGCGGCCGAGGAAGATGCGTTTTGACTTGACATGTCTGGCAAGATGCGCGGATGGCCAATCCGCGTGACATCACTTTCGAAGCTTCCATCGATGACCTTTCCCACGACGGGTGTGGTGTCGCGCACGTCGACGGCAAGACCGTGTTCGTGGCCGATGCGCTGCCGGGCGAGCGCGTGCTTGCAAAGCGCGTGCGCAAGCACCGGAATTTCGATGAGGCGCGGACCGAGGAAATCCTCGAAACTTCGCCCGAGCGTGTGCCACCGCGTTGCGCGCATTTCGGCGTATGCGGTGGTTGCGTGCTGCAACACCTCGCGCCGGCGGCGCAGATCGCGGCCAAACAGAACGTGCTGGCGCAGAATTTCGCGCGCATCGGCCATGTCGAACCCGCTCGCTGGCTGGCGCCGCTGACCGCGGATACGTGGGGTTACCGCCGGCGCGCGCGCCTGTCGGTCAAGCACGTTCCGAAGAAGGGCAAGACGCTGGTCGGGTTCCGCGAGCGCGACCCGCGTTTCGTCGCGGACCTTATGCACTGCGACGTGCTGGACCCGGCGCTGGGTGAAAAACTCGGCGAGCTCGGC
>DATNAW010000103.1:0-3301 GCA_035572335.1 Rhodanobacteraceae bacterium
ATGGAAGCGCAAGACCTTCAAGCAACCGTGGTATCCCGGCGAAACCGTGATTGCGGGCATCGGCCAGGGCTACTGGATGGTGACGCCGCTGCAGATGGCGCACGCGCTGGCCGCGTTGGCGGATGGCGGATCGTCGCACACGCCGCACTTGCTGACCGCGACAAGTGAAGGCCTGGATTCCCCCGAGATTCCGTACAGGCAGCCGCCACCGGTCCAGATCACGCACGCGCCCGCCGACCTCGAAGCCGTCAAGCAGGGCATGCTGGGCGTGGTGTACAACCCCGCCGGCACGGCGTACGCCGCCGGCATCGGCAAGGGTTTCCCTTACCTGATCGCGGGCAAGACCGGCACCGCCGAGCGCTATTCACGCACCACCGAGGCCTACAACACCAACAAGAACCTCGCCTACCTCGCCGCCCGCCACCGCGCGTGGTTCATCTGCTACGCACCGGCCGACCATCCGCAGATCGCGATCGCGGTGGCGCTGGAACACGGCGCCTGGGGCGGCAGCGCGGCCGCGCCGATCGCGCGCAAGATGCTGGACCAGTGGCTGGCGGATACGCCGCCTTCCGAGCGGCCGCCGGTTCCGGTGACCGCCGTCGTGTCGCCACCCGCGACTTCCTCGCCGACGACGCCATGAATGATTTCGCCGCCAGCCTGGCCGCACGCGCGTTCCGGCTCGGCCGCCGCGTGTTGTCGCGCCCGCGTATCGACCTGCCGCTGGCGATCGGGCTGCTCATCCTCGCGTTGATGGGCCTGACTGTGCTGTACAGCGCCAGCAACCTCGATGCCGGCACGGTGGGCGGACAAGCCGCGCGTTTCCTGATCGGCGCCGTGCTGATGATCGCGATCTCGCGCATCCCGCCCAACCTGCTGCGTGCCTGGACGCCGTGGTTCTACGTGATCGGCGTGCTGTTGCTGGTCGTGGTCAAGGTGCTGGGCGAAGGCCAGGGCGCGAACCGCTGGCTCGACATCGGCGTGATCCGGTTCCAGCCGTCCGAACTGATGAAGCTGGCGATGCCGATGATGGTCGCGTGGTACCTGCATCCGCGCCCGTTGCCGCCGCGCTGGCGCGACCTGTTCGTCACCCTCGTCCTGATCGCGATCCCCGCGTTCCTGATCTTCAAGCAACCCGATCTCGGCACCGCCTTGCTGGTGGCGGCTTCGGGATTGTTCGTATTGTTCCTCGCCGGCCTGCAGTGGTGGAAGATCGGCGGCGCGACCGTTGCCGCCGCGGCCGCCGGCCCCATCGCCCTGCATTTCATGCACGGCTACCAGCGCCAGCGCATCGTGACGTTCCTGCACCCCGAAAGCGATCCGCTCGGCAGCGGCTGGCACATCCTGCAATCGATGATCGCGGTGGGCTCGGGCGGCATCCTCGGCAAGGGCTTCAACCAGGGCACGCAATCGAAACTGGAATTCCTGCCCGAACACACCACCGATTTCATCTTCGCGGTGCTCGGCGAGGAATTCGGCCTGGTCGGCGTACTCGTGCTGCTGGCGGTGTACGCCTTCATCGTCGGACGCTGCCTGTGGATCGCCGCCAACGCGCGCGACACTTGGTCGCGCCTGGTCGCAGGCGCGTTCGCGCTCGCCTTCATGGTGTACGTGATCGTCAACGGCGGCATGATCGCCGGCCTGCTGCCGGTGGTGGGCGTGCCGCTGCCGCTGGTGAGCTACGGCGGCACCTCCGCGATCACGCTGCTGGCGGGGTTCGGTGTGGTGATGTCGATCCACGCGCATCGCAAGTGGACGCCTTAGCGATAGCAATCCGCCACCGCTGCTGACGTCACCCCGGCGAAAGCCGGGACCCATTTTCGTCCGTGGCGAAATCGCAGCGCTTTCGCGAAGGTTTCGCTCGCCTCAGCGGCGAGCGAGCTACTTTCGTTATGGCGAAAGTAGCCAAAGCCATGCACCCGGCACGACGGCTTCGGCAACATCCTGTTGCCGAAACCGGCGCGAACTCGCACATCCCTGTGCTCAAACATGCGCGCCTTGCTCCCGCTTGGCGCTGCGATGCAACTCGCCACATCCCTGTGGCTCGCCCTTCGGGCCGCCTTCGGCGTTCAGATCGGCAATCCCTGCCGATCTAGTAGGCGTCGTGCAAGGGCGCCAAAAAGCTCTGCTTCATGGTCGGCCATCCATGGCCTCGCTCGAAGCGAGATCAATCCACGTGTTTCGCCGGTGCGCGCGCAGGAAGCGCGCAAACGGGGCCCCTCGAACACGGCGAGCGGCCGACGGAAAAGTCCGAAGGATCGCCCGCAGGATGCGGGCCAGTTCGCCGCAGGCACAGGGATGTGCCTTCGGCGAACCCCGGCGGCCACTCGCGAATCCTGAGCACAGGGATGTGCTCAGGACGTGTTCGCGGGGTGGCCTTTCTTTGGGCCACCTTTCTTTGGCCACGCAAAGAAAGGTGGCTCGCCCGCCAGGGAGGGGGGCGAAAAAAGACTGGGACGTCGCCCCGACTCAACAAGCATCAGCGCCGCGTCGCTAGAATGCGCGTTTGCCTTGCAGTTCGCGCCGCGCGCGGAACCCGGGAACCCGAGTGATGGACAAGAGCTTCGACCCGAAAGAGATCGAACCGAAGTGGTATTCGCGCTGGGAAGATGCCGGCTGTTTCAAGCCGGCCGGCGAAGGCGCGCCCTACTCGATCCTGCTGCCGCCGCCGAACGTCACCGGAACGCTGCACATGGGCCATGCGTTCCAGCAGACCATCATGGACGCGCTGATCCGCCACGCGCGGATGTCCGGCAAGAACACATTGTGGCAAGGCGGCACCGACCACGCCGGCATCGCGACGCAGAAGATCGTCGAGAACCAGTTGGCCGCGGAAGGCAAGACGCGTCATGACCTCGGCCGCGACAAGTTCGTCGAACGCGTGTGGCAATGGAAGCAGGAATCCGGTTCAACGATCACCAAACAAATGCGCCGGTTGGGTGCGTCCTTGGACTGGTCGCGCGAACGGTTCACGATGGACGAAGGTTTGTCCGCGGCGGTGCGCAAGGTCTTCGTCGAGTGGTATCGCGCGGGTTTGATCTATCGCGGCAACCGGCTGGTGAACTGGGACCCGGTGCTGATGACCGCGGTGTCGGATCTCGAAGTGAACAACGTCGAGCGCGACGGGTTCCTGTGGTCGATCCGTTACGACGTGATCGATCCCCAACCCGGCGCGCCCGATCACGTAGTCATCGCGACCACGCGCCCGGAAACCATGCTGGGCGACGTCGCGGTGGCGGTGCATCCCGACGACGAGCGTTACGCGGCACTCGTCGGCAGGAAATTGATACTGCCGCTCGCAAAT
>DATNAW010000104.1:0-4509 GCA_035572335.1 Rhodanobacteraceae bacterium
GACGCGGCGCTGCGGCAGTCTGTCGAAGCGTTCGCGCAGCCCGATTTCGTCGAGGATCGCAAGCGTGGACGGATGCACCGTGTCGCCGCGGAAATCGCGCAGGAAGTCGCCGTGTTTTTCCAGCACCGTCACCGGCACGCCCGCGCGCGCCAGCAGGACGCCCAGCATCATCCCGGCGGGCCCGCCGCCGACGATGCAGCAACGTGTCGCACACGCATTGCTTGCCTGGGACATGACCGCTCCGTGTGCCGGGGTGGCATGCATGGTGCCCGGACGCGCGCCGGCATGGCAACGGTTTTGCGGATGGCCCGGCGCGCAGCGGCCGCTTACGCCACCCCGAACGGCAGGTTGCACGATGACACCACGCGTTCACCCACGGCTTCGCCGCGCAGGAATCGCAAGCCGGCGTCGATGGTGGCGGGATCGTTGACGATGCGGCTGTGGCCGAGGGCTTCAGTGCTTAGCAGGCGCGCGCCGGGCCAGTGGCGCGCGTAGCTTTCGCCCTCTTCCCACGGCACTTCGCGGTCGTCGAGATCGTGGATCACCAGCGCCGGCGTCGCCAGAGATTGCACGCGTACGTGCGCGGTCAGTTCGCGCACCGTGACGCCGGTCTGCACTTCGAGGTGCCGCTGGATGCGCGGCACGAGGCCGTCGACCAGACCCACCTTGCGCGCGAAGCGCGCGGTCGCGGCGTCGGGATCGGCCGCCGGCGCGATCAGCACCACGCGGCGCGCCACGATGCCCTCGGCCAGCGCCAGCATCGCGGCCGTGCCGCCCATCGAGTGGGCGACGATCGCTTGGAACGGACCATATCGATCCGCTACACGTTGCAGTGTCCGTGCGAAACACGCCAAGGTGCAGCGTCCGGCATCGCTGTTTCCGTGACCCGGCTGGTCGAAGGTGATCACCGCGTATCCGGCGTCGCGCAGCGCACGCACCCATGGCAGGAACCGCAACGCGTAACTCGACCAGCCGTGCGCCAGCAGCACGCGCGGTTGCGATTGCAGGTCGCCCCATTGGTACGTGGCCACGCGGCGACCGTCGATCACGAGATGGCCGCGCACCGCGCCGCCGTCGCTCGCATCCCTCGCGCGGACGCGGCCGGCCGCGAACGGCGTGCACAGCAATCGCGCGGCGCGCCGGGCGGTGGCGTCGGGCGCAAACTGGCCGCCGATTCGATTCGCGGCGCGCAGCATTGCGAGCGAGAGCACGTTTCGAACGGTCGTGCTATTCCTGCCGATGGCGATGGGCATGGTGGTGGCTCAAGAGTCAGGCTGCGTGGTCGGCGATCAGCCGGTCGAACGCGTGGGTGGCGCGCACGATGGCATCGGTGCCGCCGAACAGTCGGGTGTCGTGGTGGAGCACCAGCACGATGCCGAACATTTCGAACGCGAACTGCGCGGGATCGGTGTCGTCGCGCAATTCGCCGGTTTCGATCGCGAGTTGCGCCGCGCGGGTCAGCGCTTCGCGCAAGCGCCGCTGCCAATGCACGACGCGGTCGCGGATCGTGCCCGGCCGGTCGTCGTATTCGATGACCGCGGCGATCATGGGGCAGCCCGCGCCGTGCGTCCAATCCATCCAGCCGGCCAAGATCGCGCGCAGGCGTTTCACGCCGCGCGGCTGGTGGAACGCCGCCTGCAATACCTCCTGCGAGAAATCCTCGGCCACGGCATCCAGCACCGCCAATTGCAGGTCCTCGCGCGAACCGAAGTGCGCGAATACGCCACTCTTGGACATCGCCGCGGCCTGCGCGAGGCCGCCGATCGAAAGGCTTTCCAGGCCTTGCTTGCGCACTTGTCCGATCGCACGTTCGATGATCGCACTGCGCGTGGCGACGCCTTTGGGGGTGGCGGCTGCAAGCATCATGGACCGCAAAATAGCACGCTCGTCCTATTCAAGCAACCGAAACGTTCCGGCCGGAAATGGGTGATTCAAAGCGCGACGGCTTCGAGCCAGCGCGATGCGTCGCGTTTCGACAAATCGAACGGGCTCAATGCCCTGCATGATCTTCGTCAGGCGCAACATGAGACCGTGTCTGTCTGGCGCCATCGGCGCCGGTTACACTAGGCGGCTGCAACGCAGCGACAGTGCCCGCGAGAGGCAACGGCTGGCGTTCGTTCTCCCATTCGTGGCGCCCTTCGCGGCGCCGTTTTGCCACCCCGCGCCGACAGTGCGCAACTGGAGCAATCCCGATGCTTTTCGAAACCATCGCCACCACCGGGCACGAGCAGGTCGTGTTCTGCCAGAGCAAGGATGCCGGCCTCAAGGCCATCATCGCGATCCACAACACCGTGCTGGGCCCCGCGCTCGGCGGCCTGCGCATGTGGCCGTACAAGACCGACGAGGAAGCGTTGAACGACGTGTTGCGTCTCTCGCGCGGCATGACCTACAAGAACGCGGTGGCCGGATTGAATCTCGGCGGCGGCAAGGCCGTGATCATCGGCGATCCATCGAAGGACAAATCCGAGCCGCTGTTCCGCGCGTTCGGACGTTTTCTCAATTCGCTGCACGGCCGCTACATCACGGCCGAGGACGTCGGCATCGACGTCAACGACATGGAATACGTCTATCGCGAAACCGAGTTCGTGACCGGCGTGCACCAGGTGCACGGCGGCTCGGGCGATCCTTCGCCGTTCACGGCGTATGGCGCGCTGCAGGGCGTGATGGCGACGCTGAACTACAAGCACGGCAACGAAGACATCGGCAAGTACAGCTTCGCGGTGCAGGGTGCGGGCCACGTCGGCAGCGAGTTCATCAAGCTGCTGCGCGAGCAGGGCGCCAAGGTTTTCGTCACCGACATCCACAAGGAAGCGGTGCAGCGCTGCGTCGACGAACTGGGCTGCGAAGCGGTCGGCCTCGACGAGATCTATGACGTCGATTGCGACGTCTACAGCCCGTGCGCCCTGGGCGGCACCGTCAACGAACAGACCATCGACCGCATCAAGGCGCCGATCATCTGCGGCATCGCCAACAACCAGCTTTCGACCGACCAGATCGGCGACGAGCTGATGAAGCGCGGCGTGGTGTACGCGCCGGATTACGCGGTGAACGCCGGCGGCGTGATGAACGTGTCGCTGGAAATCGACGGCTACAACCGCGAACGCGCGATGCGCATGATGCGCAGCATCTACTACAACGTCGGCCGCATCTTCCAGATCGCCGACCGCGACGGCATCCCGACCTACAAGGCCGCCGACCGCATGGCCGAGGAACGCATCAACGCCATCGGCAAGATCAAGCTGCCGACCATGGGCACCGACGGCACGCGGTTCAAGGGACGGATGCGCGGGCAGTAAGCCAGCCCAACAATTTTTCGTCATTCCGGACACCGCGCAGCGGTGATCCGACTGCGGAGGCAGGATGCCGGAGCGAACATCGGCGAAGCCGATGGCCCGCAGGGCGAGCCACAGGGATGTGGCGAGTCAATCCATTTTGATCTTGCTCACGCGTGCAAGCACAATGGATTCCCGCTTTCGCGGGAATGACGTCACGAGGGGTTCTCATGCGGCCTTTCCAACTCGGTGAAGACATCGACCTGCTGCGCGAAAGCGTGCACGCTTTCGCGGAAAAGGAAATCGCGCCGCGTGCCGACCAGATCGACCGCGACAACCTGTTCCCGTCCGACCTCTGGAAGAAACTCGGCGAGATGGGGCTGCTCGGCATCACGGTGCCCACCGAATACGGTGGCAGCGGGATGGGCTTCCTCGCGCACCTCGTCGCGATGGAAGAAATCTCGCGCGCGTCCGGCTCGGTAGGGCTGTCCTACGGCGCGCATTCGAACCTGTGCGTCAACAACATCTTCCACAACGGCAACGAGGCGCAGCGGAAGAAATACATCCCGAAACTGTGTTCGGGCGAATTCGTCGGCGCGCTGGCGATGAGCGAACCCGGCGCGGGTTCCGACGTGGTCGGTTCAATGAAATGCAAGGCCGAGAAGCGCGGCGACCACTGGATCGCCAACGGCAACAAGATGTGGATCACCAACGGCCCCGACGCCGACGTGGCACTGGTTTACATGCGCACCGCCGACCACACCGCCGGCAGCCGCTGCATCACCGCCTTCATCGTCGAGAAGGGCACGAAGGGTTTTCGCACCGCGCAGAAACTCGACAAGCTTGGGATGCGTGGCTCCAACACCTGCGAACTGGTGTTCGAGGATTGCGAAATCCCGGATGCCAACCGCGTCGGCGAAGTCAACGAAGGCGTGCGCGTGCTGATGGGCGGCCTCGACACCGAGCGGCTGGTGCTGTCGGGCGGCCCGATCGGCCTGATGCAATCGGCGATCGACGTCACCCTGCCCTACGTGCGCGAACGCAAGCAGTTCAACGCACCGATTGGCACGTTCGAAATCATGCAGGCCAAGATCGCCGACATGTACACCGCGCTGCAGTCGGCGCGCGCGTACGCGTACATGATCGCGCAGCAGTTCGACGCCGGCGTGAAGTCGCGGATCGACCCGGCCTCGTGCCTGCTGCTGTCGTCACGCAACGCCGTGGAAGTCGCGCTCGA
>DATNAW010000105.1:0-8773 GCA_035572335.1 Rhodanobacteraceae bacterium
CAACGTCACGCGCCCGGCGATCGAAGGCATGCGCGCGCGCAAGTGGGGACGCATCGTGCAGATCAGTTCCATCAACGGCCAGAAAGGCCAGTACGGACAAGCCAACTACGCCGCGTCGAAAGCCGGCATGCACGGCTTCACGATCTCGCTGGCACAGGAAAACGCGAAATTCGGAATCACCGTCAACACCGTCTCACCCGGCTACATCGGCACCGACATGGTGATGGCCGTGCCCGAAGAAGTGCGCGCCAAGATCGTCGCGCAGATTCCGCTGGGCCGTTTGGGCGAACCCGACGAAATCGCCTACGCCGTCGCCTTCTTCCTCGACGACAAGGCCGCATGGATCACCGGCGCGAACCTGGCGATCAATGGCGGGCATTACATGGGGTGGTGAAGCACACCACGCGCGTGGTCTCTGCTCGTCGATCGAGCGCACCATCGTATATCGCGCGCATGGCGCGCTCCTACAACGGCATTCGCAGGAGCGGGCCACGCCCGCGAAAGCGCGCTCGCGGGACGAGCAATCCCACTCTGGTGCCATGCGATAATCCACGATCGTCTTTCGATCGCAAGCCCAAGCAATGCCCCGCGAAATCCTGGTCAGCAGCGCCCTGCCCTATGCGAATGGCCGCATCCATCTCGGCCACATCGTCGAACACGTGCAGTCGGACATCTGGGTGCGCGCTATGCGGATGGCCGGCAGCACGGTGCATTACGTGTGCGCGGACGACGCGCACGGCACCTCGATCATGCTGCGGGCGGAGAAGGAAGGCATCACGCCGGAAACGCTGATCGGCAACGTGTGGAAGGAACACACCGCCGACCTGCGCGATTTCGGCGTGGTCTACGACCGCTATTCGAGCACGCATACCGATGCCAATCGCGAACTGACCTATCGCATCTGGCAGGCGCTGGAGAAGAATGGCCACGTCGAATCGAAGCCCGTCAAGCAACTGTTCGATCCCGAGCGGCAGATGTTCCTGCCGGATCGCTTCATCAAGGGCGAGTGTCCGGTCTGCCATTCGAAGGACCAGTACGGCGACGCCTGCGAAGTCTGCGGCAGCACCTACAGTCCGATCGACCTGATCAACCCATACTCCGTGGTGTCGGGCGCGAAGCCGGTCGAAAAGGAATCGCTGCACTTCTTCGTCAAGCTCGCCGATTTCGAGGGCCTGTTGAAGAGATGGCTGGAGGAACGCCGCACCGCGGGCGGCCTGCAGTCGGAAGTCGTCAACAAGTTGAAGGAATGGTTCGCCGGCGGCCTGCGCAGCTGGGACGTCTCGCGCGAAGCGCCCTACTTCGGTTTCGAGATCCCGGGCCAGCCCGGCAAATACTTCTACGTCTGGGTGGACGCGCCCGTCGGCTACCTCGCAGCCTTCAAGGAACTCTGCGAGGACGGCTCGAAACCCGATCTGAAGCCCGCCGATTTCGAACGCTTCATCCGGACCGGCAGTGACACCGAGATGGTGCACTTCATCGGCAAGGACATCATCTACTTCCACACCCTGTTCTGGCCGGCGATGCTGCACGGCGCGGGGCTGCGCATGCCGACCGCGGTGAACGTGCACGGCTTCCTGACCGTGGACGGCGCCAAGATGTCGAAGTCGCGCGGCACCTTCGTCAACGCGCGTACCTATCTCGAACACCTCGATGCGGATTGGCTTCGCTACTACCTTGCCTCGATGCTCGGCCCGACGCTGGCCGACATCGACCTGGATTTGAAGGCCTTCGAGGAACGCGTCAACTCGCACCTGGTCGGCAAGTGGGCGAACATCGCCAGCCGTTGCGCGGGTTTTGTACACAAATATTTCGACGGCAAGCTCGCCGACACGCTTCCGGAAACCGTGCACGGACGCTACGACGCGGCCGCCGCGAAGCTGGAAGCCTGCGCCGCGTTGTACGAGCTGCGCGATTGCGCCGCCGCGATCCGGCTGGTCATCGAAGTCGCCGACGAAGCCAACGCCTACGTCGCCGACCACGCGCCGTGGGTGATGGCGAAGGACGAAGCGAAGCGCGACGAACTGCACGTCGTGCTGACCCTCGCGCTCAACTATTTCCGGTTGTTGACGATCTGGCTGGCGCCGGTGGTGCCGGCCACCGCCGCGCGCGCGTTCGAATTCCTGGACGACACGCCCGCCGATTTCGAAGCCGCGCTGCGCCCTTTGCTCGGCCACACGATCAAGCCGTTCAAGACGCTGGTCACCCGTATTGATCCCAAGAACATCGAAGCCATGATTGAAGCCTCCAAGGAATCGTTGCAACCGTCTGCCTCCCCTCATCCCAGCCCTCTCCCGCAAGCGGGCGAGGGAGACAAGCGTGCGCAGGACGCGGCGTCAACGAATCCCGGAACCATTTCCATCGACGACTTCGCCAAACTCGACCTGCGCGTCGGCAAGGTGCTGGCCTGCGAAGCGGTGGAAGGTTCCGATAAGCTGCTGCGCTTCGAACTCGACGCCGGCGAACTCGGCACGCGCCAGATTTTTTCCGGCATCAGGGCTGCCTATTCCGACCCCGGCAAGCTGGTCGGCCGCAACGTGGTGTTCATCGCCAATCTCGCGCCGCGCAAGATGCGCTTCGGGTTGAGCGAAGGCATGATCCTTTCGGCCGGCAGCGGCGGCGCCGACTTGTTCCTGCTCGACGCCGACGGGGGCGCGAAACCTGGCATGCCGGTGAAGTAATCGTCTTTACGATCCAGACCGGTCCGATGAAGCGGCCTGCAGCAGGGGGTCATTGTTTTTGTTTCTTGCCGTCGGCCTGCAGGGTTAGGGTCTGGATGAGCGGCGGGTTGGTCGGCGAAAGCTCGATCGTCCCCTGGATCGCGCCACGTTCGCAGTGCCAGGCGAAAGTGCCTGCCCGCAGACCCGTGGCGGTTATGGGTTCTTGCGCACCGCAGGCGCCGACCTCGCCTTTCAGGCGCTCGAATTCACGCGCCCAGTTCTCCGCGGAACGGTCCATGAGGAAGTTGACCGCCAGATCGTCGATTCCCGGCTTCACGTAACCCGCGCGGTACATGGCGCCGGCCAGGCCATAAGCGCGCGCCAGCACATCGCTGACGTGCACGGGTGATGTCCGCAGCAGTCCGGCATCCTTCAGCATCTGCGCCGCATCGAACACGACTCCCACCGGCACTCCGTAAGTACGGTTGTCGAAGGCGAAGACGCCCACCCCGTAATCAGGCATCAGGAGAACGGTCGATCCGTAGCCGGGATAACCGCCGTTGTGTGTGAGGAGCAGCCCGAGATCGCAATCGCGCACCACGCTGAACCCGGCCGAATACACCGCTGCAAACGGGCAAGGTCCGGCATCGCCCGGACGCGGACGCTTGCCCAGACGCGGGAAGCTCGTCCCAATCGCCAGTTCACGCACGATCGCGCGACGCACCGGCCCGGTTTCCGGGCCACTGCTCGCCGGCCACGCCGAAAGCAGGAATGCGACCCAGCGCGCATAGTCGTTCGCGCTCGCATGCACACCGCCCATGGCGCCGAATGCGCCGTTGGCCATGGCAGGCTCCCGCACGAAGCCCCCATTCTCCCAGCGATAGCCGACGGCGAGTCGATCGGCCGGCACATCGGCGATCTCGTAGCCGCTCGCGCCCATGCCGAGCGGACGCATGAAGGTATTTTCGATATAGCGGTCGTAACGAAGTCCGGAAACCTTGGTGATCACCCTCCCAAGCAGCGCATAACCCAGGCTCGAATACTCATAAGCGGTCTCCGGAGTCTGATTGAACGAGGGGCCTTTCCCGAGCAAGGCCGTGAAGGCCTGTTCGCTCATCGGCTGCTGGCGGTCACTCCATGGGTCGTCAGGACCCAGGCCGGCCACGTGGCCGAGGAGATCCCGCACGGTCAGTTTCGGAGAATCGCTGGTGGGGTATCGCCATCCCCTGGCCTCGGGGATGTAGCGGTCGAGCTGATCGTCAAGCGAGAGCTTGCCCTCGTCTTTCAGCTTCAGGATGGCAAGCGCCGTGAAGGCCTTGCTCATCGAGGCAATGCGGAAAACGGTGTCGGCAGTGACCGGCCGGCGCGTTTCGACATCCTGTACCCCCAGGGCACCGACATACATGAGCCGCCCGTTCTGCACGATTCCCCAGACAAGGCCGGGTGCATGCACTGCCTGCCTGAAATGCTCGAAGCGCGCGTTGATCGCGGCGTCGATGCCCGCCCCTTGCGACGGCGGGTCCGTAGGCGCAACGGTGGTCTGCGCGGGCACGCTCTTCGCAACGAGAACCAGCATCACAGCCGCCAGAACGAAACCTGTTCGCATTTTTGCCCCCGAAACGGGATCAGCGCGGCCATGAAACCTCCGGATGGAGGTCGCGCACCTCCCGATCATCCACTAACAGATACACGCCAACAAGACCGCCAACGAGCGCGAAATATTCCACGAGCTTCGCCATAGCGAGTCACCGTCGCCTTGCGCACCCGCCACGCCTTGGCGAAAGCGTTCCGGCACGATGGCACGCCGGACGAAGGCGCGCGGGTGGTGACCGACGCTCCGTGAAACAGGCGTCACGCGCCGGCAACGTTTTTTTCCCAATCCGGGGCGCAGCCTTTGGTGGCCGCAACGTCGCCCGTTCGGGGCTGCGCAGCGTGGTCGCGTGCGCGCGGGGTGGGGCCATGATCAGGCACTGGGCATTCTTCAAGCAAAGCGATACATCCTTCGGCACGTTCTATCCGAAGCACTACATCGTGGCCGGCTACCCGACCCTGCAGGACGCCCAGGAAGCCGAACTCGCCTTCACGGAGTCCGGCGTGGGCGCCGAAAACGTGCGCGCGGCCACCGGCGACTTCGTGGTCAATCACCTGGAAGCACACCGCGAGGCCAACTGGCTGCAGCGCGCCGAAGCGCGCATCGCCGAATTCGTAGGCCGGGAAAAAGGGTTCCTCAAGGATGACGCGGAACTCGCGCGCGAAGGCGGTGCATTCCTGTTCCTGTTCGCGCCGGAAGCCAGCCATGTCGAACATGCGCGCAGGGTGTTTGCACAACACCGGCCGAAATACGCGCGCCGCTATCTGCACGTCGCGATCGAACGCATCGTCGATCCGCCTTCGAACCCGGCGGGTTGATCGCCTGCCGCTGCGGTTTGCTATCGTGGGCGCCCTCACGATGCCGAAGCGGGGTGCGCGACATGCGATGGACGATGGCTGGTGGGCGCGGATCGTGCGTTGCGGCGGCGTTGCTGCTCGGCCTGTTGGCCGGGTGCGCCGCCGGTCCCGCAACCCATTCCAAGACAACCAGCGTCGCGGCCAACGTGCCGCGCCACGTGTTCGTGATCATCCTTGAAAACGAACCATTCCAGGTGACGTTCGGCGAACATTCGCCCGCGCCCTACCTCGCGCACGAATTGCCGAAACAGGGCGCGCTGCTGACGCAGTATTTCGCGACGGGGCATTACAGCCTCGACAATTACATTTCCATCATCAGCGGACAGGCGCCGAATCCCGAGACGCAGCAGGACTGCCACCTATTCAGTGAATTCAAGCGCAGCGCGCCGGGCTTCGACGCCAACGGCCAGATTCGCGGCACCGGCTGCGTCTATCCCGCCGACGTGAAGACGCTGGCGAACCAGCTGCAGGACGCGGGTTACACCTGGAAGGGTTACATGGAAAGCATGGGCGCCGATCCCTCGCGCGAGGCCGCGGCCTGCGCGCACGCGGAAATCGGCGAGGTCGACCTGACCAACAAGGCGACAGCGAAAGACCAGTACGCGGACAAGCACAACCCGTTCGTGTACTTCCATTCGATCATCGACGAAGCCGCGAACTGCGCCGCGCACGTGGTGAATCTCGACAAGCTTCCCATCGACCTGCGGTCCGTGGCGACCACGCCGAACTTCTCCGTCATCACGCCCGACCTCTGCCACGACGGCCATGACGCGCCGTGCAAGAACGGCGAACCGGGCGGGCTCGTTTCGGCCGACAGGTTCCTGCGCGAATGGGTGCCGCGAATCCTTGCCTCGCCCGCGTACAGGCAGGACGGGCTGCTGATCATCACCTTCGACGAAGGCACCGACGCCGCGGCCTGCTGCGGTGAAACCAGGCCCGCAGGCGCACCGCAACCCGGCCAGTTCGGCCCCGGCGGAGGGCGTATCGGCGCGGTGGTGCTGTCGCCGTTCGTGCAGCCGGGCACCGTATCGAGCGTGGATTACAACCATTACGGACTGCTGCGCAGCATCGAGGACTGGTTCGGCCTGCCGCATCTGGGTTACGCCGGGCAGCAGGGGCTGCGCGTATTCGGACCGGATATTTTCAACCGCGACATCCACGCACAGGGGAACCCGCCGTGAATCGAATCGCTTGTTCCATCGCCGCTGTCCTGACCTTCGCGATCGCGTTGCCGGCGGTGGGCCAGTCCGCCGCGGCGACCGCCAAACCCGCGCCCACCATGGACCAGATCCTCAACGCATCGAAGCCTTCCGACTGGCGCGCGCTGAAGCCCGACGACACGTTGTACATGGACTTGCCGCAGGGCCGCGTGGTGATCGAACTCGATCCCGCCTACGCGCCGCTGCATGCACGGAACATCCGCACGCTCGCGCACCAGCATTACTGGGACGGGCTTGCGATCCTGCGCGTTCAGGATGGCTTCGTGACCCAATGGGGTGATCCGGCCGCCGAAGCCAAACATCCCGCGCATCCGCCGCGCTCGCTCGGCAAAGCCACGGCGACGATCGCACCGGAATTCAAACGCGGCATTTCTTCCGACTTGCCCTTCACGCCGCTGCCCGACGGCGACGTGTACGCCCCCGAAGTCGGCTTCAGCAATGGCTTTCCGGTCGGGCGCGATCCGAAAACCGGCAAGACCTGGCTGGTGCACTGCTACGGCATGATCGGCGCGGGCCGTGACAACACACCCGATTCCGGACCGGGCACCGAACTCTACGCCGTGATCGGACAGGCACCGCGCCAGCTGGACCGCAACATCGCGCTGGTCGGGCGGGTGGTGCAAGGCATGCAATACCTCTCCGATTTGCCGCGCGGCAACGGCCCGATGGGTTTCTACAAGGATTCCGCGCACCAGACGAAGGTCCTGCGCGTGCGTTTGGCTTCCGATTTGCCGCCGTCCCAACGCATGCACCTCGAAGTGCTGCGTACCGACACGCCAACCTTCACCGCGCTGGTCGAATCACGCCGCAACCGCAGCGATGCGTGGTATCTCTACAAGGCCGGCAAAATCGATATCTGCAACGTGCCGTTGCCGGTGCGCGAGGATCCCTCTGTCGCAAAAGACCGCCACTGAGCGCCCAAGCTCAGTCGACGGTCTCGACCTCGATTTCCGCGCGCGTCATCAACTTGTGGATCGGACAGTTGTCAGCCGCGCGCCGCAGCAACGCGCGCTGCTCGTCGGTGAGCGTCCCCTGGAAATCGAGATGCACACGCAGGCGGTACTTCCCTTCCCGCTCCGCGTGATCGTCCCGCTCCACGCGCGTCGCCACGCGCTCCAGCGGAATGCCGCGACGCTTGGCGTACCACAGCGCCGTGAGCGCCTTGCACGACGCCAACGCGGAATCGAAATAGTCGTGCGGGCTCGGCGCCGAATCGGTGCTGCCATCCTCGCGCCCGACATCCGCGCGGAACACGTGCGAGCGCGTATGTAGTTCCTGTGGCCATCCATCGATGTCGATGCTGGCGCAATCAACGATGTTGGAAAAGGTCTCGCTCATGGCACCCGCACCATCCACTGCGGGTGATATTACTCGCCAACGACTTGCAGGCGGGCGACGCGAGCCCCCTCCTTGTAGCGCTGGGTTTCGAGATCGTCGAGGACGACGTCCCATGTATCCATCCCCAGCCAAACCGGCCGCAGGCTGTCCAGCGTGTCCGATTCCGCATAATCACGCCGGTGCCGCAGGCGCGCCAGATGGCTGAGCACACGTTCGGTTTCTTTGGCATCAACGACCGCATCCATCGGAACCCCCTTCAGGCAGGCAACCTTAGTACTGGAGGGATGATGCAACAGCTGTGCCAAGCAGGGAGCGGCCATCGGAACTACGTCCCAGCTGCGGGACCGGACCCCCGCCGGCCATCAGAACATGTGCCTCTCGATCCCGAGGTGCGCCATGATCTTGCTGCCGATTTCCTCGATCGAGGTGTGGGTGGTGTTGAGCGAGGGAATGTTCTCGTTGCGGAAAATGCGATCTGCGATGACGAGCTCGCGCTTGCAGCGGTCGAGCTTGGCATATGAACTGCCCGGGCGCCGCGCTTCGCGCACCTGCGTCAGGCGGATCGGGTCGATGGTGAGGCCGTACAGGCGATTGCGGCAGCCATCCAGGCGCTTGGGCAGGTAGTCGCGTTCCAGATCCTCGTCGGTCAGCGGATAGTTGGCCGCCTTCACGCCGTAATGCAGCGCCATGTACAGGCAGGTCGGCGTCTTGCCCACGCGCGACACGCCGACCAGCACCACGTCGGCCTGGCTGTAGTCGATATTGACGCCATCGTCGTGCGCCAGCGCATAGTTGGTGGCGTCGATGCGCGCCTCGTACTGGTTGAAATCCACCAACCCGTGCGAGCGGTTGACGGCACCGGAACGCCGCGTGCCGAGTTCCAGTTCCAGCGTGCCCACGAACGGTGCCATGACATCGACCATCAGCGCGCCCGATTCCGCAATGATTTCGCACAATTGCGGATCGACCACCGTGTTGACCACGATCGGCCGCTCGGCGTTTTGCGCATACACGGTCTTGATGCGCAACGCAGCCGCGCGCGCCTTGTCCGGCGTATCCACGAAGGCGATGCGGTGGCCGTCGAATTGCACGCCCTCGAATTGCGCCAGG
>DATNAW010000106.1:0-4182 GCA_035572335.1 Rhodanobacteraceae bacterium
TCGATCAGGCCGACCACCATGTAGAAGCACGTCGTCTTGCCGGCGCCGTTGGGACCGAGCAGGCCCACGACCTCACCCTGGCGGATTTCGAATCCGAAATCCTGCACCACCTGGCGCGAACGAAAACTTTTTTGCAGCCCATGCGCGGACAACATGGATCAGTGCGTTCCGGAAGTCGAAGCAGGTGCGGGCGTGGGTGCCGATGCAGGCGCGCTGCTGCTTGCACCGGCCGGGGCGGAAGCCGGCGCGTTTGGTGCCGTACCGACGGGCTTTGCGGGTGCCGGCTTGGTGCGCGGCTGCAGCGTGATGTGGACGCGACCGCCGGTAACGGGCGAGCCCTGGATTTCGCCGGTATCCGTGTTGTAGACGAGCTTCTCGCCATGAAACTCGCCTTTGCCCTGCTGCACGACCACCGCGTTGCCGGTCAGGATCACGGTGTTTTCGGAAACCTTGTAGTCGATGGTTGCGCCCTGACCGTGCACAAGCGTGCCGTTGTCCTGGGTCTGCTGGAAATGCGCCGGGCTGCCGACCAGCACGACGCGCTGCCATTGGCTGGTGTCGTCGGGATCGGTGTAGCCGGTGGCCTGCGAGCCGTCCGCCTTGAACGTGCCCTGGTCCAGGGTCACGCTGCCGGTGAAGACGATCTTGCCGCTGTCCTGGCTGCCGGCGAACGAACTCGCGTTGATATTGATCGGCTGGTCCTTGTCCGATTGCTTTGCTTGCGCCACGCCGCATGCGCAGAACGCCGCGACGAGAAGGGCCAGCCATTCAATGCCGGTGCGAGTGCGGTGCAAGGGTGCCGTGGACATCGGAGAGCAGCTCCAGTGAACGGGTATCGAAATCGGCCTTCATGCCGACGCCGCGCAGTATAGAGCCGGGCTCCTGGATTACGCTGGGCGCAGCGGAAGCCATGCGCTTGTCCTGCGTCCACACGGTGGCGTCGGAGGTGTGGACTTCGGCTTCGGAGACTTTCGCCGTGGGCGGCCGGCGCATGTCCACCTTGCCGATCAGCTTGACCAGGTTGTTGTCCGAACTGATCCACGCGTACTGCGAGGTACCATCCCAGGTGGAGCCGTCGCTGGCGACGAAGAAGTATTTCGGTGCATTGACGTACAGCGAATCGTTGCCCTCGCGGCGCTCCAGGTGCGGCGAGGTCATCGTGAAGGCGAGCTTGCCGTCCTGCGCGAACGCGTGCAGGGTGAAATTGTCCAGCACGTAGCTGGATCGCGGCGGCCCGACCATTGCGATGGGCTTCGGCGGCGGCCGCAACCACATCACCAGCAGTTGCGTGATGCCGGCGGCGATCGCGAGCACGATCAGCCAGAAAAGCGTGCGGCGATCCCTCATGAAATCTGCGCCGCCAGGATGAAATCGCACACTTCGCGTGCCGCGCCTCGGCCACCTTTCGCCTGGGTGTGCCAGTGCGTGGCGTCCAGCACTTCCGGACGCGCGTCGGCGACCGCGACCGCAAATCCGCAGATCGACATCGGCGCGAGATCCGGCAGGTCATCGCCGACGTAGCAGACTTGTTCCGGCGCCAGGCCAGAGGCGTGCAGGAGATCCTGCAGGCAGGCCCGCTTGTCGTCCTTGCCCTGATAGACGTGGTCGATGCCCAGCTGTTCGGCGCGCAATTCGACCGCGTGGCTGATGCGCGAACTGATCAGCGCGACTTCGATGCCGCGCGCGCGCAGGCGCTTGATTCCGAGGCCGTCGTGCACGTGGAACGCCTTGATCTCCCGGCCGTCCTCGCTCATCCACAGCCGGCCGTCGGTGAGCGTGCCGTCCACGTCGAACGCGACCAGCTTGATTTTCGCGGCGCGGGCGCGGAGGTCTTGCGGGATGTCGGCAAGATGGGACATGTGATCAGTTGACGAGAAGGCGACAGCGACGGGAGAGAGTCCAAGGCGTCATTCCCGCGCAAGCGGGAATCCGGTGTCTTTCGCGATCGACAGACAAAGGCACTGGGTTCAGGGTTCCATCGCGCAAGGCGCGGTGGTCCCGGAATGACGACAAGAATTATGCCGCGTTCCCGGATCCGCGGCTCCGATATTCAAACGACTCTTGCGCGCAAGAGGTCATGGATGTTCAACGCGCCGACCACGTGGCGCCCGGCATCCACCACCAGCAGCGCGTGGATCTTGAACTCTTCCATCAATTGCGCCGCTTCGGCGGCCAGCTTGTCCGGGCCGATCACCTTGGGATTGCGGCTCATCGCATGGCTCACCGACGTCGCGCGCATGTCGACGGCGTGGTCGTCGAGACTGCGGCGCAGATCGCCGTCGGTGAACACGCCCTGCAGGACGCCGGCATCGTCGACGATGGCCGTCATGCCGAGGCCCTTGCGCGACATTTCCATCAGTGCTTCGGTGAGCGTGGCGTCCGCGCGAACCGACGGAATCGCGGCGCCGGTGTGCATCACGTCGGAAATCTTCAGCAACCGCCGGCCCAGTGCGCCGGCCGGATGCGAGCGCGCGAAGTCGTCGGCCGTGAAACCGCGCGCTTCCAGCAGCGCGATCGCCAGCGCATCGCCCAGCACCAGCGCGGCGGTGGTGCTGGCGGTGGGTGCGAGGCCCAGCGGGCAGGCTTCGGTGGAGACGCTGGCGTCGAGGTGCGCGTCGGCATCGCGCGCGAGCGTGGATTCCGGATTGCCGGTCATCGCGATCAACGCGTTGCCCTGGCGCTTGAGGAAGGGCAGGATCGTCAACACTTCCTCGGTCTCGCCCGAATTCGAAAGCAGCAGCACCACGTCGTCCGGCGTGATCATGCCAATGTCGCCGTGGCTTGCTTCGCCGGGATGCACGAAGAACGATGGCGTTCCCGTGGAAGCGAGGGTCGCCGCGGTCTTGCGCGCGATGTGGCCGGATTTGCCCATGCCGGAAACCACCACGCGGCCGGGGCAGGCGAGGATAAGCCGGCAGGCCTTGCTGAAATCGCCATCGATGCGCTGTGCGAGTTCTTCGATGCCGCGGGCTTCGATGCCGATGACCTTGCGGGCGCTGGCCACCAACGCGGCACGATCGTGGCCGGGCAGCGTTGCGTCGGAAGGTTGAGCGGTGCGCGCGTTCATGGTTGCGTACTCCTGTACACGCGATTTCCAGTAACATCGCCGATCGCCATTCTACAGGCCACCGACCGAGCTTTCGCGCCTTCCCGCGTGTGCGAGCGGTCACGTTGCGGTCCTTTCGTTAGAGAACGGTTCATGCAATCCCACGAGTTGAAATCCCTGCTGCAGGCGGCCTTTCCGGACGCCCGCATCGATGTCGCGAGCCCCGACGACGTGCATTTCCAGGCGGTCGTCGAAACCGAAGCGTTTGCCGGCAAGCCAACCCTGGCGCGTCATCGCATGGTGTACGCGGTGCTGGGCGAACGCATGGGCGGCGAGGTGCACGCGCTTTCGCTGCGCACGTTGACGCCATCCGAAGCAGGCAACGCCTGATGGCGAGGATCGTGATTTCGGGCGGCAAGCCGCTCAACGGCGACGTGTGGATTTCCGGCGCCAAGAATGCGGTGCTGCCGATCCTCGCGGCCTGCCTGCTCGCGGACGAGCCCGTCGTCATCGGCAACGTGCCGCACCTGCACGACGTCACCACCACGATGGAACTGCTCGGCCAGATGGGCGCCGAACTCGCGGTCGACGAGCACATGAAGATCCGCATCGACGCGCGTCCGACGAATCGCTTCTTCGCGCCCTACGAGCTGGTCAAGACCATGCGTGCGGCGATCGTGGTGCTGGGGCCGCTGATCGCGAAATACGGACAAGCCGAAGTCTCGTTGCCGGGTGGCTGCGCGATCGGTTCGCGTCCGGTCGACCAGCACATCAAGGGGCTGCGCGCGCTGGGCGCCGACATCACGGTCGAGAACGGCTACATCAAGGCGCGCGCGAAACGCCTGAAGGGCGCGCGCATCGTCATGGACATGGTCACTGTTACCGGCACCGAAAACATCATGATGGCCGCGGCGCTGGCCGAAGGCACCACCGTGATCGAAAACGCCGCCGAGGAGCCCGAGGTGTGCGACTTGGCGCTCTGCCTCAACGCGATGGGCGCGAAGATCGGCGGCATCGGCACCACGCAACTGGTGATCGACGGCGTCGAACGCCTGCACGGCACCGAGTACAACGTGCTGCCGGACCGCATCGAAACCGGCACGTTCCTGGTCGCGGGCGCCATCACCAGCGGCCGT
>DATNAW010000107.1:0-7731 GCA_035572335.1 Rhodanobacteraceae bacterium
GGAATGCGAAGGCAACGTTTCGGAAACCGCGCGGCGGCTGGGCATGCATCGCCGGACCTTGCAGCGCAAGCTCGGCAAGCATCCGGTGCACGAACGCGCCTGACGACCGCGCTGCGACAATTTGTCGCATGGCCGCGCGCAGCCACGTTTCTACAATAGGAACCATTCTCACCTGCAAGGAACGCGGACTTGTTCGCGGGGATTCTCCTGGCCGCTGCTGCAGCCGCTGCGGCGCCCACCGCGCCGCTGCAAACATTGCCGACCGTCAATGTTGAAGCGGCCCCGTTGCCGGCCGCTCCCGCCGGCGTCAGTGTACGCAAGACGCGCCGACAGATTGAAAAACAGAACGTCGCCGACAGCGCCGACGTGCTGCGTTATTTCCCGAACCTGCAGCTGCGCCAGCGTTACATCGGGGATCCCAATGCGATCATCAGTGGCCGCGACGCGGGCACGCTGCAAAGCGCCCGCAGCCTGGTCTACGCGGATGGCCTGCTGCTTTCCGACCTGATGACCAACGGCTGGAACGGCGCGCCGCGCTGGGGCATGGTTGCGCCGGGTTCGATCGAATCGGTGGACGTGTTGTACGGGCCGTATTCCGCGCTGTATCCGGGCAACTCGATCGGCAACACCGTGTTGATCCAGACGCGTTTGCCGGATCGGTTCGTCGCCGGCGCGGACGCGCAGTATTTCTCGCAGGATTTCCACGACGCCTACGGCGCGAGCGGTCGCTACGACGGCCATCGCGTCGCCGCGCACATCGGCGACCGGCAAGGCCGCTGGCGCTGGTTGCTGTCCGTCGATCGGCTCGACAACCATGGCCAGCCGATGCAGTACGCCGTCGCCAAAGCCGGTGGCGATACCACCGACGCGATCGCGGTCACTGGCGCCACGCTCGACCGCAACATCAACGGCAGCCCGCGCCTGCTCTACGGCGCCAACAGCATCGAGCGCACTCGTCAGACGCAGGCGACGCTGCGGGTCGGCGTCGCGATCACCGACAACGTCGACGCGCGCTTCACGCTGGGCGGCTGGCGCGATCGCGCGTTCGATGCGACCCGCAGTTTTCTTCGTGGCGCCGACGGCGAGCCCGTGTACGGAGGCACGATCCTCGCCGACGGCCAAACCTGGACGCTGCCGAACAGCGGCCTCGCGCCGAGTTCGTTCGACCAGACCCACGTGTTGATGGGTGCGCAACTGGATGGCCGCCTCGGCAACGAGTGGCGCTGGAACGCCGTCGCCAGCCGCTACGATTTCCAACACGACCTCGAACACGATGCCGCGGCTGCAAACCAAAATACCGGCACGCTCGCCGACATGGGCGGCTCCGGCTGGGACACTTTCGATCTGCGCGCATCGGGTCCGCTGGGCGAGAACAACATGTTCTACATCGGCACGCATCTCGATCGCTATCTGCTCGACTCGCGCGTATTCGCAACGGGCGATTGGCGCGGCGATGCAGAAGGCGATGCACGGATCACGAGGTATGCGGGCCGCACGCAGACACGCGCGCTGTACGTCCAGGACATCTGGGACTTTGCGCAAGCGTGGACGCTGACGCTCGGCGCGCGCTGGGAGCAGTGGCGCGCGTATCGCGGCGTGCTGGCGAATGCTGCATCCAGCGTCGTCTATCCGGATCGCCGCCGTAGCGACGTGTCGCCCAAGGCCAGCCTCGAATGGCGCTTTGCCGCGCCGTGGCGATTGCGGCTTTCGTTTGGCAAGGCGGTGCGTTATCCGACCGTCGAAGAACTGTTCCAGGGTTCGCTTTCGAACGGCACGATCGTCAACAACAACCCGAACTTAAAACCCGAGCGCGACTGGTCCACCGATCTCGACCTGATCCGCGACCTGTCGCACGGCCAGTGGCGGCTGTCGTTGTACCAGGACCGCTTCGCCGACACCTTGTACTCGCAGACCGACATCACCTTGCCGGTGCCGGTGACCAGCGTGCAGAACATCGATGCGGTGCGGATGCGTGGCGTCGAGTTCGCGCTGCAATTGCGCGACGTGCTTCCCAACGTCGACCTCGATGCCAGCGCCGCGTGGAACGACGCGACCACCCTGCGTGACGCGCAATATCCGCCGGCCGACGGCAAACGTTTTCCGCGAATCCCGCGCCTGCGCGCCAGTCTGTTCGCGGACTGGCGTTTTGCACCCGGTTGGGATGCCTCGCTGGGCGTGCGCCGCTCGGGGCGCCAGTATTCGACGCTCGACAACGGCGATTTCGTGGACACTTACGGCGCAGTCAGTTCCTTCACCGTGGCCGATGCCAAACTGCGTTGGCGGTTTGCGCCGCAGTGGACGGCATCGCTGGGCGTGGACAATCTCACCGGCGAACGCTACTGGGTGTACCACCCGTACGCGGGGCGGACCTGGTTCGGCGAGGTGAGCTGGAATTTCGGAGACGCGACACCATGAAACGCCTGTTTCTTGTTTTTGCGATGCTCGCAGCGTGGCCGCTCGGCGTTCTTGCGCAAGGTGAAATGCACATGGCCGGCATGGGCAACGAGCCCGAACTCGGCGCCAGCGCCGCGTTCGATGCGCACGGCCGGCTCTGGCTGGTGACGGCGCAGGACGGACACGTGCGGGTGCAACGCTCGGACGATTTCGGCAAGAGTTTCAGCGCGCCGATCGACGTGAATCCCGTCGCCGAGAAGATTTACGACGAAGGCGAGAATCGTCCGAAGATCGCGTTCGGACCGAAAGGGCAGATCTACGTGTCGTGGTCGCAGCCGCTGACCCAGCCTTACAGCGGTTACGTGCGGTTTGCGCGCTCGCTGGATGGCGGCAGACATTTTTCCGCGCCGATTACCGTCAACCATGATCTGGCGAAGATCACGCATCGCTTCGATGCGCTGGCCGTGGCCGGCAATGGCGACGTGGTGATCGCATGGATCGATGGCCGCGACGAGGTCGCCACCAAGGCCGACGGCAAACCGTATCTCGGCAAGGCGGTCTATTACACGTGGTCGAACGACGGCGGTGCGAGCTTCGCAACGGATCGCAAATTGATGGATCACAGTTGCGAATGCTGCAGGATCGCGCTGGCCAGGGAACCCGACGGGGACATCGCCGCGTTCTTCCGAGGCGTGTATGGTGACAACGTGCGCGACCACGCGTTCGCGTTGCTGCGCACCGACGGCAAGATCGATCACCCCGAACGCGCGACGTTCGGCGGCTGGCAGATCGCAGCCTGTCCGCACCAGGGGCCGGGCCTCGCGATCGGATCGAACGGCGTGTTGCACGGCGTGTGGTACGAAGCCAGCCACGGGCCGGCGGTCTGGTACGGCCAGCTCGATCCCGGTCATGCGCCAGGGCACAAGCTCAAGCTCGGCGGATCGGGCGCGAGTCACGCCGACGTCGCGGTGCACGGCCACGACGTGTGGGTTGCGTGGAACCAGGTGGGCGCAAAAAAAGGTTACCAATTGATGTTGCGTGCGTCGTACGACAATGGCGACACGTTCGATGCGCCGTACGCCATCGCCGCGTCTGCCGACGCGGTCTATTCGCCGCAACTGCTGGTGTACCAGGGTCGCGCGTACGTGGCGTGGAATACCGCGAAGGGCTTTCGGTTGATTGCGGTGAACGACACCGCGGAGGCCAAACCATGACCCGTCGCGCGCTGTGCGTAGTGCTGTTGTGCTTCGCGTTACCGGCATTCGCCGCGCCCTTGACGTTGCTTACGGCTTCCGAAGTCTCCGCGCTGGTGAAGTCGGCCGCGCATGGCGAACGCATCATCGCGCTGTGGGCGCTCGACTGCGCGTACTGCGAGCCCAATCTCGCGGCGCTGGCCAAATTGCAGCGCGCGCATCCGGACAAGATCCAGCTGATCCTGGTCGCAACCGACGGTCCGGATCAGCGGCAAGCCGTCACGACACGCATCGCGCAGATGCACATGGACGGCTATCCCGCGCGACTGTACGCGGAACCGGCGCCACAGCGGCTGGACTACCTGATCGATCCGGAATGGGGCGGCGAAACGCCGCACACCCTGGTGATCCGCGCCGACGGCACGCGCTTCGCCATCAGCGGCGAACTGACGCCCGCGCAACTGCGCCGCATCCAGCCTTAGCGAGCGCTTACTCGCTGTCGAACCGCATCGAAAGATCGATCGCCCGGACGTGCTTGGTCAGCGCGCCGATGGAAATGCAATCGACGCCGGTTTCGGCGATCGCGCGCACGCGTTCGAGATTGACGCTGCCGGAAACTTCCAGCGGCACGCGTCCGGCTGCGAGCGCGACCGCGTCGCGCAGCATCGCGTCGGAGAATTCGTCCAGCAACACGCGGTCGGCGCCCGCTTCGATCGCGGCGCGCAATTCGTCCAGCGACTCCACTTCGCAGTCGAGGAACACGCCGGGACTCGCGGCGCGCGCGGCGCGGATCGCGTTGGCGACACCACCCGCAGCGGTGACGTGGTTTTCCTTGATCAGGATCGCGTCGTAAAGGCCCATGCGATGATTGTGGCCGCCGCCGCAACGCACAGCGTACTTCTGCGCAAGGCGCAGGCCCGGAATCGTCTTGCGCGTGTCGATGATTTTCGCGCGCGTGCCGGCGACGGCATCGACGTAGGTACGCGTGACTGTCGCGGTGCCGGAAAGCGTTTGCAGGAAATTGAGCGCGTTCCGCTCGCCCGCGACCAGCGCGCGCGCATTGCCTTCGAGTTCGCACAGGACGGCGTCTGCAGCGATGCGATCGCCGTCGCGATGATGCCAATGGATGCGCACGTTCGGATCGAGCTGGCCAAAGCATTCGTCCGCCCACGGCGCGCCTGCCAGCACGGCGGCTTCGCGGCAGACGATGCGTGCGCGGGCACGCGCGGCGGGATCGATCAGCGCGGCGGTGACGTCGCCGCTGCCGATGTCTTCGGCGAGCGCGCGCGCGGCATCGGCGCGAACGACTTCCGGCGGTGGCGTCTGCAGCCGCGGGGCTGCATCACTCATGTCGCTGAGGGCTGGGCCGGTTGCGTCTTGCGCAGGCGGTCGACGATCGCGTCGAGCGCGCGATCGAACAACGGAACCTCTTCCAGGATCATCGCGCGGTTGTCGTGCAGTTCGGTCGCCAATTGTACCGCGGTGCGGTCGGCCACCTTGAGGCCGCGGCGATTGACGAACAGGTACTTGCCGCTGATCGGGCTGATCCACGACAGTTTGGCGCGCTCGCGTGTGCCGGTCTCGTCGATGAATTCCACCCAGTCACCGACCTTCAGGTCGCGCACCGCCTGCAGCGATCCCGCGTCGATGTTCACGGACATGTCATCGGGGTCGAAATCATCGTCGACATCCGGTGCACCGTCGGTGATGGCGGGCTGCGCATCCGGCGCGACGCCGAGCACGGCCTCCGGATCGACCGCGGGTGCGGGAGCCTGCACGGCCGGCGCGGGTTCGCCCAGTTGCTGGCGCCAGAATTTGCGCAGTTCATCCAGCAGGCGCTCGATGTCGGGTTCCTGGAAGGCAACGGTGGCCAGCCCTTCGCGCAGGTGCTTCTCGATGGAAGGCAGCGCGTTCTTGTATTGCTGGCGCGCGGCATCGCCGTGCGGCACTTCGGCCGTCGCGACGAAATCGTCCACGAAATGCACGGCCGCGCGGAACTCCGCGGAGTCCGGTCCCTGGCGCAGCACGATCAGCACCAGGTAGTTGGCCCACGGCCGCGTCAGCACGCCGCGCAGCAGGGTGGGCAGGTTGCGGTCGTTGATGCGCGACAGGATTTCCTGCGCGGCGTGGCGGCGCGCGTTCTGCAGGCGTTCGCGACCGCGCGCGGCTTCGGTGGCGCGGCTTTCGGCCAGTTCCGCGCGCTTGCGGTTCTGCTCGACGAACTGGGTGAACTCGGTCAGCTTGCGCTCGAACACGCCGACGTCGTCGTCGAAATCCTGGAGCAGGGCTTCGACGGTGGTTTTCACTTTCTCGAACAGGCGATGGTCGCGGTCGGACTCTTCCGACCAGCCCTTGGCGGCGTCGGCCAACTGGTCGAGCAGCTTGCGCGCGGGGTGCGACGAATGCGCGAACATGCGCCGGTCCAGGATCGCGACTTTCAGATACGGAATCTGCAGCCGCGCCAGCAGCACCTGCATCGGCGCCGGGATGGTGTGGTCTTGCAGGATGTATTCGAACAGCATGCCGACCAGATCGATGGTGTCCTCGTCGCTGCCGGAAACGTTGGCGTGCGCGGCACCCGACAGGCGCTGGATCTGCGCCATCAACTCGTCCTTCAGGCGTTGCACCATGTCCGTCGCGGCGGTGGTGTCGATGGCCGAGGGCAGCGCCGGCAGCGGGCGCGATTCGCCCTGCAGCAGGGTGAGCGCGCCGAGCAGTTCGGCCGGCGTGAGCGATGCGCCTCCCGACATGTGCATGCCGTCCGGCCGCTCGGCATGGCGGCGCGCGGCGAGCAGGGAGGTGAGTTGCTGCATCAGTTCCTGGTGCAACTCGTCGGCGACCATCTCGGCGCCCGCCGCGTACGCCTGTGCGGTACCTTCGGCATCGGTGGCGACGGCCGCCGCGCGCGACGCGCGTGCGGCGCCTTGCGGTGCGCCGGGTCGCCGCACCACGGTCGGATGATGCAGCTGCGGCAACACGCCGGCCTGCACCAGCCGGACGTTGACGTCGTGGTAGAGCGTATCGAGTGCCTTCAACACATAGCGCTCGAACATTTTCAGGATGATCAGCCGCACGCGGATGTTGACGTCGGCGAGTTCACCCAGCGCTTCACGGAAGGCTTCGGTCAACGCATTCGGCGCGAGCGGATTGGTGGCGCTGGTGGTGGTGCGCCCGCCACTCAACACCGACAGCCGCTGGTTCAGCGCCATCAGTGCGGCCGACAGGCGTCCGTCGGCCTTGGTGACCATGCTGGAAACCGCCAGCGATTCTTCGAGCTCGCGATCATCGACCAGGCTCAGTTCGCCGCTGGCCGAAAACGCGCGCTGCGTTTCATTGGTGCGCGCCGGCCGGCCGGCCGCGAAATCCGCGAAGCCGCGCGCGACGCGTTCGCCGAACATGCGCTCGATGCGCGGGCGCTTTTTGCGCGTCTCGCGCATGCCGTCGAAGTATTCGGTCTGGCTGGCGTTGCTTTCGGCTTTCTCGGCGAGGTCGAACAACGTGTCATCGACATTGTCGAGCAGCTCGGCGACCAGGTTGCCGGTTTCCTTCAGCGTCATTTCGCGCACGGCCACCAGCAGGCCGCCGACGTGTTCCTGGCCGGTTTCGGGTGCGCGCGAACCGATGCCCACCACCTTCTTGTCCGGATCGTGCGGGTCGGGCGAGATCGGCGTCATCGAAAAACCTGCTCGCTGAATGGAAGGCGGGGCCGCCAAGTATGCTCGGGCGCAGTTGGCAGAACGTGAAGGCGTTCACAGCCCCATCGTCCGCCGGGCGGCCGGCCGCGGACTATCCCGGGAAATCGCTGAGTTGCAGGGTGCCGATGCCTTCCTCGGCCAGCATCACGGGGATGTCGTCCTCGATCCGGTACACGACCTTGCGGTCGGTGGTGATCAGTCCTGCGGCCAGCGGCGACGCCACCTTCTGGCCGGCCACGGTGTCGAGATTCCCGGCCGCGATCGCGCGGTTCAAGGCATCCAGTTCGTCGCGCCGCAGCGGACGCACCGGGGTCTTGGTGACCGGATCGCAGAGGATGTCCAGCAATCGCTTGTCCATGCCGCGTACAATACCCGTTTTGCGCTGGTGAGACCATGCGGAAGACGACGGTCGCGCCCCGGATCGGGGTGGTGATGGGTTCGCGTTCGGA
>DATNAW010000108.1:0-9139 GCA_035572335.1 Rhodanobacteraceae bacterium
CGTGCCGCGCTCCGATGCCTTGTCGTAGCGCGAGCGGTAGCCCTTGCCGGGATGCGCGACCACGTCCGCCGCGAGATGCTTTCCGCGCGCCGCGGCGTCATAGCGCGAGTAATAAAGTTCGTCGGGCAAGCCGCGCGCGCCGGGATCGAGCAAAACCTCTCCCTGCGCGGGCATCACCAGCACGTCCAGCATGTCGGCGCCGCCGGTTCCGGAAAGATGCGTGTGCGAAAAACCGATGATCGAACCATCGCCTTCGTGATAGCCCGAACACGCATCCCAGCCGTGGGTGTGGGTGTCAGGCGAAAGCTGCACCATGCCCCACGGCACCGTCGCACCGGGGAACGTGTGGCCGTGGCCGCCGGTACCGACGAACACGTCCACGAATTGCGACACGCTGGCCCCGGCCGACGGAAGCCCTGCCCCGGTGGAACCGGCCTGATGCGTCTTCGCGAAGGCCGCGCGCGGATCGATGCGCTCCAGCAACGCCAGCGTCATCGCGCCCTGCAGGAAACGTCTGCGTGTCACCATGGTCGTGTTCCTCGACGGTCAGCTTGGAATCATCGCGCGCATCACGCGCCCTGCAACAGTGCCGGATGTCGTGCGGCCACGTCGATCACGAGTTCACCGAACAGCGAATTGGCCCAGGCGAACCACGCGCGCGTGAAATGCGTAGGATCGTCCTGGTCGAACGCTTCGTGCATGAAGCCGGTGTTCGCATCGGTGCCCGCAAGCCAATGCAGGCATTGGCGGATCTCGCCGGCATCGTCGCTGGCCAGCGCACGGATCATGATCGACATCGGCCAGATCATCCGCAGGCCTTCGTGCGGACCGCCGATGCCTTGCGCGGCCTTGCCGCTGAAGAAGTACGGATTGCGACCGCTCCATGCCAACGCGCGTGTACGCTGGTAGCGTGCGTCGTCGCGTTTGCACCAACCGAGATACGGGAGTCCCAGCAGGCTCGGCACGTTGGCGTCGTCCATGAAAAGTTGGTTGCCGTAGCCGTCCACTTCGTAGGCCCAGCCTTCGGCGCCGCGATCGTCGCGCATCAGTGCATGTAGTTCGAGTGCCGTCTGCACTTCATCGGCGAGCGCCTCGCAATCGTGCGCAAACGTCTCGTCGGCAAACAGCGCACGCGTCATCGTCGCGAGCTGCCGCAGCGACACCACGGCGAACGCGTTGCCGGGTACGAACAACGGATATTTGCAGGCGTCGTCGGAGGGCCGGAACATCGAGAAGATCAAACCGACGGGCTTGCCCGGCCAGCCGTAACCGCCCAGCGCCAGCGTGTCGGTCGGCGCCGCGGCCACGCGCTGGAAATGGTACGGCCCAGGGCCGTGCTTGCGTTGTTGCGTGCAGAACGTTTCCAGCACCAGCCGCATCGCCGCGCGCCAGTCGTCGTCGAACGGCGCGCGATCGCTGGTGGCTTTCCAGTAACCATGCGCCAGGCGGATCGTCCAGCACAGTGAATCGATTTCCCACTTTCGCTCGGCGACGCCGGGCTTCATGTCGGTGTCGTCGTGCTGCGCCCACGGCAGGTTCGTCTTCGCACGCGGATCGGCCATGAACGCATTGGCGTACGGATCGATCGCGATGCAGCGCGCGTGCCGATGGACCAGGCCGCGATACAACCGCTGCAATGCTGCATCGTGTGCCGCCAGCGGCAGGTACGGCCAGACCTGCGCCGAGGAATCGCGCAGCCACATCGCGTCGATGTCGCCGGTAACGATGAAGGTGTCGGGCTTGCCGTCGAGCGTGCCGGTGTGGACGGTGGTGTCGAGCGTGTTCGGGTAGCAGTTCCCGAACAGCCACGCGAGTTTCGGATCGTCGATTTGCGATTTCACCCGAGCAAGTTCACGCTCGACGGCCGGACTCGTGAACTTGCGTTGCGCGGGCGACGGGCGCTTGCTCGCCAAGCGCGTCGGCGTCGCGCTCGCGCTGAAGCCGGGCGCGGACATGCCGAGCGTGCCGTACGCTGCGGCGGTTCCGAGCAGTTTCAGGAAATCGCGGCGATCGTTCATCGATAGCGACCGTCTCGCTCTTCCGAAGCCGCTCGTGATGAGCGTAGCGGAGCGAAGCTCCGCGAAGTCGAAACACGCGGCCTTCGGCTCCGCGCCTTCGGCGCTACGCTCAGGGTGAACGGAAATTCGGGATCAGTCATGTACATCGCATCGCTCAGCGCGGCAAGGCGTCGCGGCCGCTGATCGTAAACGAAGTGCTGACGCCCGGCGCATCACCGGGCTGCCCGCCGCCGATGAAAAGGCGGTAATGCCCCGCAACCACCGCGCGATTCCCCGCGGCATCGACCGTGCCCAACTGGCTCGGCGACAGTTCGAATTCCAGGCGACGGCTTTCGCCGGGCGCCAGGTGCACGCGTTGGAATCCGACCAGTGCGTGGCGTGGCGCCAACGGCACATCCGGTGCATCCAGATAGACCTCGGCCACCTCGTCACCCGCGCGTGTTCCGGTGTTGCGCACCGTCGCGCCCACCTTCAACGTCGCGCCCGCTTCCAATCGCGTTGAGGACAGCGCGGGATCGGCGTAGGCAAACGTCGTGTAACTCAGGCCGTAGCCGAACGGGTACAGCGGCGCGCCCTTGAAGTAGCGGTACGTGCGTCCCTGCATGTCATAGCTGACGTACGGCGGCAGGTCGCGCGTCGCGCGATAGAACGTCACCGGCAACCGGCCGCCCGGACTATCGTCGCCGGCCAACACCCGTGCGATCGCAGTACCGCCGGATTCACCCGGATACCATGCGCCGACGATCGCGTCGGCGTGCCGCTGCGCCCAGTCGATCGCCACCGCACTGCCCGACATCAAGACCACGACCAGCGGCCTGCCCGTTGCGGCCACGCGTTCGAGCAGTGCGCGCTGCGCCGCCGGCAGCGCGATGTCGGTGCGATCGCCATGATCGAAGCCCGGCACGTCCAGCGGCAGCTCTTCGCCTTCCACGTCGGGCGACAAGCCGACGAACGCCACGATCACATCGGCGTTGCGCGCAGCCGCTTCGGCTTCGGCAAGTTGTGCTTCGGGAGGCGCCAGCCATTGCAGGAGGATGCCCTGGTCCTGACCGCTGTGCTGCATTTCAAGTTTGATCGCGTGCGGCGACGCGTCGGCGAAGTGCAGTGTCGCCTGCATGGGTTTGCCGTTGCCCGGATTATCGATGAGTTTCCTGCCATCGACGTATAACCGCACCGGGTCGTGCCCGCGGCAATCGAAGCAGCGAACGACGTGCACCACCAGCGTGTAATCGCCGGCGCCCGGCGGAACCAGTTCGCCGGTCCAGCGCGCGGCGTAATGGTTCGGATCGAGCGCCTTGTCCGGTGCGACATGATCCCAATCGAAGTCGATGGTGCGATCGGCGCGGGTAAGTCGCGGCTTGCCGCTGAAATCCGCGTGATCGAAATACTCACCTTTCAAGCCCGGCTTGCCGTCGCTGCGCAAGGCCGTTTCCGGAACCGGAATCGGTACGCCTGCCGCGATGGGCGCACCTTGCGCGTACGCCACGTGATCCGCGCCGAAGCGCTTGCGCAAACCGTCGAGCGGCGTGACCGGAGCGCGGGCGGTGCCGTGGTAATTGGCTTCCAGTGTTTCGACCGTATCGGCGTCCGGGCCGATGACCGCAATGCGCGTGCCGGCGTGCAACGGCAGCGTCGCGCGCGCGTTCTTCAGCAGCACGATGGATTCCAGTGCCGCCTGCAGGGCGAGCTTGCGATGCGCGGCGCTGTCGATCTGGCCCGGGCCGATGCGTGCATACGCGCCGTCGCGATCGCCGCCCATGATCCCGAGCCGGTAGCGCGCGGCGAACAGCCGCACCAGTGCGGCGTCCAGCACCGATTCCTTCACGTAGCCCTTCTGCACCGCTTCGCCCAGTGAGGCGTAGGCGCTGCCGCAATCGAGGTCGGTACCGGCTGCGATCGCGGCGGCCGAAGATTGCGCATCATCGGGCTTGTAGTGATGGAATTCCGTCATGTCGTCGATCGCGTCGCAATCGGAAACGACGTAGCCATGGAAGCTCCAATCGTCGCGCAACGTGGTCGTGAGCAGGTCTTTGTCCGCGCACACCGGCGTGCCGTGCAACGCGTTGTATGCGCACATCACCGAACCCGCCTGGCCTTCGGTTACAGCCGCGCGGAACGCCGGCAGGTAAGTCGCTTCGAGATCGTGCGGCGACAGGTCGACGTCGAAACCGTGGCGGCCGAATTCGGGACCGCTGTGCACCGCGAAGTGCTTGGGCGTGGCGATCGCGCGCGGGTGCGCGGGATCGTCGCCCTGGATGCCGCGCACGAACGCCACGGCCAACTGGCCGGTCAGGTACGGATCCTCGCCGTAGGTTTCCTGGCCGCGGCCCCAGCGTGGATCGCGATCGATGTTGATGTTGGGCGACCAGATCGTAAGTCCCTGGTAACGCCCGTGCGCCTTGTCCAATCCAATCGCGTTATATCGCGCACGTGCCTCGGTCGAAACCACCGTGCCGACCTGTCGCAGCAACGCTGGATCCCAACTTGCCGCCAACCCGATCGACTGCGGAAACACCGTGGCGAAGCCGCCGCGCGCGAGTCCGTGCAGGCCTTCGTTCCACCAAGTGTACGCGGGCACGCCGAGGCGTGGAATCGCCGGCGCGTCGTCCTGCAACTGCGCGACCTTTTCCTTGAGCGTGAGCTTTGCGATCAGCGTTTGCGCTCGTACCGTCGCGTCGTCGGGAGCCGCATGGGCAATTGCCGCAAGCACGACCATCGTGATCGAACAGTAGGCGCACAGGGCTGCCTTCATCGTGCGCGGCCCTGCATCGCATCAACCACATCTTCGACCTTGAGCGCCTTGCGCAGCGCGTCGAGAGTGGCCTTGCTGTGCACCGTCAACGTCACCTGCCGGCCCGGCAGGATGTCGAAGGCATTGTCGGAAACGTCGGCATCGACGTCGCCGAACGAGATCCACACGTCGCGCGCCAACTTGTCGCTGTCGAGCGTCAGGCGGTAATCGTCACCCGTGGATTCAAGTTGTATGCGAATCTTCGGCATCGGCAGCGCAAGATTCTTGGGCTGGTCAAAGAACACGAAATTGCGCGAAACCGCGCGGCCGTCCACCTGCAACTCGAAGATGGCGAACGTCGCACGCGGATCGGCGCCATGCAGCAACTGCGCATCGCTGAAGCTTCCGACATGCGTCGATGAAAGCGGCGGAAGCGTGACACCCGCCTGCTGCTGCCCGATCACCTTTCCGGAAAAATCCATCACGCGCAGCCGCCATTGCGCAGCGACGGGCGTGGTGCGATCGGAAACCAGCGACACGTCCGTGACGCCGTGATTGCGCAGCGCGGCGATCAGCAACGGCGCGTAGAAACGCCGCGCATGGAATTGCAGCGCCTTCCAGCGGCCGTACCAGTCGATGCTGGACCAGGTGATGCCGGGCCATGCGTCGTCGAGCTGCCAATACAGCGAGCCCGTGCTCCGTGGCCGCGACGCGCGCAGGTGTTCGGCCGCCAACTGGATGCCGTCGGCCTGCATCACCTCGCTCAGGTACGCAAACGCCGCAAGATCCTTCGGCTTGCCGAATTCGCGATCGACGTATTCCAGCAGGCGCTGGTTGCCGTTGCCGCCGTCGAATTTCTGGTGCGCGCGCATCACCTTCGAATCGACCGATCGATCGGACGGTTCGGTGAACGCTTCCATGGTTTGCATCACCGGCATCGACTGCAGGCCGTATTCCGACATGAAGCGCGGCGTCACGTCGAGATAGGCCGTCACCGGCAGCGCGTCGCCCGACCACACGTTCCAGTAGTGGTCGTCGCCGTCGTCGGTGACGTTGACCGGACCGTCGTAATCGGTGCCGGGCGTGCTGGGCCAGTACGGCACTTCCGGCGCGTTCTTCGCAACCACGTCGCGCAGCGTGTGGTCGAACAACTCACGCATGCCCTGTTCGATCTGCGCGCGCTGCGCCGCCGTGATCGTCTTCTTGAACGCCTTGCGGTCGTCCCAGGATTCCCAGCCGGTCTCGACCTCGTTGTTGCCGCACCACAACACGATGCTCGGATGATCGCGCAGGCGCTGCACCTGCTGGATCGCCTCGATGCGCACGTTGTCACGGAACGCCGCGTTGGACGGCGGGATCGCGCCGCCGAACATGAAATCCTGCCACACCATCAGGCCCAGCTTGTCGGCCATTGCGTAGAAATCGTCCGGCAGGTAATAGCCGCCGCCCCAGATGCGCAGCATGTTCATGTTGGCGTCGCGCGCCGATTCGAGCAGTTGCCGGAGCTTCGCTGGCGTCACGCGCGTCGGGAAAATGTCGGGCGGGATGAAATTCGCGCCCTTGGCGAAAATCGGCACGCCGTTGACGACGAACTCGAAGCCCTTGCCCCACTGGTCCTTGCGACGGCGCAATTCGGCACTGCGCAGACCCGTCTCGCGGTCCGCATTCGCCAACACCTTGCCGCCAGCCGCGACCTCGACGTGGAAGTCATACAGATTGGGTTTGCCGTAGCCGGCCGGCCACCAACGCTGCGGGTGTGTGATCGAGAATGGAATCGCGATGGCGTTGTCGCCGGCCTTCAGCTCAACGTCGCGTTGCAGCGATTGCGTGCCGCCATCGGGCGCGCGCCAGCTCAATGCGACGTGCGCCGTCGTCACCGCATCGGCGTCGATGTCCAGTTGCGTGTCGAGCTTTGCAACGTCGGCCGTCACCGACTTCTGCGCGATGTGGAAATCGGCCAGGCGCAGGGCGTCCCAGCTTTCCAGCTTGACGTCCTGCCAGATGCCTTCGGTGACGACGCGCGGACCCCAATCCCAGCCGTACTGGTACGCCGCCTTGCGCACGTAGTTGGAGGTCTGCTTGCCTTTCGGCTCGTCGCCGAACGCCGAATCGAATTCGCCCGGAAGCGCATAGGGCTGTTTCAGCAGCCACGGCTGCAGGCGTTCGATCGGCGAGTACAACTTCACTTCCAGTGTATTCGCGCCCGCGTGCAGCAGCGCCTTCACCGGCACGCGCCAGCGCCGGAACATGTTGTCGGCGGAAAGAATCTTGTGGCCGTTCAACCAGACGTCCGCGAACGTATCGAGCCCGTCGAACACCAGCTCGACACGGGCGCGCGCCAGCGTTGCGGCATCGACATCGAAACTTTTGCGGTACTGCCAGTTCGACAATCCCACCCACTGGACTTTCGCCTCGTCGTCGCGCCAGTACGGATCGGGGATCAGCTTCAGCGCCATCAAATCGGTTTGCGCCGAACCCGGTACCGTTGCCTGCAGCCAGTGCGTCGCGCCGGGGTGCCCTGCGGCGTGCGCATCACCCGGCGCGATCCGGAATTGCCAGCCGGCATCCAGCGATTGCGTCGTCAGCGCGGACGCCAGCGACGGCCACATCGCGAAACCCGCGAGCGCGAGCACCCACCACCGGATGCGCGCACCGGTCATTTCACGATGATCTCGTCGGAAAAGATCCAGGTATCGATGCCATTGATTTGTTGGCCGTAGCGCGACGCCACCACGCGAACATAGCGCGCCGTGACGGGCATCTGCGCCGTGCAGGCGACGTCGCGGACCGCCGTACGCATGTCGCTGGGATCGACCGTGATCGGAACCGTCTGCAACGGCGTCCAGGTCTTGCCATCGTCCGACGTCTCGAATGTCACGCTCTGTGGCAACAGGATCAGCGCTTCCGCGTCCTGCAGGAAGCGTGCGTCGATGGCATGCATCTTGGTCGGCTGGCCGAGATCGATCGTGGCGTCCATGTCGGCGCCTTGCCAGCCCGTCCACGCGCCGTCGTCGAAGCCACCGCCGAGGATGCCGTCGGTGAGATCGGCAGAATATTTCGCCGAGGGTGGCGTCGCGAACGTCACCGGATCACCCAACGCGAGGTTCTGCACCATGTGGAACTGCTGGCTGGCCTGGTATTGCACGCTGCCGCGGAACGGCGCCACGGTGACCGTCGCCGGAGCGTAAAGATCCAGCACGTCACCAAACGAAGGCGAGGCGGACGTGGGTTCGTTGCCATCGGTGGTGTAGTGCAGCTGCAAGTCGTCGAAGCCGCGTGCGGCGCGGATGCGCCAGCGCTTGTAGGTCCGATTGAACCCCAGGTGATAGTCGACGATGTCCTTGTTCTCGGGGCCGTAGGCAACGTCCTGGGTGCTCAACCAACCTTCCTGCGCGCGCGCGTTCAAAAGGAAATCCGGCCAGTCGGGCGGCGAGGTGCTCCAAAAATGTTCCGCGATCGCGAACAACCGCGGGTACAGGCGGGCATCGCCGTTCAGCGGCGTGGCGCGCTCGCTCCACAGCGGCGCATCGCCACCGAGCACCAGCTTCGGATGCCTGGCGAGGCCCGGATCGTCGAACGGATCGTTGCGATACAGATCCTGCAGCGTCATCCGGTCGATCGGGGTGTCGAGATAGAACGGACTGGCGATGATGACGCGGTTGCCGTTGGCGAGCGCCTTCTTCGCTTCGTCGGGGCCACGCCACACTTCCACGACCGCCTGCGAATCCATGCCGCCTTCCATGATCTCGTCCCAGCCGACCAGCGCCTTGCCCTTGCCCGCAAGGTACGTCTGGATGCGGCGCACGAAATAGCTGTGCAGGCCGGCCTCTCCCTGCAAACCATTCGCCTGCGCCAGTTGCTGGCACGCGGCGCAGTCGGCCCACACGCCTTCCGGCACCTCGTCGCCGCCAATGTGCACGTAGGGCGACGGGAACAGCGCGATCACTTCGTCCAGCACGTTCTGCAAGAACGTGAAAGTCGAATCCTTGCCGACGCAATCGACGTCGCGGAATACGCCCCACGTCGTCGGCACGGTGATCGGCTTGCCGCTGCACGACAGTTCGGGATACGCCGCGATCGCCGCGCTGGTGTGTCCCGGCATCTCGATTTCGGGCACCACCATCACGTTGCGTTCGCGCGCGTACTGCACCACGTCGCGAATCTGGTCCCGCGTGTAGAAGCCGCCGTAACGACTGCCATCGGCTTCCTTCCGCCATGCACCGACGTCGGTCAATTTGGGATAGCGCTTGATCTGGATGCGCCAGCCCTGGTCGTCGGTGAGATGCCAGTGGAACACGTCGAATTTGTAATATGACATCAGGTCGATCTGCTTCTTGATGAAGTCGACCGGATAAAAATGCCGCGCGGTATCAAGCATCACGCCGCGCCA
>DATNAW010000109.1:0-6738 GCA_035572335.1 Rhodanobacteraceae bacterium
AAAGCAGGCTCGCAACCGCCTTCCCCAATGGCTCGGCAATGCGTTCGCAATTGTCGAACACCAACAGCAGCTGTCGCGTTTGCAACAGCTCGCCGAGCCGTGCAATCAGTTGATCCGCGTCCGTCGTGGCATGGATGTCGAACATGCCCGCCAACCACCGCACCAGTGCGTCGCCGTCGGTCTGGGGCGTACAGTCGAACAGCCAGACGCCATCCGGAAAATCAGTTGCAACCGAGCGCGCAGTCTCCAGCGCGGCCTGCGTCTTGCCGAGGCCGCCGGGACCGGTGATGGTGACCAGCCGATGGTCCTGCAACATCCGCTTCAGCGTCTCGATGGCGCCATCGCGTCCGATCAGCGGCTCGGTGCGTTCCGGCAATCGCGCGCGCGCCGGCGGCGCGAAACGCAGCGCGGGCGCCGTTTTCTCCGGGACGTGCTCCAGCGGGGCGATGAAGCGATACCCGAGGCCGTGCACGGTCTGGATGCAGCGCGGTGCTTCGCTGTCGTCGGCCAGCGCGCGACGTAATTGCGCAACGATTCGATTGAGCGTGGCGGGGGTAACGAAACTGTGGCCCCACACGGCGTCCAGCAACTGGTCGCGGCTGAGCAATTGGCCCGGATGTGAGAGGAACTCCAGTAGGACGGCGAAAGCTTTCGGCTCGACCGCGAATTCCTCGCCGCCGCGCAGCAGCTGGTGCGCGCCTGCGTCGATAACCACGTCTGCGAAGACGAACGTGCCCGTGGTTGGTCCGGCATTTCCGTGCTTTTCCATGCCGCCGCGCGCTCCACGCGGATCACGTCAACGCCACTGCCGCACTCTCGCGATTTCCCTATCGAAACATCATGACTCGTGGGCTTGCCCGGGCGCAGTTTATACCCCCGGATGACGGCGCATACCCGCCATTCATAGGAATAACCTTCTTGAGGAGAACGTCATGAACACCCGCTTTTACGCATCCGTTGCGATGGCCGTGATCGGCCTGTCCAGTATTGCCGTGACCCATCAGGCCGACGCCTGCGGGTTGAACCTGGTCAAATCCACCAATGGCCAGTGGAAGATCGCCCCGCCGGTCAAGGTATCGGCTTCGGCCGCCAGCATGAGGTTCCTGACCGCGATCCCGCAATCGCGGACGCGGACCATCCCCAATCCGCTGCAATTCCTCGAACCGGTCGCGGGGCTGTACGAGGTCACCCTGACCGCCGAAGGCAATGGCCCAACGGGCCTGCCGGATGGCGCGCCGGTCGACCATGCTTACGTGTCCTGGCTCGCAGACGGCAATGAAATCATGAACTCGGGGCGGCCTGCGGGTGATGGCGACGTCTGTACGGGCGTCTGGGCGCAAGCGGGCGCGCGTACCTACATGGTCAATCATTTCATGCTGGCGTGGGCGCAAAGCGTGGACGCGAACGGCGTCGACATCGACAACACGTTCGTGGGGCCGGCCCACCTCCAGGAGACCATCACGCTGAGCAAGGATGGCAGTTCGTACACCGGCTCGTTCGTGCTCACCCAGTACGACCCGAACTACAACATCATTCTTCCGGGCGGAATCCCCATCAAGGGCACCGTGTCGGGAACGCGCAAGACCATCAACTCGCCGGTCACGTACTGATCGAAGCGGTGCGAAAGGCGCGACGCGTCAGGGCGTCGCGTCTTTTCGTGATGCGCTGACCAGCCGCACCCGCGCGAAGTTGCGCTTGCCCACCTGCAGCACGCCCTCGAAACCTGCTTCAAAGACGCGTTGTGCGTCTTCCACCACTTGCGCGTCGATGCGCACGGCGCGTTCCTTCAATTTGCGGTTGGCTTCCGAGTTGCTGGACGTGAGGCCGGCCGCGGTCAGCAGCGCCGGCAAGCGCAAGCCTCCGGCGGGCACGCCGATCTCGTTCAACGGCAATGACGAGGTATCGCCTTCGCCGCGCACCACCGCGTGCCAACCGGCGATGGCCTTGTCGGCTTCGGCCGCACCGTGGAAGCGCGCGGCCAGTTCGCGCGCGAGGCGCAGTTTCGCGTCGCGCGGATTCAACGCGTCACTGGCAACGTCGCGTCTCATCACCGCCAGCTCGTCCAGCGACACCTCGAAGCTCAGGAGTTCGAACCAGCGCCACATCAAGTCGTCGCCGATCTTCAGGGTCTTGGTGACCATGTCGATCGCCGGTTCGTCGATGCCGATGTAGTTGCCCAGCGACTTCGACATCTTCTGCACGCCGTCGATGCCTTCGAGCAATGGCATCGTCAATACGATCTGCGGCGGCTGGCCGAAATGTTCCTGCAACCCGCGCCCCATCAACAGGTTGAAACGCTGGTCGGTACCGCCCAGCTCGACGTCGCACTCCAGCGCCACCGAGTCGTAGCCCTGCACCAGCGGATACAGGAACTCGTGGATCGCGATGGGCTGCTGCGCTGCGTAGCGCCTGGCAAAGTCGTCGCGCTCGAGCATCCGTGCGACGGTGTGCTGCGCGGCGAGACGGATCATGTCCGACGCATCCATCTTGCCGAACCATTCGGAATTGAAGCGCACCTCGGTGCGTTCGCGATCGAGCACCTTGAACACCTGCTTCGCGTAAGTTTCGGCGTTCGCCAGCACTTCCTCGCGTGTCAGCGGTTTGCGCGTGACGTTCTTGCCGGTCGGATCACCGATCATGCCGGTGAAATCGCCGATCAAAAAAATCGCGGTGTGCCCGAGGTCCTGGAACTGGCGCATCTTGTTGAGCAGCACCGTGTGGCCGAGATGCAAGTCCGGCGCGGTGGGATCGAAACCCGCCTTGATGCGCAGCGGACGACCGAGCGCGAGCCTTGCAGCGAGTTCGTCATCCTTGAGGACATCGACGGCGCCGCGATGGATGAGGGCGAGGGCTTGCGAGTTTGCGGGCATCGTGTCTTCCGGGGTCCGCGACGTGCACGATTCCCGCAAAAAGAGGGTGTCGCGTCATGCCGCAAAAGTGATGTAGTGGTTAATTATGCGTTAACTGCGAAATCGCGCGCAAATCTTTGTCTGGCAAAGGGATTGACGCACGCTTCACACAGGCCTATGGTACGGCGCGTCCGCGTCTCCACGTCATTTTTTCCGGAAATCTCCGATGGATCGCCACCTCCGTCGCGTCACCCCTCATGTTGTTCGTCGCCAGGCGATCCGTCGCAAGACCCGTCAATGCCATTCGCATTTCTATTCGCGTTGCGCGCATTGGTCGTTCCACGCGGATGCACCTTCGAGCAAGTTCCGCTGGGCGCGTGAGGGCTGGATTCTCGGCGGTGGCGCGTGCCTGCTGGTGCTGTTGACACTGCTCGGCATTCCCGCCTGGGCAGGACTCATCCACCACGATGCGGTGCAACCGGTGACGCGCGAAACGCTGGCGCTGACGTTGCCGCCCGCACCCAAGGAAACCGCGCCACAGGCGGTGGCCACGTGGAAGACCGTGGAAGTGCAGCCGGGCGAAACGCTGTCGGAGATTTTCCAGGCGCAGGGCCTGAACGGTACCGACCTCGCCAACGTGATGGCAAGCGGCAAGGATACCGGCGCGTTGAAGACGCTGCATCCCGGTGACCAGGTTGCCTTCCTGATCGATCCGCAGGGTCACTTCAAGGGCTTCCGTTACACCCCCGATTCCGTCACCCAGGTGACCCTTGTTGCGCAACAGGACGGCAGCCTGAAGGCGCAGGTCACCGCGTTGCCGGTCGAGCGCCGCGTGCATTTCGCGCACGGCGAGGTCGAAGGTTCGCTGTTCGCGGCGGGCGAGAAGGCGGGCTTGTCGGAAACCATGGTGTTGAAACTCGCCGACGTGTTCAAGTACGACATCGATTTCATCAAGGACTTGAAGAAGGGCGACCGTTTCACGGTCGTCTACGACGACATCTATCGCGACGGCAAATATTCGGGTGCCGGCAACATCCTCGCCGCGGAGTTCGTGAACAACGGGCACAAGTACACCGCATACCGTTTCAAGCAGGGCGATGGCGAGGTTGCCTACTACAGCCAGGACGGACGCCCGTTGCGCAAGGGCCTGCTGCGCACGCCCGTTTCGTTCACGCGGCTGTCGTCCAGCTTCGGCATGCGCAAGGATCCGGTGCTGGGCTACACGCGCCTCCACAAGGGCGTCGATTACGCCGCGCCGACCGGCACGCCGGTGCACGCCGCGGGTGATGGCACGATCGTGTTCCGCGGCACCAAGCACGGCTACGGCAACTTCATCGCGATCAAGAACACGCCAACCTACACCACGGCCTACGGCCACATGTCGCGCTTCGCGCCGGGCCTGCACGTGGGTTCGCACGTCACGCAGGGCGAGGTGATCGGCTACGTCGGCCAGACCGGTTTCGCCACCGGCCCGCACCTGCACTACGAAGTGCGGGTGGACGGCAAACCCGAGAACCCGTTGACGGTGACGATGCCGCAGCCGCAGCCGCTCACGGGCAAGCTGATGGTGGCGTTCGAGGCGCAGTCCGCGCCGATGGTCGCGCGCATCCAGATGATCGACAACGCCACCCAGCGCCTGGCGCGGGCGGACAACGGTCGCGCCACCAACGTCGCCACCGACTGATTGCGTGGCCGTGGCTGACGCCGCGCCGCTTTATCTCGGATTGATTTCCGGCACCAGCGCCGACGGCATCGATGCCGCGTTGGTGTGTTTCGCGCCGCGGCTGGAAGTCATCGCCGCGCACACGTTTCCTTATCCGGACGACCTGCGCCGACGCATCGTCGCGCTGGCGCGCAGCGATGCCGCGCTCGCGCTGGATGATCTTGGCCACCTCGATGTCGAAATCGGCGAGCGTTTCGCCGAAGCGGCGCTCGCGCTGCTGCGCGAAGCGAATGTCGCGCCAAGCGCGATCACCGCGCTCGGTTCGCACGGCCAGACGGTGTGCCATCGCCCGTCGGGACCGCATCCCTTCACATCGCAACTCGGTGATCCCAACGTCGTCGCCGAGCGTACCGGCATCGTTGCCGTGGGCGACTTCCGCCGTACCGACGTCGCGGCAGGCGGGCAGGGCGCGCCGCTGTTGCCGGCCTTGCACGCAGCGGTGCTCGCGGACACAGTCACGCCGCGCGCGATTCTCAACCTCGGCGGGATCGCCAACCTCACGTTGCTGGTTCCGGACAGACCCGTGCTGGGCTTCGACACCGGACCCGCGAATTGCCTGATGGATGCGTGGTCGTTGCGTGTGCGCGGCACGCCCCGCGACGACGCCGGTGTGTGGGCACGCAGCGGCCGCGTCGACCAGGCATTGCTCGCGCGCCTGCTGGATGATCCCTACTTCAGCGCGTCGCCACCGAAAAGTACCGGCCGCGAAGTTTTCAACAACGACTGGCTGGACGCGCGGCTGCCGCAGGGTCTCGCGCCAGAAAACGTGCAGGCCACACTGCTGCTACTCTCCGCACGCAGCATCGCCGGCGCAGTGCGCGACCACGCACCCGAAGTCCGCGAGGTGTATGCCTGCGGCGGTGGCGTGCACAACGGGGCGTTGATGGACGTACTGCGCGGTCAATTGCCGAACGTGAAAGTGGAGACCACTGCGGCGCTTGGGCTCGATCCCGATTTCGTCGAAGCGGTGGGTTTCGCGTGGCTCGCCCGCGCACGTCTGGAAAACATGCCGGGCAACCTGCCCTCGGTCACCGGCGCGCGCGGGCCGCGCGTGTTGGGCGCGATCTACGCCGCGCCCCGCTGAGCTTCGGCGTTGCGCGCCGCCGGATCGCGCAGCAGCCACAGGATCAGCAGCAACGACGGCAAGCCGATCGCTGCGGTGTACACGTAAAACGCGGGATAGCCGATCGCATCGACAATGCGTCCCCATTGGCTCGCGATGCTCTTGGCAGGCAGGCTCCACAGCGTGCCGAACAGCGCGTACTGCGTCGCGGTGAAATCCTTGCTGGTGAGCGACGACATCCACGCGATGAACGCCGTGCCGGCGATGCCGTTGGCGACGTTGTCGAGGCTGATGCCGGCCGCCAGCCACGCAAGTGGCGGCGGCTGCCCGCTCATGGTTGCGAGATGGCCGTAGAAAAGATTCGCGGCGGTGAGCAATACCAGACCCAGCAGCATCGCCCGCAATGCACCCCTGCGCTTGACCAGCCAGCCGGCCAGCAGCGCGCCGGCCAGGGTCAGGATCACTCCGTACACCTTGCTGACAAGCGCGATCTGGTCGAGCGTGTAATGCATGTCGAGGTAGAACGTGTTGGCGGCCACGCCCATCGTCATGTAGTTGAGGCGATAGGTCACGATCAACAACAGCATCGGAATCGCCAGTCTCATTCCCATGCGTCCGGTGAAATCGGTCAGCGGCAGCACCACCGAACCGGTCAACTTTTCCAGCAGCGGCCGCAACGGCGCGGCCTTCAGCAACACCAGCAACGCCAACTCGAACGCCAGGACCACGCCGACGCTGACGTCAATGACGGTGGCCGAGGTCTTCGCGGGCAGCGCGAAATGCAATGCCGCACCCGCCGCAGCGGTGATGGCGAACGCGAGCAACAGCGAGCCGGCGCGCATCCGCGCGATCGTGGCGTCGATGAGTGCAGGATCGACCTTGACGCGCCGGTCGCGCAGCGCGATCGGTTCGGGAATCACGAGACATGTCGCGGGCGCCAGCAGCATGCAGCCGGCCATGATCAGGTACGCGATGGTCCAGCCGTAGCCGCTCGCCGCCACCATCGCGCCAGCGCCACCGCAGATCAGCGCGATCATGTAGCCGACCTGATAACTCGCCGCGGTCGAACCTTGCAGGCTGGCGTCGGTGGATTCGATGCGGTA
>DATNAW010000110.1:0-16966 GCA_035572335.1 Rhodanobacteraceae bacterium
CGATCACCGCGTTGGCCTTGTCGTAGCGCGGCACGATCTCGTAACCCTCGGCCTTCAACTGGGTCAGGATGCGCTCGGAGTCGACCAGCGCCTTGGGGCAGCCGAGGCTGACGAAACCGACTTTGGGATTGGCTGCGGGCATTGCGGAATGGCTTGCTGACGAATCCCCGCATTTTATCGGGAACGGCTACACTTCCGCGCGGAAGCCGGCGTGTCGCCGGCGGGAATCCTTCCGCGCGTGGCGCAATCCAAGCCCGGTTTCCTTGAAGAACTCAAGCGCCGCCATGTTTGGCGCGCGGCGGCGGCTTACGCGGTGGCCAGTTGGCTGATCGTGCAGGTCGCGACGCAGGTGTTCCCTTTCTTCAACATCCCCAACGTCGACGTGCGCCTGGTGGTGGTGCTGGCGCTGATCGGCTTCCCGATCGTGCTGGTGCTGACTTGGGCCTACGAAATCACCCCGGAAGGCGTGCGCCGCACCGAGCCCGCTGGCTCACCGCAGGTGCGCCCGGAACACGAATCCCGCCAGATCGGCCGCAAGCTCAATACCGTGATCGTCGCGGTGCTGGTGATCGCCGTGGCATTGATGGGATGGCGTCTGCTGGCGCTGCCGCACGGTATCGCTGCGGCCGGGGTGAAGCCGGCTGCCGTCGCGGCAGGTAGCCCGGATGCAGCGCAGCGCAATCCCGGGAACGCAATCCCGGATTCCACCGCTGACGCGGTTGCATCCGGGCTATACAACGCGGCCTTCAACCCGCCTGCCGGCACACTGGCGGTGCTGCCCTTCACCAACCTCAATGGTGATCCGAAGCAGCAGTATTTCAGCGACGGCATCACCGAGGAACTCACCAACGCGCTGGGCCAGAACGCCGCGCTCACGGTGATCGCCTGGGACACCGCATCGAAATTCCGCGACAGCCGCGAGCCGACGAACGCGGTCGGCGTGGCGCTGAACGTCGCCAACCTCGTGCACGGCAGCATCGAGCGCGAGGGCGGCATGATCCGCGTGCTCGCGGAACTGGTGGACACCCGCACCGGCAAGCAGTTGTGGTCGGATCACTACGACGATTCGGCCGCCAACGTGTTCCAGGTGCAGGACAAGATTTCCGCGGCGATCGCAGGGGCGCTGAACGTGAAGTTCGCCGCGCTTGGCCCGGCGCCGACGGTAAACCCCAAGGCGCACGACCTGGTGCTCAAGGCTCGCGCCTTGATCGAAACTGCCCACACCGCCGCGCCGTTCCAGCAGGCCCGCGCCTTGCTGGAACAGGCGATCGCGCTCGATCCCGGTTACGCCGACGCCCACGCCGGGCTCGCGCGCGCGTGGTTCGACCTGACCCAATATTCCACGTTGCCCCTGAAAGACGCGCTGCCCAAGGTGCGCGCCGAGGCGAACCAGGCGCTGGCGCTTGATCCACGCAACGTGGAAGCGTTGGTCGCGCTTGGTGTTGCCGATATATCGGAAAGCAAATTTGCGCAGGCCAAGGCTGAATTCCAGCGCGCGCTGGCACTCGACCCCAGCGATGCCAACGCGCATCTGGATTACGGTCCCGTGCTGCCGCCGAAGCAGGCGCTGGCGCAGGAACAGGAAGCGGTGCAACTCGATCCCCGCAACGCCACCGCGCAAAACAATCTCGCGGCGGTTGCTTTGGATTCCGGCGAGTACGCACAGGCGTTGCCGCCGATGCTGGCCTTGATGAAACTGGCGCCGCACAGCGCCGACAGCGTGATCAACCTCGCGCTGGTCTATTCGCTGCTGCATCGCCCCGAGGATGCGGTGAAGGCCTTTGATCTGGCCCAACCCGATACGCCGTTGGCCAAGGCGCTGGTCGCGGCGGGCCGTCTGACCTACCAAGCCGTGTTGGACCCCAAACTGCACGCGCAGGCGCTGGCCGCGGTGGATGCGCTGCAGAAACGCTCCGACCTCGATCCGGCATCCATGAGCGACGTGCTCGTGCTCTATGTTGCACTTGGCCAGAACGCCACGGCACTGGACCTGCTGCCGAAGTTCTGCGCAACGGTCCCGGTCGCCTGCAACGACCTCAGCGCCAATCCGCTGTGGCTGCCACTGCGCGGCCAGCCCGTATTCCAGGCGCTGGTGAAAAAGTACGACGCCAGTTCCCAGCCGCCCGCGTCCGCTGCATCCACGCCTTCATTGCCCTGACGCCGCTCAGCTGCGGAAAGAAGAAGCACCGGCAAGCTCCGTAGTACGCTGGCGTGATCGCAGCTACGGAGCACCGCCATGGGCGAACGCATCAACATCATGACCGCCGGCACCCATTGCATCGGCGCGTATCTTGCCAAGCCGGACCGGAAACCAAAAGGCGGCATCGTGGTGGTGCAGGAAATCTTCGGTGTCACGGCGCACATCCGCAGCCTCGCCGATGGCTACGCGCATGACGGCTACACCGCCATCGCGCCGGCGTTCTTCGATTTCGTCGAGAACAACGTCGAGCTTGCCTATGACAAGGCGGGGACGGAGCGCGGCAAGGATCTGGCGATGGAAGTCGGGCTGGATCGCCCGGTGGAGGCCGTCGCCAGCGCGGCGGAGTCGATCAAGTCATCCGGAAAAATCGGCGTGGTGGGCTACTGCTGGGGCGGCACCGTTGCGCTGCTCGCGGCACAACGGCTCGGCCTGCCGGCGGCGAGCTATTACGGCGCGCGCAATACCGGCTATCTCGACCAGCCGCTCAAGGCGCCGGTGATTTTCCACTTCGGCGCGAACGACCGTTCGATCACCGCCGAAGCGGTCGACAAGCATCGCAAGGCGTGGCCCGATGCGCCGGTATACGTGTACGAACATTGCGGGCACGCGTTCAACCGCGACGTGGACAAGAGCGTCTACAACGCGGATGCAGCGCGTCTCGCGCGGGAGCGCACGCTCGCGTTCTTCGGCAGGGAACTCGCGGGCCAACCATGAAAGCGGCTGCCGATGCCGGATTCCAGCTCGACGCGCGGCTCGCCGCGGACACGCTGTTCGTGGCCGAGTGGACTCTGTGCCGCGTGCTGCTAATGGACGACGCGCAATTCCCGTGGCTGGTGCTGGTGCCGCGGCGCGAAGGTCTTGCCGAATTCGATGATCTGGCCGAGCGCGACCGCACGCAGTTGATGCGTGAAATCACGCGCGCGATGAAAGTGCTGCGTGGCGTGGTCGAATGCGACAAGCTCAACGTGGGCGCGCTCGGCAACATCGTGCGCCAGTTGCACGTGCACGTGGTCGCCCGCCGCGAGGGCGATGCCGCGTGGCCGGGGCCGGTTTGGGGCCATGGACCCGCGCATCATTACCTGCCCGAGGCGCGCGACAGGTTGCTCGCGGTGTTGCGGCGTGAAATCAGAGCAGAAACGACACGGCGCGGGCGCGATGGCTGATTTCACCGTCGAGACGCTGGCCGAGGACGCGCTGCTGCTGCGCTTCGGCGACGACATCGACATCGCGACCAATGCGCGCGTGCATGCTGCGGCGAAAGCGTTGCGGAATGCAGGCAATCCCGGAATCACGGATATCGCACCGGCTTACGCGACGCTGCTGGTTCGGTTTGATCCGTTGACGTGGGACAGTGGCAGGATCCGAGAAGCAATCATCGAAACGCCGGGGCCTGGCTTTTGCCAGGATGACGAGCAAAAGCCAACCACATTGGGTCACGACGTGCCGCACGTCGTCGAAATCCCGGTGTGCTACGGCGGCGAGTGCGGTCCGGATATCGATTCGGTCGCGGAACACGCGGGGCTGTCGCGCGAGGAAGTCATCGCGCGCCATACCGCGGCGGAATACACCGTCGCAATGCTCGGGTTCGCGCCAGGCTTTCCGTACCTGCTCGGCTTGGACGCGGCGTTGCACGCGCCGCGCCGCGCGGCGCCGCGCACGCGCGTTCCGGCCGGCTCGGTCGCGATCGGCGGCGCGCAGACGGGCATCTATCCGCGCGGATTGCCGGGCGGCTGGCACCTGATCGGGCGCACGCCGTTCAAGTTGTTCGATCCAGACCGCGAACCGCCGTGCCTGCTGGCGCCGGGCGATCGCGTGCGCTTTTGCGCGATCGAAGCGGACGAATTCGCGCGCCTGGCGGATCGGAGCGCATGACGATCGAGGTCGTCAAATCCGGTTTGCTGACGACGTTGCAGGATGCGGGTCGCTCCGGCTACGCGCACTTGGGCATCGGTCGCTCGGGGGCGTTCGATGCACCCGCGCTGCGCATCGCCAATGCGCTGTGCGGCAATCCGCCCGATGCGTGCGCGCTCGAAGTCACCCTGCTCGGACCGACGCTGCGCTTCCGCGACGATGCTTGGCTTGCCGTCACCGGCGCCCCGATTCCGTTGCGCATCGATGGCGCCGAGCGACCGACATGGGCACCGGTATTCGCGGCAGCAGGATCAAAGATCGAACTGGGCGCGATGCGTTCCGGCTGTCGCAGCTATCTCGCCGTGCGTGGCGGATTCGATGTCGCGCCGGTGCTCGGCAGCCGCAGCACCGACGTCAATGCGCAACTGGGGCCACTCATGGGGCGACCACTGCGCACGGGCGATATCCTGAAAACGCAGGCCGCGGCGAGCGCGACATCAAACCCCGTGAACTGGCGGCTCGATCCGCGGCCATGGTTCCCGGAAGAGCCCGTCGCGACCCTGCGGCTGTTGCCGGGCAGCCATTTCGACAGACTCAAAGAAACTTCGCGCAAGTTGCTGTTTTCAAAAATCTTCGTGGTGCAAGCGGACTCCAACCGCGCGGGCCTGCGCCTGTCCGGTCCGAAGCTGGAATTCGACGAGCCCGTCGAAATGGTCAGCGAAGGCTGCGTGCCCGGCATCCTGCAATTGCCGCCGTCGGGGCAACCGATCGCGTTCGGTCCCGAGTGCCCGGTCAGCGGCGGCTATCCGCGCATCGGCCAGGTCGCGGCGGGGGACATCCCGCGCCTCGCGCAACGCCGGCCGGGCGATGCGCTACGCTTCACGCCCTGCACGTTCGACGATGCATTGCGCGCACTGCGCGAACGCGAGCGCGCAATGGCTCGACTGGAAACCGGCATCGCTGCGCGGCTTCAAGCACGCACCTGACGGCGAACGACCCATGGCACTACGCCCAGCCATCCATGGCGCGCTATCCGTTCGGCATCCCTGCCTCACCCTCAGCCATTGCACGCCATGCCTTTGTGGCATAGCGTAAGCGCAATGGCTTCGACCATCGACCTCAACGCGGATATCGGCGAATCGTTCGGCGCCTGGCGCATGGGCGACGATGCGGGGGTGATGCCGTGGATCACCTCGGCCAACGTCGCGTGCGGATTCCACGCGGGTGATCCCGCGATCATGCGCGCGACGGTGGCGCTGTGCATCGAACACGGCGTCGCAATAGGCGCGCACGTTTCGCTGCCGGACCTGCAAGGCTTCGGCCGGCGCGAAATGAAGGTTTCGTCCAACGATGTTTACGCACAAACGCTGTACCAGCTCGGCGCCCTGCACGCCTTCGTGCGCGCGGCCGGCACGCACCTCCACCACGTCAAGCCGCACGGCGCGCTGTACAACATGGCCGCGCGCGATCGCGCGCTGGCCTATGCCATCGCCGCCGCGGTGCGCGATTTCAATTCGACGCTGATCCTGATGGGGCTCGCCGGCAGCGCGCTGGTGGATGCCGGGCGCGCGGCAGGCCTGCGCGTGCAATGCGAAGGTTTTTGCGACCGCCGGTATCGCGCGGATGGCTCATTGACGCCGCGTTCGGAAGCGGGCGCAGTAATCGAGGACATCGACGCGGCGGTCGCGCAAGCCCTTTCCATCGCGACCGCAGGGGAAGCCGCGGCCGGCGACGGCAGTACGGTGCGCATCCAGGCGGACAGCTTGTGCGTGCACGGCGACCGCGCGAATGCCGCGGCGTTCGCGGAACGCCTGCACCGCGCACTGGCGCAAGCGGACGTGCGGATCATGTCGGCCGCGCGGCCGACATGACCGGCCCTGCATGACTACCCTGCTCCACTACCTGCCGCTGCTCGGCGTGCTGGTCGTCGTCGCGGGTTTCGCGCTGCGCTTCAACCCGGTGCCGGTGGTGGTGGTCGCGGGCATCGTCAGCGGACTCGCGGCGGGCAAATCCATCGGCGACATCCTCGCCCTGCTCGGCACCAGCTTCGTGTCGGAACGTGCCTTGCTGCTGTACCTGCTGACGCTGCCGGCCATCGGCGTGCTGGAACGCGCGGGCCTGCGCGAACACGCGCGCAACTGGATCGCGTCGCTGCGCAGCCTCACCTTTTCGCGACTGCTGATCGCGTACCTGGGCCTGCGCCAGATCCTGTCGATGATGGGCCTGACCGGCGTCGCCGGCCAGGCGCAAACCGTGCGCCCGCTGCTCGCACCGATGGCGGAAGGTGCGGCCGAAAAGCGCGGCAGGCCATTGGAACCGGAGGAACGCAACGACGTGCGCGCGTTCAGCGCGGCCACCGACAACATCGGGCTGTTCTTCGGCGAGGACGTGTTCATCGCGCTCGGCGCGGTGCTGCTGATCCAGGGCTTCTATTCGCAGCACGGCATCGAATTGCAGCCGCTTCAGATCGCGCTGTGGGCACTGCCGACCGCGATCGCCGCGTTCGTGATCCACGCGATCCGCACGGTGCTGTTCGGGCGGCGCATCCTGCATTCCGGCGTGCCGGCGGTGCGCGAAAAACAGGCGGCCGATTGACATGCTGACGATCGAACAGGCCTACTGGCTGACCGCGCTTTTCCTGGCCGGCGCCGCGATCCTCAACCTGCGCGGGCGGCGCTGGTGGCACGCGGCCTTCTGGGGCGTGCTGGCCGTGCTGATCGCGGGCGGCAAGTTCGTGCTCGCGGCGTCCGCCGTGCATAACCCCGTACCCGCGCAACTCGCCGGCGTCGGCGTGATCGCGCTGGCCATCCTGTCGCCGCGCATGAAACGTGGAACCCTGAGTGAACGCGACACGGCGGAACGCGAAGCCGACGCGTTGCGCCTGCGCCACAAGCTGTTCGGGCCCGCCCTGCTGATTCCGCTGGTGACGCTGCTGGTCGCGCTGTTCGGCGCGCACATTGTCATCGACGGCGTGCACCTGTTCGATGCGACGCGCATGACGCTGACGGGGCTGGCGCTCGCCTGCGTGGTCGCGCTGATCGCGGCGCTGTGGGTCACGCGCGCGCGGCCGATGGCCGGGCTTTCCGAAGGCCGGCGCCTGCTCGACACGCTGGGCTGGGCCGCGCTGCTGCCGTTGACACTCGCCGCGCTGGGCGGCGTGTTTGCCGCGACCGGGGTCGGCACGGCGATCTCGGATCTGGTGCGTTTGCTGATTCCCGTCGACAACGCGCTGGCCTGCGTGGTCGCGTTCGCGCTCGGCATGGTGCTGTTCACGGTCATCATGGGCAACGCCTTCGCGGCGTTTCCGGTGCTGATGGCGGGCATCGGCCTGCCGCTGCTGATCCACCGGCACGGCGCGGATCCGGCGATCCTGGGCGCGCTCGGCATGGTGACGGGTTATTGCGGCACGCTGTTCACGCCGATGGCGGCCAACTTCAACATCGTGCCGGTGGCGTTGCTGGACTTGCCGAACCAATACGACGTGATCCGCGCACAATGGAAAACCGGCGCGCTGCTGCTGGCCGTAAACTTGATCCTGATGTACCTCGTGGTCTTCCGCTTTTGAGCCACATCGCACGCCAGCACGAACGCACTGTATTGCTGACCGGCTTCACGCCATTCGGCGGGGAGTCGGTCAACCCTTCGTGGCAGGCCGTGCGCGCGCTCGGCGGCACCACCATCGAAGGCCACCGCGTGGCGGTCGCGGAACTGCCCTGCGAATTCGATGGCGCGCTGCCCGCCCTGTGGCGCGCGGTGCGCCGGCACGAACCGCACGTCGCGATCGCGGTCGGCCTGGCGGGCGGCCGGGACGGCATTTCGCTGGAGCGCGTCGCGGTCAACGTGATCGATGCGCGCATCCCGGACAACGCGGGCGTGCAACCGGTGGACGAGCCGGTGCTGGCAAGCGGCGCGGCGGCGTTCTTCTCGACGCTGCCCATCAAGGCCGCTTTGCGTGAACTGCAGCAGGCGGGAATCCCCGCGCACATCTCGCAGACGGCGGGCACGTACGTGTGCAACCAGGTGTTCTACGCGCTGATGCATGCGCTGCGGCGCCGCCGCAACATCCGCGCAGGTTTCGTGCACGTGCCGTGGCTGCCGGAACAGGCCGCCGCGCACGGGCAGCCGGGCATGCCATTGGAACAGATGACGATGGCGCTGGAAATCATCGTGCGCACGGCGCTGACCGCCGGCAGCGACGTGCGCCTGGCTGCAGGAACCGAAGCTTGACGCAATCAGGCGGCGGAAAGATCGCCGCCACTGCCGAAGTGGTGCGGCGCGGTCAGTGGCTGTCCTTGTCCGAATCGCTGTCCTTCTTGCCTTCCACCGCGCTCATCAGGGTCAGCTTGCCCTTGTGCATGACGTAGCCGGTGAACTTGAAGCTCAGCTGCAGGCTGGCGAACTCTTCCAGATCGGCATTGTTGACTTTCGCATCATCGGTGTCCGTCAACAGCACGGTCTTCGGCAATTGCTTCTGATCCTGCAGGTAGCGGAAGTGTGCTTCGAGGTCGGGCGCGCTCAGTACCGCGCCGTCCAGCATGAACTGGTTGTCCTTGTAGGCGCCGATGGTCAGGTCGTACTGCTGCGGCACGTCCACGGTGGCTTCGGCGCCACGACGGACTTTGGCGTTGCACCCAGCCAGCGTGATCATCGTCGCCAACAGTGCCGCGCCGCCAAGGCGCACAACAAACGAACGCAGGTTCATGGAATCGGTCTCCGATGCTGATCGCGGATGCAGGCCCGGGGGCCGCAGCCGGCAAAGTGTGCCACAAGCTGGCTGAATGGGTGGGCTTGGATGGTCAAGTCTTCGGGAGGGTCACGCCCTTCTGGCCCTGGTACTTGCCGCCGCGGTCCTTGTAGCTGGTAGAACACACCTCGTCGGATTCCAGGAACAGCATCTGCGCGACGCCCTCGTTGGCGTAGATCTTTGCGGGCAGCGGCGTGGTATTGGAAAACTCGAGCGTCACATGGCCCTCCCACTCCGGTTCCAGCGGCGTGACATTGACGATGATGCCGCAGCGCGCGTAAGTGCTTTTGCCGAGGCAGATCGTCAGCACGTTGCGGGGGATGCGGAAGTATTCGACGGTGCGCGCCAGCGCGAACGAGTTCGGCGGGATGATGCAGCAGTCGCCGTTGAAGTCCACGAAGTTGCGCGAATCGAAATCCTTGGGATCGACGATGGTGGAATTGATGTTGGTGAAGATCTTGAACTCGCCCGCGCAGCGTACGTCGTAGCCGTAACTGGAGGTTCCGTACGACACGATGCGGCCGCCGCCGTTGTGCTTGATCTGGCCGGGCTCGAACGGCTCGATCATGCCGCGCTGCTCGGCCATGCGGCGGATCCAGTTGTCGCTCTTGATGCTCATGGGTGCTCGCTGCGCTCTCGGGACTGGGACTTGAAACCGGAAAGCGTAACAGCGCGGCGCGCGGTCACGTCAACCCGGCGGCAACGCAACCGAGGGCGACGTCGATCTCGAGTCGGCGATCCTGGCTTGCCAGCACGGCTTCCACGCTGCAGCCCGCGCCTGGCAAGCGCACCGGCAGCGGTTCTTCCGTCAGCAGGCGAGCCGACATCGTCCCCAGCACGTCCATCAACGCGTCCTGCGCGTGATGCGAGCCACGCGCCGATGTATTCAGCAGCAGCACCGGCTTGCCGGGAAACTCTAGCGCGCCGACCAGCCAATCCAGGAGGTTCTTGAAGGCGCCCGGGATGCCATGCGCGTATTCGGGACAGGCGACCAGCAACGCATCGGCGCGCCCAACCGCTTCCCGCAAATCCAGTACCGGCCGGGGAAGCGGATCGACTTCGAGGTCGGGACTGAATGGCGGCAACACATCCATGCCCCGATGGATCTCGAGCTGCAACGACGCTGGCGCCAATGCCTGCGCAGCCTCCAGCGCCGCACGGTTGGCGGAAACCCGGCGCAGGCTGCCGCACAGGCACAGCACGCGTTTGGGCGACGCGGCGGCTTCAGTCATCGGCGACGCGGATGTTCGGCACGCCGGTCATGTCGCGCTCGGCCTGCAACGACAGGCGCGCTGCGGTATTGCGCGCGATTTCGCGGTAGCGCATCGCGAGATCGGAATCCGGCATCGCCGCGACGGTCGGATTGCCGCCATCGGCCTGTTCGCGGATGCGGATGTCCAGCGCCAACGAGCCCAGCAACGGCACGCCGTACTGCTCGGCCATGCGCGCGCCGCCGCCTTCGCCGAACACGTGTTCCTCGTGGCCGCAGTTCGAGCACACGTGCGTCGCCATGTTCTCGATGATGCCAAGCACCGGCACCTGCACCTTCTCGAACGCCTTCAGGCCCTTCTTCGCGTCCAGCAGCGCGATGTCCTGCGGCGTCGTGACGATCACCGCGCCCGCCACCGGCACGCGCTGCGTGAGCGTCAACTGGATGTCGCCGGTACCGGGCGGCATGTCGACGACGAGGTAGTCCAGATCGCGCCAGCGGGTCGCGGTCAGCAATTGCGTCAGCGCCTGCGTCACCATCGGCCCGCGCCACACCATCGGCGTGTCCTCGCCGACCAGGAATCCGATCGACATCACCTGCAGGCCGTGGTTGGTCATCGGGATGATGGTCTTGCCGTCCGGCGATTCCGGCCGGCCCTCGATGCCGAGCATCAGCGGCTGGCTGGGACCGTAGATGTCCGCGTCCAGCACGCCGGCGTTCGCGCCTTCCGCCGCAAGCGCCAGCGCGAGGTTCACCGCAACCGTCGATTTGCCCACACCACCTTTGCCGGACGCGACCGCGATGATGTTCTTGACGCCCGGCAGCGGCATCAGGTTGCCCTGCACCTTGTGCGTTGCGATGCGCGTCGTGACCGACACGGCGGCTCGCGAAATCGCCGGATCATTTTCCAGTGCCGCCTTGATGTTCGCTCCGAATGTCTTGCGCCATTGACCCGCCGGATAGCCCAACGTGATCTCGACCGCCACGCGATCGCCATCCACGCCGACCGCGTGGATCGCACCGCCGTCGGCCAGCGAAACGCCGGTGTGCGGATCGACGATGCCCGCGAGGAGTTCGCGGACGCGGGCTTCGGTGACGTCGGCCATGATGCATCACATCGCAAAAGACAGCTTTCCATTATGCCAGACGGCTTCGCGCCACCCCTGATCCGCGTCACGACACCGAATGCAATGCAGTTGACGCGCATCCTCACAGCGCGCAGGCTAGCGCCATCGCCAGTTCCGGAGTCGATGCCATGCACACCACCCTTCGCTCGGGCCTGATTGCACTGGCCCTGCTGCTCGCCACCACCGCCTACGCCGCCAGCGATACGCCGGTCGGTACCTGGACGCAGGTCGACGACGCCACCGGCAAGCCCAAATCCATCATCGAGATCACGCAGCAACCCGACGGCACGCTGCAAGGCGTGGTCAAGCAGGTGCTGTTCTCCGACCAGGGCACGCACCCGGTCTGCGACAAGTGCGATGGCGAGCGCCAAAACAAGCCGGTCGACGGCATGGTCATCATGTGGGGCGTGAAGAAGGACGACGACGTATGGGACGGCGGCCATATCCTCGACCCCAACAACGGCAAGACCTACAAGGTGAAGCTGTCGCTCACCGATGACGGCCAGAAGCTCGACGTGCGCGGCTACATCGGCATGCCGATGCTGGGACGCACGCAGACCTGGCTGCGCAAGACCGACTGAGCCGAGAGCAGACCGCCACTGCGGGAATCGCTTTCCTCGTTCGTCCACAACCTTGATTGAGCGTGCCGATAACGGTGCGCGTGTTTTCGCGCTAAGGTTGCGTATTTGCATGATTCGCGGAGGGGAAAGCCGATGTCAGCACGTTTCGCTGTAGTCCCACGTCGTTGCGCGGCGACGCTGTTCGCTGCCCTACTGATCGCGCCCCTTTGCGCCGCAGCGCAAACGCACGCTGACACGACCGCACCGTCGGCATGGCAGACGCCCGTCGCGGCGCAGGGCGCCGAATACGCGCGGCTGCAAAAGGAAGCGCAGGCCGTCACCATCACCCGCGACGACTGGGGCATTCCGCACATCCACGGCAAGACCGATGCCGATGCCGTGTTCGGGATGATCTACGCGCAATGCGAGGACGACTTCAACCGCGTCGAGATGAATTACCTCACCGCACTGGGCTGGAGCGCGCAGGCCGAAGGTGAATCCGCGATCTGGGACAACCTGCGCTACCAGCTGTTCATCGATCCCGCGGTGCTCAAGCAGGATTACGCGAAGAGTCCCGACTGGCTGAAGAAACTGATGAACGCGTGGGCCGACGGGATGAATTGGTACCTCGCCACGCACCCGGACGTGCATCCCAAGGTGATCCAGCATTACGAACCGTGGATGGCACTTTCCTTCACCGAAGGCAGTATCGGCGGCGACATCGAGGACGTGGATCTTGCGAAGCTCGCGAAGTTCTACGGCGCCGACCGCGCCACGACCGTCGCGCTGGCCCAGGTCGTGCCGCCGACCTGGATCGAACCGACCGGTTCCAACGGCATCGCAATCGCGCCCAGGCTCACCGCGGACGGCCACGCGCTGCTGCTGATCAATCCGCACGTCACCTTCAATTTCCGCAGCGAATCGCAAATCTCCAGCGACGAAGGCCTGGATGCCTACGGCGCGTCGACGTGGGGTCAGTTCTTCGTCTACCAAGGGTTCAACAAGCACATTGGCTGGATGCACACGTCCACCGGCGTTGATGCGGTCGATCAATTCGCCGAAACCATTTCGAAGAAGAACGGCAAGTACTTATACAAGTTCGGTGACAAGGAACTTCCCGTCACGAGCCGCAAAATCACCATCCGTTATCGTGCAACCGACGGCTCGATCAAGGCGCGCACTTTCACCGCGTACTTCACCCAGCACGGTCCGATGGTGGCCGACGAAAACGGCAAGTGGATCGCCGAGGCGCTGATGAATCGCCCGATTCCCGCGCTGGAACAAAGCTGGCTGCGCACCAAGGCCACCGACCTCGCGAGCTACATGAAAGTGGCCGAGCTCAAGGCCAACTCGTCCAACAACACCTTGTTCGCCGACGACAAGGGCGAGATCGCCTTCCTCGCGCCGCAGTTCATCCCGAAGCGCGACAACGCCTTCGATTACACCAGGCCGGTCGACGGCAGCAATCCCGCGACGGCGTGGCAAGGCATGACGCCGCTCAAGGACATGCCGAACGTCGTCAACCCCGCCACCGGCTGGGTGTTCAACACCAACGACTGGCCCTACTCCGCCGCCGGCAAGGACAGCCCGAAGCGCGCGGATTTTCCGCAGTACATGGATTCATTCGGCGAAAACGCGCGCGGCCTCCACGCAACGAAGATGCTGACCGGCGCGAACGATTTCACCAAGGCCAAACTCATCACGGACGCGTTCGATTCGTATCTGCCCGCGTTCGCGCGGCTGATCCCGATCCTGGTGAAGGACTACGACGGCTTGCCTTCGAGCGATCCGCTGAAGACGAAACTCGCAGGCCCGATCGGCGTGCTGCGGACCTGGGACGATCGTTGGGGCACTGCGTCGATTCCGACCACGCTGGCCGTGTGGTGGGGTGACACGATGTGGAACGAGGTTGCCGCGAAGGCGCAAGCCAGTGGCCTCGACGCGCACGAAACCGACATGCGCGAAATCGACTACATCGCCGGGAAGGCGGATTCGAAGACCCGCCTCGACGCACTCGTCGAAGTGGTCGATCGCCTGGAAAAGGACTTCGGCTACTGGGGCGTGCCGTGGGGCGCGATCAATCGCTACCAGCGGCTGGATGATTCCGTGCATCCGCATTTCGACGACAGCAAGCCCAGCATCGCGGTGCCGTTCACCTCGTCGCGCTGGGGCTCACTGGCGGCCTCCAACACGCACCAGTGGCCCGGCACGAAAAAATACTACGGACGCAGTGGCAACAGCTTTGTCGCAGCCATAGAGTTCGGCCCGAAGGTCAGCGCACGTGCGGTCCACGTCGGCGGCCAGAGTGGCGATCCCAAGTCACCGCACTTCACCGACCAGCAACACCGCTGGGCCTCGGGCGATTTGCGCACCGTTTATTTCTGGCCGGATCAGATCAAGGCGCACACCACGCGCGCGTATCACCCGGGCGAATAGCCGTCTTCACCACGCGCGCGCATACTGCTCCGGTACGCGAACGTTCGCGTCGAGTTCCTTCGCAGCGCGACGCGGAAAGTACGGGTCGCGCAGGAACTCGCGCGCCATCTCGATCAGGTCGGCGTCGCCGCGTCGCAGGATGTCTTCGGCCTCAAGCGCGTCGGTGATCAGGCCGACCGTCGCGGTGTGGATGCCGGCTTCGCGGCGGATGCGCGCGGCGAACGGCACCTGGTAGCCAGGGCCGGTTGGAATCTTCGAATGCGCAACGGTGCCGCCGGACGACACATCGATCACGTCGATGCCGTCGTCGCGCAACACGCGTGCGAGCTGCACGCACTCGTCGATGTTCCAACCGCCTTCCGCCCAATCCGTCGCGGACAGCCGCACCCACAGCGGCATCGGCGCCGGCCAGGTTTCGCGCACCGCCGCGATGATTTCCCGCAACAGTCGCGCACGGTTTTCCAGCGAGCCACCATATTCATCGGTACGCGTGTTCGACAGCGGCGAGAGGAACTGGTGGATCAGGTAACCGTGTGCGCCATGGATTTCGATCACTTCGAAACCCGCATCGCGCGCGCGTTGCGCGGCGGCACGGAAATCCGCAATGACCTTGGCGATGCCGGCCGCATCCAGCGCAGTCGGCAGCGGATAGCCTTCATCGAATGGAACCGCGCTGGGCGCAACCGGCGTCCAGCCTCCATGCGCCTTGTCCAGCGGACCACCGCCACGCCACGGCGCATCGGTGCTGGCCTTGCGTCCGGCGTGCGCAAGTTGCACGCCTGCGGCCGCGCCCTGCCCGCGGATGAATCGGACGATGCGCGACCACGCCTTGGCTTGCGCGTCATTCCAGATCCCGGCATCGTCCGGTGAAATGCGCCCTTCGGGCGAAACCGAACTCGCCTCGGTGAACACCAGTCCCGCGCCACCGACCGCGCGGCTGCCGAGATGCACCAGGTGCCAGTCGGTGGGCACGCCATCGGGCGATGAATACTGGCACATCGGCGACACCACGATGCGGTTGCGCAATGCCAGCGCGCCCAGCTTGATCGGATCCAGCAACATCGGCGACTCCCAGGGACACTCGTTTTGCCTTCATGTGGGCAATAGGCACCGGTTCAATGGCGCAAGCGAAGCAAATGCGACCATGACCCTTGGCGGATCATCCGAACTGCCGATTCGTGGTACGTTGCCGCGTGTTGTCCCGCATCGCCGTTCGCATCCAAGGCATCCACGTTGAACAGCGCCGACCTCTATCGCAACGCCTTCGTGCTCGATTGCAACGCGCTCGAATCCATCGGATTCCAGTTCGATGACGCGGCACGGTCCCAGGCGCTTGCCGACTCCGGCGTCACCGCGCTGAAGACCACGCTGGGCGGCGCCAACGGCACGTTCGAGGAAGCCGTCGCCGACATCGCCGCCGCACAGGCACTGATCGAAGCGCATCCGGAAAACTTCATCAAGGTACGCGGACACGCCGACCTCGGGCGCGCGAAGGCGGAGAACAAACTTGCGGTGATCTTTTCGTTCGAAGCGGCGTCGATGCTGGCAGACCAGCCTGAACGCATCGACCTGTTCCGCAAGCTTGGCGTGCTGGTCATGCAGCTGAGCTACAACCATGACACGCCGCTGGGCCACGGCTGCCTAGACGGCGAAACAGGTGGCCTTACCGAACTCGGCCGCCAAGCCGTCGTGCGAATGAACGAACGAGGCGTGGCGCTTGACCTGAGCCATTCCAACACCTGCACCACCGCCGAAGCCATCGCGCTTTCGCACAAGCCGCCGCTGATCACGCATGCCGGCTGCCGCGCGGTATTCATGCACCCGCGCAACAAGCGCGACGAGGAAATGAAGGCGCTGGCCGACAAGGGCGGCGTGATGGGCATCTACATGCTGCCGTTCCTCACGCCCGAAAACCGCCAGCCGATGCTGGCCGATTACATGCAGCACATGATCCATGCGCTGAAGGTTTGCGGCGAAGACCATGTCGGCATCGGCACCGACACGGCATTCTTCACCGTCGACAGCGCCGAATTGAAAGCGATGGCGGAGGAAGCGCAGACCCGACGCAAGCAGGGCGTCGGCGCGCCGGGCGAAAATCGTCCGCCCTACATTCCCGACATCAACACGCCGCGCAAGCTGGAACGCGTCGCCGACGCGTTGCTGAAGCATGGCTATTCCGCGCGCGCCGCGGAGAAGGTGCTCGGCTTGAACTTCAGCCGCGCATTCGAGCAAATCTGGATGGCGTGAGACTTGAACCGTTGTCGTGAGGAGCCCGGACATGGCCGCACCCCGAATGCATTCGATCCGACCCGTCGCCCTGTTGTTGCTCGGTGCCTGCATCGCGGCCTGTCCGCACGGAGCCCGCGCACAAGATGCAGGCGGCGGCTCCGGCAAGACGTACACGCTGCCCGCCACGCCCAAGACCGTCGCGTGGGGCCATTACGACGCCACGACGACGCCGGTGCTGCGCATTCATTCCGGCGATACCGTGGTCGTGCATACCGTGCTCACCAACAGTCCGCAGGGACTGGAAAAAGCCGGCGTCAAGCCGGTCGACGTCGAACAGGATTTGAAGGACATCTTCAACGGCGTGCCCAGGAAAGATCGTGGGCCCGGTGGCCACATCCTCACGGGTCCGATCTACATCGATGGTGCGGAGCCGGGAGACACCCTGGAGGTCCGCGTCAAGAAGATCGAACTCGCCATCCCCTACGCCTACAACGCATTCCGCTACGGCGCCGGCTTCCAGACCGACGACTTCCCGTACTCGCGCATCAAGATCATCCCGCTCGACCGCACCACGATGACGGCGCATTTCGCGCCGGGCATCGACATTCC
>DATNAW010000111.1:0-5331 GCA_035572335.1 Rhodanobacteraceae bacterium
CACTGCACCGCATCGTTGGCGAGGCCTACTTTTCGATCCGGTAATTCAAACTCGCGCGATTGCCGGTCGTGGCGTTTTCGGCTTCGAATTGCAGGAAGCGGTTGAGCGTGTAGCGCAGGGTGATGACCTGGCCCGGCGTGAACAGGCCGACGCCGTAGCTGAGGAACAGACGCGGCGAAAGATATTTGCCGGCGGTGAAGGCGGAACCGCCCAGTGCTTCGCTCGATGACACGCCGGCCTCGAGTCCGAGCCGCGAGCCGATCGACTTGGCCAGCCGGTCGCCGGCCAGTCCGCCCAGTGCCTGCGCGGCGGTGTTGAGCGTGTCGCCTTCGCCGCTCTTCAGCGCATTCAACGGACGGCCGGTGACGAGGTACGAAAGCGCTTCGGCCTGTTCCATCGCGGGATCGGAGAACACCGTCAGCACCGGACGCTGCGCGGTGCCGCGGATCTGCAAGCCGACCGTGATGTCCTGGCTGCGGATGTTGCGCACGGCGCGGATGTCGAGGCCGGGATTGTCGAGCGGCGTGCCCGCGAACAGCAGGCGGCCGCGTTCGATGCTGAGGTTCTGTCCGTAAGCCTGGTACTTGCCGCCGACGCTGATCTGGCCGCGCCCGGTCGCGGCTTGCCTTGGCCGCACCTGCACCGCGAGTTGTCCGTGCACGGTGCCGTCGAGGCCGTAGCCGTGCACCTTCACCTTGTCGCCGAGCTTCACTTCGATGTCCGCATTCATCGCCAGCGGCGCGACTTGCGCGGCGGGCGGCGCATCGACGATCACCACGTCGGGCGATGCCTGCGTCGGTCCCTGGCCCGGCAACTTTTCGACTTCGACCTTGGCGTCGGGAATCGTCACGCTTCCGGTCAGCGCGAATACGCCGTTGGCGCGCCTGATGTGCAGGTCGGGCGCAGCGACGACGTGCGCCGCGGGAATGTCCGCGACCAGCACGTTGGAGCCCTTGATGTCGAGTGTCAACGGCGCGTTCGCGGCGAGGCCGACGCTGCCGCCGACGTGCAGTACGCCACCGCCGGATGCGATCTGTCCCTTGATCGCAAGATTCCCTTGCGCATCGCCGTCGACCGCGAATTCGCCGTCGTGCAATTTCAGGCCCGCGCGGGGCAGTTCCGCGGAGAAACCCTGCGTCTGGACGCGTCCCTGGAATTGCGGCGCAGCCAGCGTGCCGGACAGTTGCAGGTTGCCGGCGAGCGAGCCTTGCACGTTGGCGATTTCGGACGATACCGCTTCGAGGAAGGCGAGGCTGCGCAGGTTGGCGTCGATGGTTCCCTGCAAGGCGTGGTTCGCGCCACTGATGGTGACGTCGCCGTTGACATGGCTGCCGTCATCCAGCGCGCCGTGCAGGCGGACGTGCTGGGTCGCGCCGGATGCTTCGAGGTCGATGCCGATGCTGGACCAGGCGAGCAGCGACCGGCCCGGATTCGAGCTGTAGACGATGCTGCCCGCGCTGGCGGCGAGATTGGCATTGCCACTGATCGTGCCATTCGCGTCGATCGCGAGTTGTCCCGCGCCCGAAAGTTCGCCGCTGGCCTGCATCGGATCGGCGCCCGATGCCATGGTGGCAAGAAGCTGCAGCGGCAGGCGCCGCAGCGAATATTTCGCGGTGATGGCGCCTTGCGCGTTGCGATCCGCCGACGCGCACAGGCGCGGTTCTCCGGCGCTCAGGCAAAGTTGCGAGAGCGTCAGCGCGCCTTTCTGGTACACGATCGTGGACATTGCTTCCTGGTGCCACGCGGGCATGCCCTGCGGTGACAGTTCGACATCGCTCAACGTTCCGGTCCAACGCTTCGTGTTCGCCTGCCAACTGCCGTTCAGTGCCAGCGCGGCGCTGAGCGGTTTGCCAGTGGCGCGCAACTGCAGGTGATGCGATGCGGCGTTGCCGTGGCCCTGCAGGCTGACGCTGTCGAAATCGAGCCCCGACGCATGCACGCCGTGCAGGGCCAGCGACAGATCACCGCCCGGTTGCGCGATGTTCGGAATGGAAGCCGTGAGTTGCAGCGCGTCGATGCGCCGCGCATCCGCGCTCAAACCGCTGCCTTGCAGATGCCCCGCGACCGCGAGTTTCGGCCAGTTGCCCCTGAGCGTGAATGCGCCCTGCAACTTGCCGGAAGCATTCGGCAGCCAATCGCCCAACGAGGCAAGGTCGAGCGTGACATCGGCGTCAGTGCGTGGCCCGCGCTTGCCGACGGCGTGGATGCGACTGTTGCCCGCGACGAGGAGTAGCGAACCCTGCAGCATGTTGTCGGGCGTGATCACGAGGTCCGCTGTGCTGCCCGCGATGATGCGCTGGCGCAGCGTGCCGGACACTTTGTCGAGTTTCAGCGTGGCGACGGGACCTTGCGGTGTGAGCTTGCCGTCAGTCGCCAGCGTGAAATCCAGCGCGCCATTCCATCCAGCGACAACGGCGCCGGGATCGAAGCGCTTCGCGACGGCATCGAGCTTCCACGACATCGGCTGTTGCAGGCCGATGGTGCCGCTCATGTCGAGGCCGCCCTGGTTCTGCACGACCTTCAAGGCGTGCAAGTCGATTTGCCGAGGCGTGCCGGCAAGATCAACCCGCATGTTCGACATCCGGTCGGTTGGACCGAGCGCCAGCGCGCCCTTCACCGCGAACTGTTCATTGGTGCCGTCGAGTTTCACTTCGCCGTGCGTCGCCAGCACCTGGCCCGCGAGATTGGCGGGCAGCACGACGTCCTGCCACGTGGCATCGAGTGCGAACGACATCGGTTTGGCATCGAGATGCACGACGCCCGTCGCGGTGGCGGTGCCGGCGATCTGTGGCGAATGCAGGCGCAGCGGATCGAGCGTCAGCGCCTTGCCGTCGTAGCGGAATTGCGCGGGATCGAGTTGCAGCGTGGTGCCGTTGACCACGAGGGTTCCATCCAACTTGCCGCCCTTGCCGTCGCCCGAGCCGTGCACGTCCAGCGCGAGGGTCTTCAGCGATGCGGGCAGCATGGGCAATGCCTTCGCGTCGAAGGTCGGCGCATTGAGCGCCAGTGTCCACGCGTGCGAAGCGTCGAGTTTCAGGGTTGCGTCGGCGCTGAGGGCGACGGGTGCGGAAAGCGCAGCACGCAGTTGCGCGGTCCTGCCGTCCGATTGCGAGGCGAGCGTGCCGGTGTAGCGCGTGCCGTTATGGGTCCAGTCGAATTTCGCGTTGCCGTGCCCGGGATAGCCGCGTGCGATCGCGAGAGTCCCGTCGAGGTCGGCACTGCCGTCGGGTGCGCGCAACGCGAGTTGCTTGACCAACAGTTGCTGGCTGCTCCACTTCCCGGCAAGCGCGAGGCTGTTCGCGACGAACGTGCGTTTGCCGCTTTCGCTGACGGCAATGCGGGTGATCTGCGTATCGTCCAATACGATCGCAAGTGGTGGTTTCAACGAAAAGGTGGATGGCTCGCCGGATGGCTTGGACGGCGCAAGGTCCAGCGTGACGCCATCGATGCGCGCGCGCGCGATGTGCAGCGTGTGGCCCAGCAGCGCCCACGGGCGGAGGTCGACACTCGCATGGTCAATGGCGACCCTCGTGCCATCGCTGGTGTGGTAGCGCAGCCCGTCGACGGTCGTGGTGCGTGCCAGCGTGCCGCTCGCGCTCGTGTACGCCAGCTGGCCGTGCATCATCGCGACGCCGCGGTTCAGCGCGAAACGCAGGCCCGACGGCGTGTACAGCACCCAGGACAGCAGCGCGACGAGCACGACCAGGAGCGCGACGATCGCGGCGACGATACCGAGCAGCCATTTGCGCGTGCGCGTCACAGGTCGGGCCCGATCACGATGTGCAGTTGCGCACCGTGGTAGTAGGGGTTGTTGATCGGCACGCCGACATCGACGCGCACCATGCCGACCGGTGAACGCCAGCGCACGCCGACACCCGCGCCGGTGCGCGCATGGAAATCGGTGCCGTTGAACGCGTCGCCGGAATCCACGAACGCGGCCATGCCCCAGTTGCGGGTGAAGTAATGTTCGATGGTGGCACTGCCGACCAGCAGGCGCTCGCCACCGACCACCAGCCCGTAACTGTTGCGCGGACCAATCGCCTGGTACGCATAGCCGCGGATCGAACGATCGCCGCCAGCGAAGAAGCGCAGTTGCGGCGGCAACTGGCTGAAATCCGCGACGCTGGTAATGCCGGCGTTGCCGCGCAGGATCAGCCGGTTGTCGCGGCCGATTGCGTGGATCCACGTGACGTCGGCCAGCGCCTGTGCGAAGCGGGTGTCGATGCCGGGGCCGGCGCGCGCGATCAAATTGATCGAGTAACCCTTGCGCACGAACAGCGGGTTGTCGGCGACTTTCTTGGTCAGGCCTATCTCCGGATAGATCAGCGTGCTGCGTCCGCGTTCGATGCCGGGGATATTGACGTCGTTGCCGGAATTGCCGACGGTGAACGTACCGCTGAGCAGGTGCATGCCGATGGTGCGCACCCAGCCGTGCCAGTCGCGTGTTTCGTTGGCGGCGATGGAGAACGTGCGCGACACCGAAGTCTTGGTGTTCTCGTCGCGATAGCCGATGCCGAGATTGAAGCTGGCGTTGTCGTGGCCCGGACGCGGAATGCCGTACACGACCTGCGCGGTTTTGAGCCGCAGCGCGATCAGCGCCTCGGTGTCCAGCGTGTGGCCACTGCGGTTGATCCAGCGCCGCTTGATGCCGCCGCGCACGCCGGGCCCGGTGTCGGTGCCGACGAACACGCCCGAGGTGTACACCGTGCGTTTGGCCGGCGCGATTTCCACCTTCACCGGCACCACGTGGTCCTTCGCTTGCGCGGCTTCGGGTTCGACGTCGACGATCGAGAAATAATCGGCATCGGTGAGCGCCTGCTGCAACGCCAGCAGGCTCGACTGCGAATACCAGTCGCCGGTTTCCCAGGGCACGTAGCGTTGCAGGAAGCCGGTTTTGAACTGCGAACCTTCGAAGGTCACTTCGCCGAGTTTGTAACGCGTGCCCACGTCGTAACGCAGGTGGATCGCGGCGCGGTTGTCGGCGCGCGTCACCGCGACCTTGTGTTCGGTGGCCTTGGCATCCAGCCAGCCGGTTTCCAGCAACGCACTCGCAATCGTGGCCTTGGACGCCTCGTAGGTCGCATCGTTCATCTGCTCGCCGACGCGCGGATGGAACGCGCGCACGGCGATCTTCACCGGCCGCAGTTGCAGCGCGACATCCGGCACCTGTACGTCCAGCGTCGCGACTTTCGTGGCAGGGCCGGGCGTCACCTGCAGGTGCACCTGCCATTCACTGCCCACGTGTTGCAGTTCACTGGTCGCGTGCGCGTTGTAATAGCCGTAGGGCTGCAGTGCGGCGGGCGCCTGCTTCGCGGCGTCGTTCGCCAGCAC
>DATNAW010000112.1:0-7518 GCA_035572335.1 Rhodanobacteraceae bacterium
TCGCGCGGCTTGAGGTATTCCCCGAGCCGCGCTTCGACGCTGCCGGGTCCGGGCGCGTACCCGTATTCGTAGCGCACGCGCGGCGGCAGCGACATCAGGATGGATTCGGTGCGGCCGCCGGACTGCAGGCCGAACAAGGTGCCGCGGTCGTACACCAGGTTGAATTCGACGTAGCGGCCGCGGCGGTACAGCTGGAATTCGCGTTCGCGTTCGCCGTAGCGCATGTCCTTGCGGCGTTCGACGATCGGCAGGTAGGCATCGAGGTAGCCGTTGCCGACCGCCTGCATGAACGCGAAGCAGCGCTCGAAGCCCCATGCGTTGAGATCGTCGAAGAACAACCCGCCGATGCCGCGCGTCTCGCTGCGATGCTTCAGGTAGAAATACTCGTCGCACCACTTCTTGTATTCCGGGTAGACGCCGTCGCCGAACGGCGCGCACAGGTCGCGCGCGACGGTGTGCCAGTGCACGCAGTCTTCGTCGAAGGGATAGAACGGCGTGAGGTCGAACCCGCCGCCGAACCACCATACCGGTTCCTCGCCGGCCTTGTCCGCCTCGAAATAGCGCACGTTGGCGTGCGAGGTCGGCACGTGCGGATTGTTCGGATGGACCACCAGCGACACGCCGCACGCGGTCCACTGCCGGCCGGCAAGCCGCGGGCGATGCGCGGTCGCCGACGGCGGCAGCTTGTCACCGGTCACTCGCGAATAGTTGACGCCGGCCTGCTCGAACACCGTACCGTTTTTCAGGACGCGGGTGCGCCCGCCGCCCCCGGCGGAACGTGTCCATGCGTCTTCGATAAAGCGCGCGCCGCCATCTGCCTTTTCCAGCGCCGCACAAATGCGATCCTGCAAATCCCGCAGGAAGGCATCGACTCTTTCCACGTTGGATTGCATCGACATTTCCGGGAAACGGCGGGCGGCATTGCGCCGCCCGCATTGATCACTTGGCCATCATCAATCCATTCTGGATATCGGTGACGAGATTCTTGATCCAGCTTTCGTAATTCCTGTGGATGTAGCGCACCCCATTGCGCTCCTCGTACTTGAGCTTGGTGCTGGTGACGTAATTGATCTGGATCTGCTGCGGGCTGTAATGCACCGCGATGGTGACGCTGAAATCGCGCGGGTCGTACACCGCGTCGACCTCGCCCGGCACGTGCTTGACAATGCGCCAGTTGCGGGCCGACAGCGACTGCTCGATGACCTGCATGACCTTGTCCTGGCTGACGTTCGCCGGCACCGGAATCGGCGCGGGATCGGTCAGCGGCACCTGCCGCGACCCCATCAACAGCACCAGTGCCGGTACCAGCAGCAAGGACCAGCCGAATTTCCTCATACGCATGTGAAACATGGTGTTTCCTCCCCGTGAACCGTGCGCGGCGGATGCGCCGCGCACGCGAGTGTAACCGCGCACCCGCCGCGTCGGCCGCAACGTATACTGGCAAGCCAGCAATGAATGGAACCACCGGGTGCCGGAACGCATCGCACCGCTCGCCATCACCGCCTGCAGCGCGACTTCCGCGCTCGGCCGCGGCCTTGCGGCCCACCTCGACGCCCTGCGCAACGCGCGCGGCGGGTTGATCGCGAACGATTTCTCCCCGACACCGCTGGAGTGCCGGATTGGCCGCGTGGCAGGCATCGAGGACTCGGCGCTGCCCGCGGAACTCGCGCACTGGGATTGCCGCAACAACCGCCTCGCTTGGATCGGGCTGCAGCAGGATGGATTGCTCGATGCCGTCGCCGCTTTGATCGCGCGGCACGGTGCGCCGCGCGTGGCGCTGGTGCTCGGCACTTCGACGGCGAGCATCGGTTCGACCGAAGATGCGTATCGCCGGCTCGACCAAGGCCATTTCCCCGCCGACCTGCAGCGTCCGGAAATCCACACGCCGCATTCGCTCGTCGCGTTCGTCGCGGACGCGACCGGCATCGCCGGTCCCGCGTTGACAGTTTCGACCGCGTGTTCGTCGTCGGCCAAGGTGTTCGCGTCGGCGGAACGCCTGATCCGCCTGGGCCTCGCCGATGCCGCACTGGTTGGCGGCGTGGACACACTGTGCGACAGCGTGCTGTTCGGGTTCCATTCGCTGGAACTGGTGTCGACGCGAGCCTGCCGGCCGTTCGACGTGCATCGCGACGGCATCTCGATCGGAGAAGCCGCCGGGTTCGCGCTGCTGGAACGCGTCGAGGCGGCGCCGCGCGCACCGCGCCTGCTGGGCCACGGCGAATCCTCGGATGCGTACCACATGTCGACGCCGCATCCGGAGGGACGCGGCGCGCATGCGGCACTGGATGATGCGCTGGCGCGCGCGGGCATCGATGCGGGCGCCGTCGATTACGTCAACCTGCACGGCACCGCGACGTCGAAGAACGACGAGGTCGAGGCGAAGGTCCTGCCGCGTTTCGATGCGCGCACGCGCGCAAGTTCCACCAAGGGCTTCACCGGCCACACGCTCGGCGCGGCAGGCGCGCTGGAAGCCGTGATCGCTTTGCTCGCGATCGAACAAGGCATCGTGCCGCCCAACCTTGGCTGCAGCGAACCGATGCCGGAAGCCGCGAAATGGCTGGCGCTGCAACCTGCCGAACGACGCATCGACGTGGCAGTCAGCAATTCGTTCGGCTTCGGCGGCAACAACGCGTGCCTGGTGCTCGGGCGCGGAGAATTCTCGTGAGCGCGCCGCTTTCATTGCACCTCACTGGCATCGGCGCGTGGGCACCGGGCGCACCGGATTGGCAGCGGCTTCGCGGGATCCTGCGCGGCGAAGCCGCGCCGGCCAATGACGCGCCGGCGCGTCCCGCCGGTTCGGTGCTGCCGGCTGCCGAACGCCGACGTGCGCCCGACGGCGTGCGCCTTGCGGCCGATGTCGCCGCGCAAGCCGCGGCGATGGCAGGCATCGATCCGGCCAACCTGCCATGCGTCTTTGCATCCACGCACGGCGAGCTCGCGATCACCGATTATGTGTGTGAAACCCTGGCGCGCGCGCCGCTGGACATGTCGCCCACGAAATTCCACAACTCGGTGTTGAACGCACCCGCCGGCTATTGGACCATCGCGACCGGCTGTACCGCGGCGTCCAGCGCGGTAACCGCGCATCACCGCAGCTTCGCGGCCGGCTTGCTGGAAACGGCGGTGTTCGCATGCGCCGAGGACACACCCGTACTGTTCGCCTCCAGCGATGTCGCCTCGACCGGGCCGCTAGGAGAAATGACCCACACCACGCTGGCCTTCGGCGCGGCGCTGGTGCTTGCGCCGCATGGATCAGCGGGCGCGCGGCTCGACCTCGCGTTGGATGGTGCGGCAGATGAACCGTTCGCCGGCGGCGGCTTGGCACTGCAGGGCGTGGCGGGCGACAATCCAGCCAACGCACACGCGCTTGCCTTGCTGCACGCGCTCGCCGTCGAAAAGGGACGGCGCCTGCGTTTGCCGCTGTCACCGGGATTGTCACTGGACATGGAGATCACGTTTTGAACAACGCCACCGCCCGTCCCTTCGTGATCGTGCCCTGCCTCAACGAGGCGCTGGCGATCCGCGGCCTGCTGGAAGGCGTGCTGGCGCATTGCCATGACGTGATCGTGATCGACGACGGTTCCAGCGACGACACCGCCGCGATCGTCGCGCAGATGCCGGTGACGCTGATCCGCCACCCGGAACGGCGCGGCAAGGGCGAAGCGTTGCGCGCCGGTTTCCGTGAAGCGTTGAAACGCGGCGCGACGGGTGTGCTGACGATGGACGGCGACGGCCAGCACGATCCCACCGACATTCCGCGCATCCTCGCCGCCGCGCGACAGTTTCCGGATGCGATGATCATCGGCGCGCGCATGCTGGAACGCGAACGCCAGCCGACGGGACGCCGGCGCGCCAACGATTTCGCCGACTGGGGCATCAGCTGGGGCTGCGGGCGTCCGATCGCCGACACCCAGAGCGGCCAGCGCTGGTATCCGCGTGCGGCGGTCGAACTGGTCGACCTGCCCGCGCAGGATTTCGTGTTCGAAGCCGCGATCCTGATCGCCGCTTCGCGCGATCTCGATATGCCCGTGGTGTCGATTCCCATCGTGTCCCGTTATGACAGCGACGCGCGCCACAGCCACTTCAGGTCGGTACGCGACACGGTGCGCATTACCTGGTACACCATCCGGCGCGTCGCGCATTACGGGCGCCTGGTGCAAAGCTATCGCGCGTCGCACGGCGATCCTCCGCAGGTTTACGATCCCGAAGGCCTGCTCGCGGCACCACCTTCCGCGCGTCTGGCCGGCGCGGGCGCGCCACCGGGAGAATGATGGCCGGTCCCGCGCCCGCGGACGTCCTCATCCTCGGCGGTGGACTCGCCGGACTCACCCTCGCATTGCAATTGCACGACCGCTGCCCTCAGCTCGCGATCCGCGTGCTGGAGCGGCGCTGCCATCCGGTGCCCGCCGCGGCGCACAAGGTGGGCGAATCGACGGTCGAGATCGGCGCGCACTACTTTGCAAACACACTCGGATTGCGCGAACACCTCGACACCGCGCAGGTGCGCAAATTCGGATTCCGGTTTTTCTTCAGCGACGGCCGCTCCGACCTCGACCACTGCCCTGAACTCGGCATCAGCCGCGTGTTTCCGACGCCAACGTGGCAGATCGAACGCGGCACCTTCGAGAATTTCCTGGGCCGCGAAGTGGAACGGCGCGGCATCGAATTCATTCAAGGCGTCACCGTGCGTGCGATCGAACCCGGTGAGCCGCATGTCGTGCATGCGACGCACGATAGTGCAACGCAGACGCACCGCGCGCGCTGGCTGATCGACGCATCCGGCCGCGCCGGCCTGCTGCGCCGCCAACTCGGCATCGGGGAAGACAACGGCCACCCCATCGGCGCCGCGTGGATGCGCGTCGATGCGCGCCTGCACCTCGACCACTGGTGCGACAACCCCGCATGGCGCGAACGCTGCGATCCGCAGGAACGCTGGCGCTCCACCAACCATCTTTGCGGTCCCGGTTACTGGGTATGGCTGATTCCGCTGGCGTCCGGCGCGCACTCGATCGGCATCGTCGCGGACTCGACGATGCACCCACTGGAAACATTCAACAGCTTCGAGCGCGCACTGGCGTGGCTCGGCGAACACCAGCCGGCGCTGGCCCGTGAACTGGAGGCGCGCCGGGACGCGCTGCTCGATTTCGCCTTCCTGCGCAAGGTTTCATACGGCTGCACCCAGGTGTTCAGCGCCGACCGCTGGGCGCTCACGGGCGAAGCCGCGCTGTTCCTGGATCCGTTCTATTCGCCGGGCTCCGATTTCATTGCGATCGGCAATACCTACATCACCGAACTCGTCGCACGCGATTTCGCCGGAGGCATGGACGCGCGCACCGCGCATCATTTCCAGCAAGTGTTCCTGTCGTTCTACCGCAACATGCTGGAACTCTACCGCGGCCAGTACGCGCTGTTCGGCAACGCACGCGTGATGAGCGCGAAGGTACTGTGGGATTACGCCTACTACTGGGGCGTGCTGTGCCCGCTGGTGATCGGCGGGCGCATCACCGACCTCGCGCTGTTTGCCGACCTGTCCGCGGAAATGGTGTCGGCGGAATCCCTGAACCTGCGGGTGCAGGCATTGTTCCGGGACTGGCACGCGGGCGACAGCGCATGCGCGGCGCCGGGATGGATGGATCAGCAGCAACTCGCGTGGTTCGCACGCCTCAACGCGCGGCTGCGCGACACGCTCGATGATGCGTCGATCCGCGCACGCCTGCGCGAAAACATCCAACTCCTGCACGCGCTGGCCGGTGCGCTGGCGGAAGCCGCGGCGCGCGACGCGCCCCGGCTCGCGATCGGATCACTCCGTGTCGACGCGGGGCAGCACGCGCGGCCAGCGCTTTTCAACGCGGCGGCGTGAGTTGCCGCCGCGCTGCAGCGAGGGCGATCAGTGCGCCAGTTCGAGCTTGCTCGAAAGCACCCAGCCGATGTTGCCCAGTTCGTCCGACACCTTCCACCAGATGCCGACCTTGTCACCGGTCGGATACAGCATCATGCCGGACTTGAGGGTGCGCACCACGGACGAATGCAGGTTCGCGTCGGAATAGAGCTTGGTGCCCTCGGTCAGCCGCACCGCCTGCTGCACGTTGTCCGCTTTCGCGTTGGGCGCGTTGCGCTGCAGGTCCGCCACCATCTTGGTGTACGCATCGAGGTACGCCATCGCGACGACCTGGCCGATTTCCGTATTGGCGTAGCCGCTGGCGCCACCCGCCGCGAAGCCGCCCCAGAATCCCGCCCCGCCCCCGCCCGACCAGCCCACGTCGGTCTTGTCGGCGTGGCCCTGTTCGAGCGCTACCTGTTCGGTCGAGCGGATGTCGGTGAGGGTCAGCACCACGTCGGCAGTCTTCTTGGACAGGCTGACGCCGCCCAGCACCGCGCCCGCGCCGTGTCCGATCAATCCGCCCAGGATGCCGCCTATGTTGGTGCGCTGGGCATTGCCGTTGCTGTTGGCGATATCGGGCACCAGCACGTAATCGGCCGCTTTCATTTGGCCCTTGCCGATGTTCGAGCCGACGCGCATCTCGCCTTCGCCAGCCAGCGAACGTTCCTGCTCAGCGGCCTGCAAGCCCTTGCCGCGATCGACCAGCGTGAAGCAACCCGATTGCGAGACATACACCTTGATCAGCGCGGCCGGCGATTCGAGGTTCATCGACGTCCACCACTGGTTGCCGTTCTGCGGTTCCTGCACCGCCAGCGTGCCGATCCTGCTGTTGCAACGTGGCATCTGCGGCTGCGCGTTGGAACTGGCGAATCCCTCCGACGCAACGAGGACGCCACCGCCGACCAACAGCAACCCGATCCAGAACCTGGTCCCGAAGACATTGACGTTCATGCGCAACCTCCCTCCTGGCCTGCGGAAAAGACGCGGTCGGGCGACGGCGAAGACCCCATCCCGCACCACCCGGACAAGGCCGGGCGGTCGCTCAGTATGTGATGTACTTCACAGTTGGCCCTGCCGCTGTATACGCCGGCGGTGTGCGGGTGTCAATCAGGGCTCTTGGCCAGCAGGCCACCGCGGCGCATGCAACGGATCGAGAACGAAAAGGCGCCGAACATCAGGCCATCCCGCCGTTCACGCCGATCACCTGGCCATTGACGTAGCCAGCCCCGTCGGAACACAGGAACGCCACCACGCCCGCCACTTCTGCAGGCGTGCCGGTGCGCGCGGCGGGGATCATCGCCTTCACCTGCTCCGGCGAAAACAGGGCTTCGGTCAAACGCCCTTCGATGATGCCGGGCGCGACCACGTTGACGGTGATGCCGCGCGAGGCCATCTCGCGCGCCAAGGATTTCGCCGCGCCATGCAACGCCGATTTCGCCGCCGCGTAATTGACCTGCCCGCGGTTGCCGATCTGCGCCGCCACGGACGAGACCGCGACGATGCGCCCGAAGCGTGCACGGGCCATCGGCAACAGCAGCGGCTGCGTCGCGTGGAAAAAACCGTGCAACGACACGTCGATCACGCGCCGCCACTGCGCTTCGGTCATGCCCGCGAGCGGCGCGTCGTCGTGGATGCCG
>DATNAW010000113.1:0-3468 GCA_035572335.1 Rhodanobacteraceae bacterium
GACCAGGGTTTCGGCGGGTGCGAGGCGCGCGAGTTCGGCGGCCAACGCGTCCGCATCGGCAACCTCACACAACAAAAAGCGTCCGCCCGCCAGATCGACCCACGCGAGGCCGAATCCCGATGCGCCCGCCGCGATCGCCAGCAGCAGGTTGTCGCGGCGCTCCGGCAAGAGCGCTTCGTCGGTGAGCGTGCCCGGCGTGACCACGCGCACGACCTTGCGCTCCATCGGGCCCTTGCCGTTCGGATCGCCGATCTGCTCGCAGATCGCGGCCGATTCGCCCGCGCGGACCAGTTTCGCCAGATACGACTCGACCGCGTGATAGGGCACGCCCGCCATCGGGATCGGCGCGCCGGCCGATGCGCCGCGCTGGGTCAACGTGATGTCCAGCAGCCGCGCGGCCTTGCGCGCATCCTCGTAGAACAGCTCGTAGAAATCGCCCATCCGGAACAGCAGCAAGGTGTCCGGATACTCCGCCTTGGCGGCGAAGTATTGGCGCATCAGCGGCGTGTGGCGGGTGAGGTCGGCCTGGTCCATCCGGGTGCGGTGAATCGGAAAGCGCGCAGTGTCGCATGCGCCGGGCGACGGGCCCAAGCTGTCACGAGATTGTCATGTTGCGCCGCTGCAATAATCACGTCACGTGCCCGACACGGAACCCAAGCATGCACAAACGCATTCTGGTCGTCGAAGACGAAGCGTCGATCCGCGACATGGTGGCGTTCGCGTTGCGCAAGGCCGACATGGAAGCGATCCACGCCGCCGACGCGCGCGCGGCGCTGGTGGCAATCAGCGACACGCCGCCCGACCTGATCCTGCTGGACTGGATGCTGCCCGGCATGACCGGACTGGAACTGGCGCGCCGCCTGCGCAGCGAGGAACGCACCGCCGAAGTGCCGATCATCATGCTGACCGCGCGCGGCGAGGAGGTGGATCGCGTCAGCGGCCTCGAAGCCGGCGTCGACGATTACGTGGTGAAACCGTTTTCGACGCGCGAACTGATCGCGCGCATCAAGGCGGTGCTGCGGCGCGCGCAGGCTGATGGCGGCACGGGGTCGATCGAGCGCGGCGGCTTGCGCATCGACGGCCCCGCGCATCGCGTGTATGCCGGCGATACGCAGGTCGAGATCGGACCAACCGAATACCGGCTGCTGCACTTCTTCATGAGCCACGCCGAACGCGCGTATTCGCGCGCGCAACTGCTGGACCAGGTGTGGGGCGGCAGCGTGTACGTCGAGGAACGCACCGTGGACGTGCACATCCGCCGCCTGCGCAAGACGCTGGAACCGTTCGGGCTGGACGGATTGATCCAGACGGTGCGCGGCACCGGTTATCGATTCTCCGTTTCGACATGAACGCCGATCGCGCGCGCGCGCGGCGTCTTGCCGCCGAGCTGAGCGACCTGCGCACGGCCGCGTGTGCATTGCGCGATGCGTTGGTCCTGTTGGACCCGGACAGTCATATGCGCTGGTGCAATCCGGCGGCACAGCGCCTGCTCGGCATCGCGTGGCCAGGTGATCGGGGTCTGCCGGTGGCGGATCGTTTTGGCGATGGCGAGGTGGGCACGTGGCTGAGGCAAGCGCGGGGTGATGCCGACGACATCGCTTCACCCGTCGATCCCGCCGTGCGCTTGCAGTTGTCGCTGATTCCCTACGGTGACCGCCGCCGCCTGCTGATCGCGCGCGACATCAGCCGCGTCACCAAGCTGGAACAGGTACGCCGCGATTTCGTCGCCAACGTTTCGCACGAACTGCGCACGCCGTTGACGGTCATCCACGGTTACCTGGAACTGCTTGATCCCGAGGACGTGCCCGCACTGGCGCCGGTGCTCAACGAAATGCGCACGCAGTCGCAGCGCATGCGGCAGATCGTCGAAGACCTGCTGGAACTGTCGCGGCTGGAAATGCAGCAGCACATTCCGGAAGAGCGCGTGGAAATGGCGCCGCTGCTGGAGTCGCTGCAACGCGAGGCGGAAGCCCTGAGTCACGGCAAGCACCGCGTCGCGGTCGAGGACGAGGGCCACGTCGACCTGCTGGGTTCGCCCAAGGATCTGCACAGTGCATTCTCGAACCTGGTCAGCAATGCGGTGCGCTATACGCCCGAAGGCGGCAGCATCACGATCCGTTGGCGGCGCACGTCGGTCGGTGCCGAGTATTCGGTCAAGGACACTGGTTACGGCATTCCCGCCGATCACCTGTCGCGGCTGACCGAACGGTTCTACCGCGTCTCGTCCAGCCGTTCGCGCGCGACCGGCGGCACCGGACTCGGTCTTTCGATCGTCAAGCACGTGCTGAACCTGCACGACGCCGAGCTGCGGATCGAAAGCGAGCCCGGGGAGGGCTCGACGTTCACGTGCGTATTCGACAACGCACGGTTGCTCGAATCCGCGTAGCCCCGATGCAGGCGCGCAGCGCCGGAATCCGGGAATGCTTTGAAAACAGATCCCCGGATTGATTCGCGACATCCATGTCGCTCGCGCGCCGCGCATTCGCTTCGCCTTCGGGCCGGCTTCGCCGTTCGCGTTTGCCGTCCTGCAAACGCGGTTGCTTCGCTGCATCCAGACTACAAAAAAGGCGGCGGACTTGTTTGCCGCCAACGCTGGAGATCTGTCGGGGTCCGACGCATGGATCAGAACTTCACTTCGCCCCACGCGCCGATCTCGCGGGTGTGGACGTCGGTGGTGGTGTCGTTGCGCAGGCGTTCGTCCTTGTACGCGACCGCCACCTTCACGCCCTTGGTGAGCGGGAAGGCTACGCCGGCGTTCCAGTAAGTGTCTTTCAGCGACGGATCGATGTCCTTGCTGAGCTTGGCCTGGTCGTAGCGCGCGAACAGCGAAGCGGAAGTGAAATCGTAGCTGCCCCACACGGAATAGCCCGACGCGGTGTCGGTGGTGGGCGTGGTGACATTCTTCCAGTTGTCGGTCTTGAACCACTCCGCGCCGAGGCGCAGGCCGTCGCGGTTCCACGCCGCCATCGCGTCGTAGCGGCGCGCGCTATGCAGGGTGGAGACGGTTTGCGTGTTCTTGCCGAGATCGCCATCGTAGGCGCCGACCGCGAACATGAGGCCCTTGACCGGCTGCAGGCCGACGCGGCCTTCGAAATCGACGTGATCGGAGCGCGACGGATTCTTGTAGCCGCCGCCGTTCACCGCCGACACCTGGTAATTGAACAGACCGTTGTCGCCCAGCAGGTGCAGGCCCCAGTCCGCGGAGTTGCCGAGTTTTTCCCGGTCGACCAGCGTGTTCTCGACGAAGCGGTAGCCGTACCAGTCCTCGACGAACGGAATCCACGCCATGTTGGCCGAACCGACGCGCAGCGTGGCGAGCTTGGAGAACGCGCCTTGCAGGTAAGCCTTCTTGACGAACAACTGGGTTTCGCCGGTCACGCTCGTGTAATTGAAATCGGTGGTCAGGTTCGCCGACCAGATGTCGTTGAACTGGTGATCGATCGAAAGATAGAAGCGCTTGACGTCGAG
>DATNAW010000114.1:0-7086 GCA_035572335.1 Rhodanobacteraceae bacterium
CGGGGCGGCAGGTCGAACGCCACGGGTTTGCCGTCGGTCGCGATGCTCTTCAACGCGAACTGCGGCATGGTCTGCTGGATCTTCTGCGCGAGTTCGGCCGGATTCGAACTGGCGACCAGCATGCGGCCGGCGATCCGCGGACCGATGTCCCATTTGTCCAGCACCACGCGGAAGCCCAGCATCGATGCCGCTTCCGGCGGCATCTGCACCGGCGGGTTGGCCGCGGTGTTCGCGAATTTGTTGAGCGACTGCAACGCTGGACACTGGTAGGTTTTCGCCGCCGCCGCTTCCGCGCGGCCCTTGATGAAGGCCTGCCACTTCTGCAGCGGCAGCGCGAGCACCATGTCGAACATGGAATGATCGGATTGCTCGTCCATCCCTGGTACCGGCTGCTTCAGCGCAGTCAGCGCGCCCAGCAAGGCGGGCGACAACTGCACGTCGATACCGCCGCGGATTTCCCTCGCGGAATAAGTGGTGAACCCCATGCTGGCGAGCGGAGCCTGGCTTGCCAGCGACGCGAACTCGCCCGCGCACGCCGGGCTGGCCGCGGCGTCGCCGCCGAGATCCTTGGCGAATTCGCGGGTGACCGGATCCTTGCCGTCGAACAGGTTCGCGAACAGCTTCGGCAGGTCGACGTAACCCGAACCGTACTCGCCATAGCCATTGTCACCGTCGATGCGCGCCAGGCGATCCACCGCGCTGCTGGACGGCTTGGACAGTCCCAGCAACTGCTTCAGAAGATCCTCGCTGGCGTTGGTGGGCGCCATCGTCGCCACCAGCTGCTTGTCTTCGATCGCCACAAGCAAGTGCAGCTTGGCGTCATTGCCGCCGATCACCCAGTAGCTTTGTCCGCCGAGCTTGGTGGCCGGGGTGGTGGTCCCCGCGCGCTTTTCGACGCGCGACCAGAACGCCTTGAACGCATCCGGCGATGCCAGTTCGACGCGCACCACGGGCACGTCGCCGATGCCGTAGAACGCATACAGCGCGGATCGCGAAAAACCCGTTGCCTGCTCCATGTCCTTCACGGAATGCACGTCGGCAAGTTCGTCCTTGAGCGCGTCGAGTACCGTCGCAACCTCGGGATCCTTCTGGCCGAAGGCGTCGGCGAAATGGCCGAGCTGCTGGATCCGCATCGACATCACCTTGTCGTTGGCCTGGCCCCATGCGTTCGCGACGTCTTCCGGCACTGCCTTGGTGTTGGCGAACAGGTACGGCGTGTCCGCGGGCGCATACGTGATCGGCGCATTGGAGGCGACGTGGTTGCCGCAGCCGGCGAGCGCGAGTGCGGAAACGCAGGCAGCCGCGAGTGCGGCCCGGCGCAGGACTGGACGCATGGTTTTCTCCTTGGGTTCCCCGAAACAGGATTCGATTATGCAGGCGGCGCGAGCAGCTGCGCCAGCACGGCCATGCGCGTGGCGACGCCATTGGCGACCTGGTCCAGGATGCGCGAGTGCGCGCCGTCGGCGATTTCCGGTGTGATCTCGATGCCGCGGTTGATCGGCCCCGGATGCAGCACCTGGCAATCCGGTTTGGCCAGCGCCAGCCGGCGCGTGTCGAGTCCGTAGTGCGCGTGGTAGTCGGCGGCCTCGGGAAACTGCGCGTCGGCCATGCGTTCCTTCTGGATGCGCAGCATGATCACGACGTCGGCGCCGTCGAGCGCGCCGTCGAAATCTTCCGTTGTCCCGCAGCCGGGAAATTCCTGCGGCGATTCGGGCAGCATCGCGCGCGGGGCGCATAGCCGGATGTCGCGCACGCCCAGCGTATGAAACGCGCACACGTCGGAACGCGCAACGCGCGAGTGGCGGATGTCGCCACAGATGACCACGTGCAGGTTTTCGAAATCGCTGCACCGCTGACGGATCGTCAAGGCGTCGAGCAGGCCCTGGGTCGGATGGGCGTGGGTGCCGTCACCGGCGTTGATCACCGACACGCCGGTATTCGCGTGTTGCGCGAGATACGCGGGCAGGCCGTTTTCGCTGTGCCGCACCACCAGCGCGTCAAGGCCCATCGCTTCCAGCGTGTGCAGGGTATCGAGCATGCTTTCGCCCTTGCTGGTCGAGGAATGCGACAGGTTGAAATTCAGCGTGTCCGCGCCGAGGCGTTTCGAGGCCAGCACGAACGAGGTGCGCGTGCGCGTGGACGGTTCGAAGAACAGCGTCAGCACGGTGCGGCCGGCCAGCAGTTCACGCGGCGCGCCTTCGACGCGGAAGCGTTCGGCGCGATCCAGCAGGCGTGTGAGTGCAGCGCGGTCCAGTTCTTCGAGCGTCAGCAAATGATGCATGGTCGCCCTCAGGGCGTCTGGGTCAGCCAGCCCTCTAGGATAACGGCGGCGGCCAGCGAATCGATGTTTGCGGCATCGCGGCGGCGCGCGGAACCGGCCGCGCGTTGCGCGGCAAACCGGCGCGCGGCTTCCTGCGAGGTGTGGCGTTCGTCGACCAGGTGCACGGGCAATTTGCTCTGTTCGGCCAAGGCATCGGCGAATGCGCGCGCGCGGCGCGTGACGGTTTGCTCGCCACCGTCCAGCGTCAACGGCAGTCCCACGACCAGCGCATCGGGTTTCCATGCCGCCAGCAACGCGTCGATGCGCGACCAATCGGGTTGGCCCGCACGCGCGGCGAGCGCCGCAAGCGGCCGCGCGGATCGGCTGATCCGATTGCCACTGGCGACGCCGATGCAGCGTGCGCCGTAGTCGAACCCCAGCACGCAGCTCACGCTCTTCCCGAATAGCTCGTCAAATTGGCCGGATTGATTCCCACCAAGGCAATCGCGGCATTCCAGCGGTCGTCCAGCGGAGTATCGAAAAGGATGCGCTGGTGGGCGCGCACTGTCAGCCACGCGTTCTCGCGCAGTTCCTGTTCGAGCTGGCCTGCGCCCCAGCCCGCGTAGCCCAGTGTGACGAGCGCGCGTTGCGGGCCGTCGCCATCGGCCATCGCAGCCAGGATGTCGCGCGAGGTGGTCACCGCGAGCATGTCGTTGACGCGGTAGCTCGATTCCCATTCGCGCTCGCCGGACGCGTGCAGCACGAAGCCGCGTTCGGGCTGCACGGGACCGCCCGTCAGGACCGGCGTGGCGGCGACTTCCACGCGCTCGCACGGCATGTGCATTTGTTGCAGCACGTCGCCGAGCTTGTAGTCGGAAAGGCGATTGACCACCAGGCCCATCGCGCCATCCTCATCGTGCTGGCAGATGAAGGTGATGCCGCGTGCGAAATTGGGATCGCCCATGCCCGGCATGGCAATGAGGAAATGGCCGGCGAGCGACGGCGTGCCGGAATCGACGGCTTTTGATTCGTCGCCCTTGCGTGTAGATGCCTTGCGGCGCGCGGACGCCGATTTGTCCGATTCCGGATCACGGTGAGCCGACTTCCCCGACTCATCCTCTTTGCGTGGCGACTTCGTCATGCGTCGATTGTATGCCGGGCGATGCGGGCTATTCTGAACCGGTCCCGCGTGTCCGCAGCCGGTCGCCCGGCAGGAATTGCCACGTGCGCGTGATCACCAGTTCGGTGATGCGATGGCCTTGCGCATCCTTCTCGTGCGGAATCGGCGGAAACGGTGCGGCGAGGTGCACGATGCGGATCGCGGCGTCGTCCAGCACACGGTAGCCCGAGCTGGTGTAGACGCTGGCGTCGCGCACCTGTCCGTCTGCCGCGATCGTCACGCTGAGGACGACGTCGCCGCGCAGATGCCGGCGCCGCGCGGCATCGGGATAGTTGAGGTTGCCGATGCGCTCGATCCGGTGCACCCACGCGACCTGGTACGCCGCGTCGGCAACGCTGCGTGTATTCGCGGAAACGAATTTGCGGCGCGGACGCTTCGCATACGCTTCCTGATCGTCGCGAAGTTCCTGGGTCAGCCGCGCCATCTCGAGCCTTTTCTGGACCGGAATCGGTGCGACCTGTTCCTGCGGCTGCGGTTCGACGCGGGTGTCGCGTTGCTGCGCAACCGTTGCGTCCGCCCGGCCTGTGGTGGTGATCAGGTGCGGGCCGCTGGCGGTTTGTTGCGCGGGGGCGGCCGGCAACATTTCGGTCGGCGCGACGCCGGATTGCGTCACGGGCAGCGGCCCCGAAAAAGGCGCGCCCGGACGGTGCGCCTTGTCACTGTTGCCGCCACCGGCGTTGTTGGCCTGTGCGAGGAAATCCGCCTTGGCCGGCGCTTCCGCGTTGGACGTGTTGATGAGGGTGACGTCCAGCGTGGGCAGGCCGGGTGCGGGTTTTGCGAAATGGAAACCGATGCCGAGGATCAGGATGGCGTGCAGCATCAACGAGAACACCAGCGCCGCGCCGAAATGGCTGGTGCCGAAGTCCGTCGTTTCAGTGGACGCCACCGCATTCATGCCGCGCGCGTTGCCTCGATCGCATCGAAGACCGTGCCCGCGATGTTGAGGCCGAATTGCGCATCGAGTTCGCGCGCGCACGTCGGCGAGGTGACATTGACTTCGGTGAGGTAATCGCCGATCACGTCCAGCCCCGCCAGCACGATGCCGCGCCGCGCGAGTTCCGGGCCCACTTCCGCCGCGATCCAGCGATCGCGGTCGGACAGTGGCTGGCCGACGCCGCGGCCGCCCACCGCGAGATTGCCGCGAAAATCGGTGCCCTGCGGAATGCGCGCCAACGCGTAGGGAATCGGTTCGCCGTTCACCACGAGGACCCGCTTGTCGCCCTTGGCGATCTCGGGGATGAACTTCTGCGCCATCACGAAGCGGCGATCGTTGCCTGCCAGCGTCTCCAGGATCGAGTTGAGGTTGGGATCGTCGCCACGCGAACGGAAGATGCCGCGCCCGCCCATGCCATCCAGCGGCTTCAGCACGACTTCGCCGTGCTCGCGCGCGAAGCGGCGCAATTCGCCACGATCGCGTGCGACCAGCGCCGGCGCGCAGCATTGCGGGAACCATTGCGCCGCGAGTTTTTCGTTGAAGTCGCGTAACGCCTGCGGGCTGTTGATGACGCGGACGCCCGCACGTGCGGCGAGATCGAGCACCAGCGTGTCGTAAAGGAACTGCGCATCGAATGGCGGATCCTTGCGTGCCAGAACGATGTCGATGCCATCGGCCAGCGGTTGCCAGCGCGCTTCGCCCAGCGTGAACCAATCGGTGGTGTTGTCGCGCACTTCCACCGACGCCAGCCGTGCCCAGGCGACGCCATCGCGCACCGCAAGGTCGCCCTGCAGCATGTAGCGGAGCGCATGGCCGCGCCGTTGCGCTTCCAGCATCAGGGCGAGGGTGGTGTCTTTTTCGGGGTGGATCGTGCCGATGGGATCCATCAGCACCGCAACGGTGAGAGTCATGGGTTCATATTACCGATTGGCAATGGGAAAGATGCCCTTGGGTCGCGGGGGCGGAGCGACCGTTGCGAGGCAACGATCGCTCGCGGGGTTGTGGAAGAGCGGGCCTGCGGGGGCGGAACACGCAAAATCCCGCATTCACACAGGCCCCTCATGATGTATCTTGGCACACGCGGCTGTAAGGGGGCCCAGGGAAGGCGTCCGAAACCCGTCTTGCAGGGGGACGGGTTGGAAAGGGCATTTTATTGACGGCCGTCACAATCACCTGCGGTGTGGCATCCATGTTGCATGGGTTCTCACCGCCTCCTCAAGAGGTGGAATCCTGACCGTGAATGACAACGCCAACCACGATGGCCTGACCGGACTGAAGGTCATGGTCATCGACGATTCGAAGACCATCCGCCGCACCGCCGAAACCCTGCTGAAAAAGGAGGGCGCGGAAGTGCTGACCGCCGTCGACGGCTTCGAAGCGCTGGCCAAGATTTCCGACCTGCGGCCGGACATCATCTTCGTCGACATCATGATGCCGCGGCTGGACGGCTACCAGACCTGCGCACTGATCAAGAACAACCATGTTTTCCGCTCGACGCCGGTGATCATGCTTTCCTCGAAGGATGGCCTGTTCGACAAGGCGCGCGGGCGCATCGTGGGTTCCGAGCAGTACCTCACCAAGCCTTTCACCCGCGACGAACTGCTGGATGCAATCCGGCAGCACGTCGCGACCGTCAAGTAACGCGCAAGCGCATCGCTGCATCAATTCGGGGAAACAATGGCAAACATCCTGATCATCGACGACTCGCCCACCGACGTGAAGATTTTCTCGGGCGCGCTGGAGCGGGCGGGGCACAAGGTCACTTCGGTGGCGACCGCCGAGGCCGGCATCGATGCCGCGCACAAGACCAAGCCCGACCTGGTGCTGATGGATGTGATCATGCCCGGCATGAACGGCTTCCAGGCCACCCGCAGCCTCACCAAGGATCCGGAAACCAGCGCGATCCCGGTGCTGATCGTCACCACCAAGAGCATGGAGACCGACCGCATGTGGGGCATGCGCCAGGGCGCCAAGGAGGTGCTGGTGAAACCGGTCAGCGAGAAGGACCTGGTGGCCCACGTCAACAAACATCTTCCTGCAGGCGGCTGAAGGCAGCCATGAACAAGAAGCACTCCCGCCACGGTCCGGATTCGCGCAAACATGTTCCCGCGCGCCCCGAAGCGGCGGGGGCGGAACTGGCCATGGAGGCGTTGCCGCAGGGCGCGTACCCGCTGCTCGCGGATTACGAGCGCCGCAGCCTTTCGCACGATCCCGGCGTGCCCGAGCAGATCGAGGCGCCGGGTTTGTGGCGCGCGATCGGCTTTCGCGTGGGTGAACACCATTTCGTCAGCGGCATCGACGAGATCAGCGAAATCCTGATGTCGCCGCCGCCGGTGACCAGCATTCCTTCGACGCGTTCATGGCTGATGGGCGTGGCCAACGTGCGCGGCAACCTGATCGCGCTGGTCGACCTGAAACAGTTCCTGTTCGAACAGCGCACCCACGTCACCGGCCGCGCGCGCGTGCTGGTGGTCAGGCAATCCGGCGGCAACGTCGGCCTGCTGGTGGACGAATTGATCGGCCAGCGCAACCTGACCGATGCCGACCGCGCGGACGCGGAAGGCGAAGCCGATCCGGGCCTTGCACGCTTCGTGACCGAGAACGTCAACGTGGGCGCGACGCGGCTGGGTCGTTTCAGCATGGTGGAGTTGGCGCGTACGCCGGAGTTCCAGCACGCGGGGATTTAGGGGATTTACATGCGATCGTCGTGAT
>DATNAW010000115.1:0-6000 GCA_035572335.1 Rhodanobacteraceae bacterium
GCGGTGCGCGACCTGTTGCTGGGCCGCCAGCCCAAGGATTTCGACGTGGCCACCGATGCCACGCCCGAGGACGTCAAGAAGCTGTTCCGCAACTGCCGGCTGATCGGCCGGCGGTTCCGCCTCGCGCACGTGATCTTCGGGCCCGAGATCGTCGAGGTCGCGACGTTTCGTGGCACCGGCGAGGGCATCGCCAGCGAGGATCGCCACGTGGTGGATGGCCGCATCCTGCGCGACAACGTGTGGGGCAGCATCGAGGAAGACGCGCTGCGCCGCGACTTCCGCGTCAACGCGCTGTACTACGACATCGCCGATTTCAGCGTGATCGATTACGTCGGCGGCATCGAGGATCTCGAACAAAAGCACCTGCGCCTGATCGGTGATCCGGCGACGCGCTACCGCGAAGATCCCGTGCGCATGCTGCGCGCGGCGCGGCTTGCCGCGAAGCTGGATTTCGTGATCGACGCGGAAGCGGCGGCGCCGCTGCACGAGCTCGGACATCTGCTGGCGGATGCGCCGTCCGCCCGGTTGTTCGATGAATGCCAGAAGATGTTTCTCGCGGGCTACGGCCTCGCGAGTTTCCGCATGCTGGTGAAGTATGACCTGCTGCGGCACCTGTTCCCCGGCACGGTGCACGCGTTGGCGCAGGACAAGTCCGGCGCGCTGCTGGGCTTGATCGAGCGCGGCCTCACCGGCACCGACGCGCGCGTCGCCGACGGCCGTCCGGTGACGCCTGCGTTCCTGTTCGCGGTGCTGCTGTGGGGCGAAGTCGCGGCGCTGGCGGCCAAGTTGATGGCCGAGGGCACGGTGCAATCGCTGGCGTGGCAGCGCGCCGCGCACCGGGTAATGGCCGAGCAGGGCAAGCGCGTGGCAATCCCGCGCCGTTTCGGCTACACCATCGAGGACATCTGGTCGCTGCAACCGCGCTTCGCCGAGCGCACGCGCAAGCGGGTGTTCCGCCTGATGGCGCATCCGCGTTTCCGTGCGGCCTACGATTTCCTGCTGTTGCGCGCGGGTGAATCGGGCGCGCTGCGCGAGTCGGGCGAGTGGTGGACCGAAATCCAGGCGCTGCCGCCCGACCAGGTTTCGGAACAGCTCGCGCCCCGGGCGCCAACGGCCACGGCGGGTGAAAAACCGGCCGGAAGCGTGCGCCGCCGTCGCCGCGGCGGCAGGCGACGCAAGGCCGCCGCGCCGAAAACCGGTTCGCCCGAATGACGCATGGCTGAAACCTTCACCGCCTGCGTCGCGCTGGGCAGCAATCTCGATGATCCGCGTGCTCAGGTGGAGCGCGGGTTCGCGGCGCTGGCCGCGTTGCCGCACACCACCTTGAGTGCGCGTTCGCGGCTGTACAGAACAAAGCCGTGGGGACTGGTCGCCCAACCCGATTTCGTCAACGCCGCCGCACGGCTGGAAACCGCGCTGGCGCCGCGGGCCTTGCTGGATGCACTGCTGGCCATCGAAACCGGCACAGGCCGCGTGCGCGGTCCGCGCAACGGTCCGCGCATCCTCGACCTCGACCTGCTGCTGTACGGCGAGCGGATCATCGACGAACCCGATTTCGTGGTGCCGCATCCGCGCCTGCACGAGCGCGCGTTCGTGCTGCTGCCGCTGGCCGACGTCGCGCCCGACCTGGAAGTGCCGGGGCACGGGCGCGTGGCCGATCTGCTGAAACGCGTCGACACGGCCGGCTGCGTGCTGCTGATCGCGTGATCGCAGCGGCCGTTGATGAAAGTCAGGCCAAGGATGGCCGTATTGGTGTTGGCGATGTCGAGACGGCGTCGCGGACGAAATGTCCGATGAAGCAGCGATCAGGGACGATCGCAAATATACTGACGCGATGCTCAGGATCTACCGCGACATCGAGGGCCCGTGCCTGGCCCCGCACGGCAGCGTGCTCGCGATCGGCGCGTTCGACGGGCTGCATCGCGGCCACGCCGCGTTGCTGGCGAAAGTGCGCGAACACGCGACGTCGCGAGGACTGGTTGCCGCGGCGGTGAGTTTCGAGCCGCTGCCACGCAGCTATTTTTCACCCGTGCCGCTGAAGCGGCTGTCGTCCGTGCGCGAAAAGCTGTGCGGCTTCGCCGGCGCAGGCATCGAGACGTTGCTGCTGCTGCGTTTCAGTCCGGCGCTGGTGGCGATGCGCGCGGAAGATTTCGTTCGGCAAGTGCTGGTTGCGCGGATGGGCGCGCGCGAAATCTGGGTGGGTGCCGATTTCCGTTTCGGCCACGATCGCGTGGGCGACGTCGCGCTGCTCGAAGCGATGCAGGGCGAGGGGGGTTACGAGGTGCGCGTGCTGGATGCGGTCACGAACGGCGACGGCGAGCGCGTATCGGCATCGCGCGTGCGCGGCGCGTTGTCGTCCGGCGATTTCGCGCACGCCGCCGAACTGCTGGGCCGTCCTTTCCGCATTGGCGGACGCGTGGTTCGCGGCCAGCGCATGGGCCACACGCTCGGCTATCCCACCGCGAACATCCGGCTGGGCAAGCGCGTGTCGCCGGTGTCCGGCATCTTCGCGGTGCGCGTGCGCGTCGGTGATCGCTGGTGGCCGGGTGTCGCGAGCCTCGGCGTGCGCCCGACCATCGCGGGCGGCGGCGAACCGCTGCTGGAAGCGCACTTGTTCGATTTCGACGGCGACCTGTACGGCCAGCGCCTCGAAGTCGAATTCATCGCCAAGCTGCGCGACGAAGAAAAATTCACCGATCTGGATGCGCTGCGCGCGCAGATGGATCGCGATGCCGCGGAGGCGCGGCGGATCCTGTCCGACACATCCACCGTTTCCGGAGCGTTCGCGTGAGCCGCGACTACAAGCACACCATCAACCTTCCGCAGACCGCGTTCGCGATGAAGGCCGACCTTGCGAAACGCGAGCCCGCGATGCTGGCCGATTGGGAAGCAGCGCAGCGTTACGTCGAGTTGCAGCAACGGACCGGGCGCCGCGAACACGCTTACATCCTGCACGACGGCCCGCCGTACGCGAACGGCAAGATCCATCTCGGCCACGCGGTCAACAAGATCCTGAAGGACATCGTGGTGCGCTCGAAGCTGATGGCGGGTTTCCGCTCGCCGTACGTGCCGGGCTGGGATTGCCATGGCCTGCCGATCGAGATCGCAGTCGAGAAGAAATACGGCAAGGTCGGCCACAAGATCGACGCCGAAACCTTCCGCCAGCATTGCCGTGACTACGCCGCCCAGCAGATCGACCTGCAGCGCAAGGATTTCAAGCGCCTCGGCGTGCTAGGTGACTGGGAGCATCCGTATCGCACGATGGACTTCAAGTACGAAGCCGACATCCTGCGCGCGCTCGCGGGGGTGTATGCGAACGGCCACGTGACGCGCGGCTTCAAGCCGGTGCACTGGTGCTTCGACTGCGGTTCGGCGCTGGCCGAAGCGGAGATCGAATACCAGGACAAGCAATCGCCCGCGATCGACGTTGCCTACGACGCGCTCGATCCGAAAGAGCTGGCCGCGAAGTTCGGCGGGACCGTCGACGGCAACACGATCGTCGCGGTCCCGATCTGGACGACGACGCCGTGGACGCTGCCGGCCAGCATGGCGGTGACACTCGGACCTGGATTCGAGTATGTGCTGGTGGAAGGTCCCGCGCGCGGCGGCAAGCGTGTGTTGCTGGTCGTCGCCGAAGCGCTGGCGGAAAATGCGCTGGCGCGTTACGGCGTTGGCGACGCCAGGGTTCTCGGACGCGCGAAAGGCGCCCTGCTCGAGAACCTGCGCCTGAAACATCCGTTCTACGATCGCGAAATCCCGCTGATCATGGGCGAGCATGTTTCGGCCGAAGACGGCACCGGCGCGGTGCACACCGCGCCCGGCCACGGTGCCGACGACTTCGCGGTGGGCAAGCAGTACGGCATCGTCGATGCGACGCCCGCCAACGTGCTGAACCCGGTAGGCGCCAACGGCGTGTACCTGCCGGGTACGCCGATCTTCGAAGGCCAGCACATCTGGAAGGCCAACGACGCGATCATCGATCTGCTGCGCGAACGCGGCGTGCTGCTCGCCGCGCAAAAAATCACGCACAGCTATCCGCATTGCTGGCGCCATCACACGCCGATCGCGTTCCGTACCACGCCGCAATGGTTCATCGCGATGGACTCTGCGGGCTTGCGCGCGAACGCGCTGCACGCGATCCACAGCGACGTGAAGTTCTATCCCGCGTGGGGCGAGGAGCGCATCAACAACATGGTCGAAGGCCGCCCGGATTGGTGCATCAGCCGTCAGCGGACTTGGGGCGTGCCGATCGCGCTGGCCGTGCACAAGGTCACGGGCGAGCCGCATCCGCGCAGCGCCGAGTTGCTGGAGCAGGTGGCGCAGCGCGTCGAGAAGGCCGGCGTGGATGGCTGGTATGGCCTCGACCTCGCCGAAATCCTCGGCGACGAAGCCAGGGATTACGAGAAGGTCCACGACATCCTCGACGTGTGGTTCGATTCCGGCGTTACGCATTTCTGCGTGCTCGATCAGCGGCCGGAACTGCATCGCAACGAAGGCGACCAGGTGATGTACCTGGAAGGCTCGGACCAGCATCGCGGCTGGTTCCAGTCGTCGCTGCTCACGAGCTGCGCGATGCATGGCCACGCGCCGTTCGACGAAGTGCTGACGCACGGCTTCACCGTCGATGCGCAGGGCCGCAAGATGTCGAAGTCGCTCGGCAACGGCATCGAGCCGCAGGACGTGATGAATCGCTACGGCGCCGACATCCTGCGCCTGTGGATCGCCTCGGCCGACTATCGCAACGAGATGGCGCTTTCGGATGAAATCCTGAAACGCGTCGCCGACAGTTATCGCCGCATCCGCAACACCTGCCGGTTCCTGCTCGGCAACCTCGACGGGTTCGATCCGGCGCGCGACCTGTTGACGGTCGAGCGCTGCCTGCTGCTCGACCAGTGGGCGATCCGCAGCGCGCGCGACGTGCAGGATGCGGTGGTCGCGGCCTATGCGCGCTACGACTTCCCCGAAGTCGTGCAGCGCGTGCAGAATTTCTGCACCAACGAAATGGGCGCGCTGTACCTCGACATCACCAAGGACCGCCTGTACACGATGCCGACGGCCAGCCACGGCCGGCGCAGCGCGCAGTCGGCGATGTTCCGCATCCTGGAGGCGATGGTGCGCTGGCTGGCGCCACTGCTCGCGTTCACGTCGGAAGAAATCTGGCAGGCGATGCCGCGGCAGATGCATATGCCGACCGAAATCCGTGGCGGCTTCACCGCGCGGGATGCATCGGTGTTGTACGAAACCTGGTACCAGGGCCTGCGCGAAACCCAGAACAACCCCGACCAGCGGCGCTGGTGGAGCGATCTGCTGGCGATCCGCGAAACCGCCGGGCGCGTGCTGGAGGGCATGCGCAAGGACGGCAGGATCGGTTCATCGCTCGACGCAAAACTGACCCTGCACGCCGACCCGGCGATCGTCGAACGCTACAAGCAGGTCGCTGACGAATTGCGCTTCTTCTTCATCGTCTCCGACCTGCGCCTCGACATCGGCGAGGCGCCGGCCGACGCCGTGCTGACCGAACTCGAAGGCGCCAACGTGTGGGTGTCGGCCGAGGTGAGCACGGCGCCCAAATGCGTGCGCTGCTGGCATCATCGCGATGATGTCGGGGCAAACCCTGCGCATCCGGAGTTGTGCGGCCGCTGCGTCGAAAACGTCGAGGCGTCCGAGGGCAAGGGAGCGGGTGAGGCGCGGCGCTGGTTCTGAGTGGTAGGCTGTAGCGCGGAGTCAACCTGGGGGAAGCGGCATGAAGCTTGCACTACATGGCGTGGTGGGGATGCTGTTGTGCTTGATTGCTGCAGCAACGTTTGCGGATCCGGTGTCATTTGCGGACCTCGCGCGGCATGCGCGGTTCGACGCGGTCAAGATTTCACCCGACGGCACGCACATCGCCGCCACCACGGTGCTGGCAGATGGGCAAAAAGTGCTGTCGCTGATGAACCTGGTGACCCACAAGGGCGTCAATATCCAGCCGCGTCAGGGCGACGACGTGATGGATTTCTG
>DATNAW010000116.1:0-17679 GCA_035572335.1 Rhodanobacteraceae bacterium
CTTTTCGCGCACGAGTTTCAGGAATTGAACCGAGTCGAGTTCGGCTTCGCCACGCGCCTTGCGCTGCGCATTCAGCGCCGCGCGCAGGAAATAGGTGTTGTTGACGCCGGGAATTTCGACCGGGTACTGGAACGCCAGGAACACGCCCGCCGCGGCGCGCGCTTCGGGTTCGAGATCGAGAAGATTGCTGCCGTCGAACGTGACGCCGCCCTGCGTCACTTCGTAGCCGGAACGGCCTGCCAGTATGTTGCCCAGCGTGGACTTCCCAGCGCCATTCGGACCCATGATCGCGTGCACTTCGCCCGGCTTCACTTCCAGCGAAAGTCCTTTCAGGATTTCCTTGCCGGCCACGCGGGCACGCAAGTTTTCGATCTTCAGCATTACCCGATTGCTCCTTCCAGCGACACTTCCAGCAACTTCTTCGCTTCCACCGCGAACTCCATCGGCAGTTCGCGGAACACCTGTTTGCAGAAACCGTCCACGATCAGCGACACCGCGTCTTCCTCGCTGATGCCGCGCGAGCGGCAATAGAACATCTGGTCGTCGGAAATCTTGGACGTGGTCGCTTCGTGCTCCACGATCGCCGTCGGATTCTTGATTTCCATGTAGGGAAACGTGTGCGAGCCGCACTGCTTGCCGATCAGGATGGAGTCGCAACGGGTGTGGTTGCGCGCGTTCACCGCGCCCTTCTCCACCCTCACCAGTCCGCGATAGCTGTTCTGGCTTTTGCCCGCGCTGATGCCTTTCGACACGATTTTCGATTTCGTGTCGCGGCCGATGTGGATCATCTTGGTACCGGTGTCGGCCTGCTGGTAATGGTGCGTCAGCGCCACCGAATGGAATTCACCGACCGAACGGTCGCCGCGCAACACGCAGCTCGGATATTTCCAGGTGATCGCGGAACCCGTCTCGACCTGCGTCCAGGTGATGCGCGAATCGTCGCCGCGGCATTCGCCCCGCTTGGTGACGAAGTTGTAGATGCCACCCTTGCCGTTTTCATCGCCCGGATACCAGTTCTGCACCGTCGAATACTTGATGCTGGCGCGTTCCAGCGCGACCAGTTCGACGACCGCCGCGTGCAACTGGTTGTCGTCGCGCATCGGTGCGGTGCAGCCTTCCAGGTACGACACCACGGCATCCTCTTCCGCGATGATCAGCGTGCGCTCGAACTGGCCGGTGTGGCCCGCGTTGATGCGGAAGTACGTCGAAAGTTCCATCGGGCAGCGCACGCCCTTGGGGATGAATACGAACGAGCCGTCCGAAAAAACGGCCGAATTCAGTGCCGCGAAATAATTGTCGCCCTGGGGCACGACCGAGCCGAGGTACTTGCGGACCAGTTCCGGATGCTCGCGGATCGCCTCGCTCATCGAGCAGAAGATCACGCCGACCTTGGCGAGCTGTTCGCGCGCGGTATTGGCCACCGAAACCGAATCGAACACCGCGTCGACCGCGACGCCCGCCAACTTCGCGCGTTCGTGCAGCGGCACGCCGAGTTTGTCGTAGGTTTCCAGCAGTTTCGGATCGACTTCGTCCAGCGATTTCGGCTTGTTCTTCGGCGCCGAGTAATAGCTGATGGCCTGGAAGTCGATCGGCGCGAGCTTGACGTGCGCCCAGTTCGGCTGCTTCATCGTCAGCCAGTGGCGGTACGCCGCGAGCCGCCATTCGGTCATCCACTCGGGCTCTTCCTTGAGTGCCGAAAGCGCGCGAATGGTGTCCTCGTCGAGACCCGGCGGCAGGCTGTGCGATTCGATGTCGGTGACGAAGCCGGCGTCGTAACGGCGCGACAACGCCGACCGGAGTTCTTCGGGTTGGGTTGCCATGTCCTGCTCCCTCACACTGCCCGCGCACCGCGCGCGCCAGCGCGACGATGCAACATGTCGGCCAGGCTCACGCCGCGCAGGGCGTTGTCGATGGTCGCGCCGATGCCCTGCCAGTCGCGCGAGATCGCGCAAAACGACTGGCGTTCGCAACCCGCGTGGCCGAGGCTGCATTCGGTCAGGCCGATCGGGCCGTCCAGCGCCTCGACGATTTCCGCCAGCGAAATGTCCTTGGCCGAACGCGCAAGGCGATAGCCGCCGGCGGCGCCGCGGAACGAATCCACCAGCCCCGCCTGCGCGAGCCGCTTGAGCAATTTGCTCACCGTCGGCGCTTCGAGATGCGTTTCCGCGCCCACCTGCGCCGCGGACAACACCTCGCCCGGATGGCGCGCAAGGCAGGCCATCACGACGGAGGCGTAATCGGCAAGGCGGCTGACGCGAAGCATGCGGTCGAGGGGCTTCAATAGGTACCAATATGGTACTGATTACGCCGTGCGCCTGCAAGAATGCTTCTTCATGCGGGCTTCACGCCAACGTGCGCCGCAAACGAAACGGGCGCCCAAGGCGCCCGTTCGCAGGGACCCAGTTGAATTGCAACGCGTCACGCACCCGCGACGACGTGCACCTTCACCGGCGCCTTCACGTCGGCATGCAGCGAGACTTCGATATCGTAATCGCCGAGATTGTGGATCGCGCCTTCCGGCATGATCACTTCGCTCTTCTCCAGCGCGATGCCCTGTGCGGTGAACGCCTCGGCGATGTCGCGCGGACCGATCGAACCGAACAGCTTGCCTTCGGGACTGGCGTTGGCGGTGATGGTGGCTTCGGCGTTCTCGAACTTCGCACCACGAGCCTGCGCGTCGGCCAGCAGCTTGTCGGCCTTGTCCTGGTATTCGGCGCGCTTCGCCTCGAACGCTTCGAGGTTGGCCTTGGTGGCCGGCACGGCCTTGCCATGCGGCACCAGATAGTTGCGGCCGTAGCCCGGCTTCACGCGGACCTTGTCGCCGAGCGCACCGAGGTTCTTCACTTTTTCAAGCAGGATGATTTCCATGGAACTCTCCGATTCGTTAGCGCCCCACGCGGGACGCAGCCATTGGACGGGTGTCCGAATTGTTGGTCTTCGTCATTCCCGCCTTTCGCGGGAATGACGAAATGTTTTTACACGAAGTGGTTGTCGCTGTACGGCAACAAGGCCAGGAACCGCGCGCGCTGCACGGCCTTGGTCAACTGGCGCTGGTAGCGCGCCTTGGTGCCGGTGATGCGGCTGGGAACGATCTTGCCGGTCTCGGTGACGTACTGCTTCAGCGTGGCGAGATCCTTGTAATCGATGTGCTCGACGCCCTCGGCACTGAAGCGGCAGAACTTGCGGCGGCGGAAAAATTTCGACATGTTCGAGTCTCCGGTCTTCTTTTTCATCGGCGGGCGAGGCATCAGGCGGCCTCCTCGCGGTCGTCGTCCATGTCGTCATCGCGGCGGCGCGACGGCTTCTCGTCCTTGTCCTTGGTCTTCAGGATCAGGGACGGTTCGGTTTCGGGACCGTGCCATTGCATGATCAGGTGACGGAGCACCGCGTCGTTGAAACGGAAGCCCGACTTCAGCTCGGTGATCGCCGTGGGCCCGCACTCGATGTTGAGCAGCGCGTAGTGGGCCTTGGCGAGGTGCTGGATCGGATAGGCGAGCGGGCGGCGGCCCCAGTCTTCGACGCGATGGACCTTGCCGCCTTCGGCTTCGACGAGCGCCTTGTAGCGCTCAAGCATGCCGGGCACCTGCTCGCTCTGGTCCGGATGGACCAGGAACACGACTTCATAATGACGCATTGTGTTTTCCTCATGGGTGTCGCCACGGCAACGGCGCCGGGGCGGGGCAGCCTCCCGGTCCGGCCAGCCGGCGGTGAGGCGAGGTTTCGCCAAAACGGGTTCAGCGAACCGGTAATGCTAGCGTGATCAGGGCAGATGCACAACCGGGAATGGCAGGGCCGGCTTGCCTTTCACGGGCGCGGGCTGGATCCGGGCGATCGCGTTGACCGGCAGGATCATCGCCTGTTTGGCGACGTGGTCGTAGACGAACACGTAGTTGGACACGGCGCCCAGGTACGTCCAGGTCGGCGCCCCGCCCGCGCGCAGGTCGACAGCCTCGCCATCCAGCCGCAGCGTGACCTGCGGGCCCGCGCCGCGCCTGATCGCATCGGCGCGGTAGCCGGCGAAGATCGACACGAACAGCCAGCCGTAGAAAAAGATGATCACCAGATAGCCGATTTGCGTAAGCCAGCGGCTGGCCGCGCTGAGGTTCCATCTGGCCCAGTAAAGCCGCAGGTTCTGACGAAGCGTCAACTGCGGCAATGCACGCAAACACTCGCGCTGGCCAGCGTGCTTTCGATTGTTGCGGATATTGATGCGGTCGAGCACCCAGCAGACCGGCAGCATCAACACCACCAGCGCCAAAGCCATGGGCTGCTGCAAGCCGGCGACCAGAAAGTCGCTGATCTGCGAGAGTGTCAGGACGGGTATTCCGAAGTTGCGCTGATAGAACCAGTAGTCGTAGTAGATGCCCGCCATCGCCACCAGCAGGTACGCCACGGTCAGCGCGAGCGCCGGCTCGCGGCGAAAGGTACGCAGGATATGCGGAAGAATCGGCGCCAGTGCGGAATTCTCGACGGCATCCGGCGCGACGCCACTCCCCGCCACGCGGGGTGCCGCGCTCACGGATGGCTGTCCTTGGCTGCGACGGTGAAACTTTCCCCGCAACCACATTCGCCGGTCGCGTTCGGATTGTGGAACACGAAAGCCGCGTTCATGCCTTCGCGCGCGTAATCGATGCGCGTGCCGTCCACGAACGGCAGCGCCTTGGCATCGACCACCAGTCTGACGCCGTCGAGATCGAACACCTTGTCGTCACCGGTGACTTCACTGGCCAGGTCCACCGTGTAGCCGAAACCCGAGCAGCCGGTGCGCTTGATGCCGAAGCGAACGCCGGACGCTGAAGGATGCTTGCCGAGGAAATCGCGCATGCGTGCGGAAGCGGCGGGAGTGAGTTCGATGGCCATGTTCGTATCGGTTTGCGGTGCGTGCTGCGTTATTATCGCGCGTTCGTCTTTCCCATACATGGCCCATCGCGGGCACGGTTTCAAGCCATGGCAACGTTGAGCGTCAAACAGGCACTGGCCGGCAGCGCGCCGGAAGGCTCGTCCGTCGAAGTGCGCGGCTGGGTGCGCACGCGGCGCGATTCCAAGGCGGGTTTGTCGTTCGTGAATCTGAGCGACGGCTCGTGCTTCGCTCCGCTGCAGGTGGTCGCGCCCGCGACCTTGCCGAACTACGCCAGCGACGTGCAGAAACTCTCCGCAGGTTGCGCCATCGTCGCGCGCGGCAGGCTGGTGCCTTCGCAGGGCAAGGGCCAGGCCTTCGAACTGCAGGCCGACGCGATCGAAGTGCTGGGCTTCGTGGACGATCCCGAAACCTATCCGATCCAGCCCAAGCAGCACACGCCGGAATTCCTGCGTGAAGTCGCGCACCTGCGGCCGCGCACCAACCTGTTCGGCGCGATCTCGCGCGTGCGCCACACCATGATGACGGCGATCCACCGCCATCTCACCGCCGAAGGCTTCTACTGGGTCAACACGCCGATCATCACCACGTCCGACGCGGAGGGCGCCGGCGACATGTTCCGCGTCTCGACGCTGGACCTCGCCAATCTGCCACGCGACGACAAGGGCGCGATCGACTTCAAGCGCGATTTCTTCGCGCGCGAAGCGTTCCTCACCGTATCCGGCCAGTTGAACGTCGAGGCGTACTGTCTCGCGCTCGGCAAGGTCTACACCTTCGGCCCGACGTTCCGCGCCGAGAACTCCAACACGCCGCGACACCTCGCCGAATTCTGGATGTGCGAGCCGGAGATCGCGTTCGCGGACCTCGATGACAACGCCGACTGCGCGGAAGCTTTCCTGAAGGCAATCTTCAAGGCCGTCCTGGACGAGCGCGCCGATGACATGGCGTTCTTCGCCGAGCGCGTCCAGAAGGATGCCATCACCCGCCTCGAAAAATTCATCGCTTCGCCCTTCGAGCGTATCGATTACACCGATGCCATCGCGGCCTTGCAGAAATCCGGACAGAAATTCGAGTATCCAGTCGAATGGGGCATGGACCTGCAAACCGAGCACGAACGCTGGCTGGCCGAAACCCACGTCGGCCGCCCGGTGGTGGTGATGAATTACCCCGAGAAGATCAAGGCGTTCTACATGCGCCTCAACGACGACGAAAAGACCGTCGCCGCGATGGACGTGCTGGCGCCGGGCATCGGCGAGATCATCGGCGGCTCGCAGCGCGAGGAGCGCCTGGATCACCTCGATCGCCGCATGCAACAGTTCGGCGTCGATCCCGCGCACTATCAGTGGTACCGCGACCTGCGCCGTTACGGCACGGTACCGCACGCGGGCTTCGGGCTAGGTTTCGAGCGCCTGCTGGTGTACGTGTGCGGGCTGTCGAACATCCGCGACGCGATTCCGTATCCGCGCACGCCGGGCCACGCGGAATTCTGACCTTTTCGGGCAACTTGTCTTCGCTTGCGCTGTCAATTCGCCGGATCAGGACTTTTGACCCGTTTGCCACTGCGCATCGGTCGCTAAACTCGCCTGGATCGCGCGCCCCGCGACCGGCAGGAGGCCACCCGCAGCGCATTCCCTTCAACGCCATCCCGTTTCATCATCAAGCCGCCGTGCCCCGTTTTATTCGCCTCACGACGTCCGCTCTCGTTCTCGTCCTGCTCGCGGGCTGCAGCCACGCGGTCAAGCTGCCGCTGATTGGAGCCTTCGACACTGCGCCGCCGCCCTCCCGCGACGCCGCGATGCAGGATCTCAAGGACGCGACGCCCTGCTGCCACGTGTGGTCGGACCTGCCCTACCACGATCCGCTGCCGACCGAACCGCGCGCATTCAAGCTGGACAAATCCAGTCCCGTCGCCGACATCGATGGCGACCGCACGCACTTCCTGGCGTTCGTGCTGCCCAAATACAAGAAGCCGTATCGCGTGGTGTTCCAGGCACAACCGAGCGCACGCCGCCTCGGCGGCAGCTTCCTGCTGGCGCCCACGGTCACGCTGCTCGACGCCGACTACAAGCCGATCTCCAGCACCGACGTGCCCTTGTGCGTCTACATCAACTGGCGGCCGAGCATGTCCGGCGGATTCGGCGCGGTGAAGGTGGACGACCCGAACGCGCAGTACCTGGTCGTGACCACCTCGCAGAAGCAACTCGCGGCGACGACCTACTGGGCGCAGTCGCCGACCACCTTCAGCGACGTGAACACGCCATCCACTTCGCCCTTCGCCAGCATCAGCCAGGCGACGCCCGCGACCAGCGGCAGCTTCAACGTCGCGCATGGGCCGGAGGGCACGCTGTACCTGGGCAAGATGACGCCCCCGTACGCGAGCGCGGTGGACAACGGGTTGTGTGGCAAGCCGTCGACGGGCAGCGGGTTGTTGCCTGAACTCAAGCGCGCGCTGCAGAATCGCTGATTCAGCGCGAGGAGATCACCATGGACCTGGATCTGACCGGCCGCCACGCACTGGTGTGCGGTGCATCGCAGGGCATCGGCCGCGCCTGCGCCATCGAACTGGCGCAGCTCGGCGCGAACGTCACCGCCCTAGCCCGGCGCACGGACGTATTGAAGCAACTTGTCGGCGAGTTGCCACGTCCACGCGATTCGCAGAAACATGATTTCGTGGTCGCCGATTCCGGCGACACCGAAGCTTTGCGCGCAGCCGCGGAGAAACTGGCGGCCGCGAATCCCGTGCACATCCTGGTCAACAATTCCGGCGGACCACCGCCCGGCCCCGCGCACGGCGCAAAAATCGAAGCCTTCCTCGATGCGTATCGCAAACATCTCGTCGCCAACCACGTGCTTGCGGAAACCGTGATCCCGGGCATGCAGGCGGCGGGGTACGGGCGCATCGTCAACATCATCTCGACCTCGGTGAAGGAGCCCATCCAGGGCCTCGGCGTCTCCAACACCACGCGCTGGGCGGTGGCGAGCTGGTCCAAGACGCTGGCCACCGAACTCGCGCCGTTCGGCATCACCGTCAACAACGTGTTGCCGGGCTCGACACACACGCCGCGCATCGAACAGATCGTGCAGACACGCGCGCAGAAAACCGGTATCGATGTCGAAGCCATGCAGCGCGAGATGGAATCTGAAATCCCGATGCGGCGTTTCGCCGATCCGTCGGAAATCGCCGCCGCGGTCGCGTTCCTGTGTTCGCCCGCGGCCGGTTACATCACGGGCATCAATGTGCCGGTGGACGGCGGACGCACGCGGTCGCTGTAGCGCATCGGCGGCATTTCCCGGGTGCAAGCGGAGTGTCTACGCTAAGCTTGCGCGATGGAAACCGTCACGCTCGCCAACCTGATCGATGGGCGCCTCGCCGTGCCCGTGGGCGGTGCGTATCTCGATGTGTGCGAACCGGCGACGGGCAAGGTTTACGCGCGGTGTCCTGATTCCGATGCGGACGACGTCGGACGGGCCGTGGCCGCGGCGGAACGCGCGGCGCCCGCGTGGGCGGCGCTGCCGGCGGGCGAGCGCGCTAGGCATTTGCATCGACTCGCCGATGCCATCGAAGCGCGACTCGACGAACTCGCGCGCGAGGAATCGCGCGATTCCGGCAAGCCGGTTTCGCTCGCGCGCAGCGTCGACATCCCGCGCGCGGTTTCGAACCTGCGCTTTTTCGCCGAGGCGATCACCCAATGGCCGGGCGAATCGCACGTCGATGCGCGCGCGATCAACCTCACCTTGCGCCAGCCGTTGGGCGTGGTCGGCTGCATCTCGCCGTGGAACCTGCCGCTCTATCTTTTCACCTGGAAAATCGCGCCGGCGCTCGCGGCCGGCAACGCGGTGGTGGCCAAGCCTTCCGAGGTCACGCCGTTCACGGCGTTCCGGTTGTCGGAACTCGCGGTCGAATGCGGCTTGCCGCCAGGCGTACTGAACATTGTGCACGGCCTCGGACCCAAGGTCGGCAAGGCGATCGTCGAGCACTCGAAGATCAAGGCCGTGTCGTTCACGGGTTCGACCCGCACTGGCGCATTCATTGCCGAGTCCGCGGCGAAGCAGTTCAAGAAGGTGTCGCTGGAAATGGGCGGCAAGAATCCCGCCATCGTTTTCGCCGACGCGGATTTGAGCGATTCGAACCTGGACACCATCGTGCGTTCGGGTTTTTCCAACCAGGGCGAAATCTGCCTGTGCGGATCGCGGCTGCTGGTCGAGCGGTCGATCTTTGATGATTTCAAGCAGCGCTACCTCGAAAAGGTGAAGGCACTCAGGGTCGGCGATCCGAACGAGGCTTCGAGCGATCTCGGCGCACTGGTATCGAAGCCGCACTTCGAAAAAGTGATGGACTGCATCGAACGCGCTAGGCAGGAAGGCGGCACGGTATTGACCGGCGGCAACGCCGTGAAACTCGGCGGACGCTGCGCCGATGGCTGGTTCGTCGCGCCAACCGTGATCGAAGGCCTGCCGCAGGCGTGCGCCACCAACCGCGAGGAAATCTTCGGGCCGGTGGTGACACTGATTCCGTTCGATTCCGAAGACGACGCGATCACGATCGCCAACGGCACCGATTATGGCCTCGCCGGGTCGCTGTGGACGCGCGATCTCGCCCGCGCACACCGCGTGGCGGAACGCATCGACTTCGGCATCGTCTGGGTGAACTGCTGGATGCTTCGCGACCTGCGCACGCCGTTCGGCGGCGTCAAGCACTCCGGCATGGGGCGCGAAGGCGGCGTGGACGCGCTGCGCTTTTTCACCGAGCCGAAAAACGTCTGCATAGCTCGGTAAGTCGCTCTCTGCGCTCGCTGAAAGTCGCGCCTGCGACGCTGCAAAGAGTCAGTGAAAGCCGCGAACCGGTTTGTACCGCCGCTCTCCCCTTTACCATTTACTCTTTACAGGCGGCTCAACCGCCGACTTGCTGGATCCCTAATGCCATCGCCCAAGGAACTGCTGGAAAACAATCGCCGCTGGTCGGACGCGCTCCGCGCCCAGGATCCCGGATTCTTCGAACGTCTGTCGAAGCAGCAGACGCCGAAATTCCTCTGGATCGGCTGCTCGGATTCACGCGTGCCGGCCAACCAGATCCTCGGCATCGATCCCGGCGAGGTGTTCGTGCACCGGAACATCTCCAACCTGGTGCTGCATTCGGACATGAACTGCCTGTCGGTGATGCAGTTCGCGGTGGACGTGTTGAAGGTCGAGCACATCATGATCACTGGCCACTACGGCTGCGGGGGCGTCGGCGCCGCCCTGAAGGGTGACCGGCTGGGCCTGGTCGACAACTGGCTGCGCTACATCGGCGACACACTGGATCGGCATCGATCCGAGATCGACGCATTGCCGGAAGCCCGGCGCCACGATCGCCTGTGCGAACTCAACGTGATCGAACAGGTCGCGAACGCCTGCCACACCACCATCGTGCGTGACGCGTGGGACCGCGGCCAGCCGCTCACCGTGCACGGCTGGTGCTATGGTCTGTCCGACGGCTGCATCCACGATCTCGGCATGCAGGTCGCGCAGCTCGATGCACTGGAATCGGCGTATGAAAACGCCATGGCGCGGCGAGCCCCGACGGTCGCCTGAACGTTTTGATGCGGATCGAAGCATCGCGGTTGTCGTCGTCGTAGCGTTGTCAAACCCACGCACACGGTCGCATGAATCCCATGAAGAGCCTGCACACGATCTGCCTCGTCATGTTGCTGCTGGCCGGACTCGCATCCGTGGCGTCTGCGCAGATTCCATCGGTGTGGCGTGAAGAACAGATCGAGGCGATGAACAAGTCGGACGCGATCATGAAACGCGCGCACGACCACAAGGATCTTCTCGCGCAATACCAGGTGCTGCGCCGTGCCTACGCGTCGGACGGCAAGCCCGCGTTCCGTGCGATCTTCGGGCAGTATCTGTCGTGGTACCAGAGCTTCATCGGCGACTACAAGGACGCCGAACTGGGATTTTCCATCGAGCAGAAGCCGTTGGCGGACGACGCGCCATCGCCCCTGACGCAACCCGGATGGCACGCAGTACCGGCGCTGGATTACATCCCGCAGCTGGCGAAGAACTACCGCGTAGTGTTCCTCAACGAGGCGCATAACATCGCGTTGACGCGCACGCTGACGGTGCGCCTGCTGAAGCCGCTGCACGAGGAAGGCTTCAACGTGTTCGCGGTGGAAACCTTGTATCCCGCCGACATCGCGGCGTTGAACAAGCGCGGCTATCCCGTCGCAGGCAGCGGCTTCTACACCCGCGAGCCGGTCTACGCGGAAATGGTGCGCACCGCGTTGAGACTCGGCTACAAGGTGGTCGCCTACGAAGCCGACGCAAACCACACCGGCGATGCACGCGAAGCGCAGCAGGCGGAAAACCTCTGGAAAATATTGAAGGCTGACCCGAACGCGAAAATCGTGGTCAACGCCGGTTACGCGCACATCCAGAAGACCGGGAAGTTCCTCGGTGCGGAATCGATGGCCGAACACTTCATCAAGGAGTCCGGCATCACGCCATTGTCGATCGAACAGACGATGCTGATTCCGCACCAGGACAGCAGCATGAACCATCCCGATTACAGTCCGATCATCGAAAACCTGCATCCGACGCAGCCGATGGTCTTCATCAACAAGGATGCCAAGGCCTGGTCGCTGCGCCCGGGTTACGACGCCAGCGTGATTTTCCCCGAAGAACATTTCGTGTTCGGCCGGCCAAGCTGGCTGGAACTGTGGGGCGCACGCGTGCCGTTCAGCGTCGACGGCAATGTGTGCCAGCGGCACTGGCCCTGCATGGTGGCGGCGCGATACGCCGATGAAGGCGACGACGCGATTCCCGCCGACCGCATGGTGCTCGATCCGATACCGCTGACCACCATCGACGACATCAAGGTCACGCAGGGCGACTACAGCGTTCCCACCGGGCAGCTTTACCTGCGTCCCGACCATCGTTACCGGCTTACGATCAGCGACGAACGCGGCGCGCGAATCGGCAGTCAGGTGATCACCATCAAGGCGCCCAACGAATCCTTGACGAGCATGCCGTCAGCTTCATCGAACGCCGACACCTGCAATGTTGCGACGGCCGGACAAGCTGCCGCACGGCCCATACCGTGCCAAAACCCATGAACGACAGCACTTCGACCGATACTGCACCCGCGCCGGTCGGCGCCTATCCGCATGCACGCCGCGTCGGCGACCTGCTTTTCCTCTCGGGCATCGGTCCGCGCACGCCCGGCAGCGACAAGATTCCCGGCAACGTCTTCAATCCGCGCGGCACGCTGGTCGGGCACGACATCGCCGCGCAGACCCGCCAGGTATTCGCGAATGTACGCGCCGTGCTGGAAGCCTCGGGCGCTCGCTGGGAAGACCTGGTCGATGTGACCGTGTTCCTCACCGACATGGCCGCTGACTTCAGGGCCTACAACGCCGTCTGGGCGGAATACTTTCCCGATCCCGCCGCGGCGCCGTGCCGCACGACGCTCGGCATCACCGCGCTGCCGACACCGATCGCGATCGAGTTGAAATGCATCGCGCGGCTGCGCGACTGATGCCCCGCATCAGGCCAGCGCGATTTCGAACGCCGCCAGCAACACGCCAACCACCATCACCACCACCGCGGCGACGAACCGGCGCACCGTGACGCGCTACACCGCGGCTGCACGTCTTCCAGCCGCAGTGCGCGAAACAACGCGACCAGTTGCAACAGGATGGACACCGCCATCAGACCGATGGGAAAAACCGAGTACCGGCGCCACGCGCCGGGCGCCTCGAAACCCCGGCAGTGCAGGAAGGCCAGCGAGAACGCCCGGAGACACCGTGATCGCGGTGATGATGCCGGGCCGGTAACCCCACGGCTCCACCTCCGGTGGCACTTCGATGGAAGCCCGGGACGCCGCATTTCGATCGTGTTCGCTCATGACTCCCGACCTCGCCCGTGCACGATGCGGCGGCAACAGGCTACCGCAATTCCCTGCGGGCGAGCGGCGACGCCCGGCGAATCGGGATTCATCAGCTTGACGGCTTCGAACGTTAGCGTAAACTAACGGTTAGTGAAAACTAACCTTAAAATCCGGGTACAGGCGTTGGGCGACCCGACGCGCATGGCGATCTTCGAACGCCTGGAACGCGGGCCGCTCCCGGTCGGCGAAATCGCGCGCGGCCTGCCCGTCACGCGCTCGGCCGTGTCCCAGCATCTCAAGGTGCTGAAGGATGTCGGACTTGTCACCAGCCAGCGCGCCGCCAATCGCCAGATCTACCGGATCGACGCCGACGGCGTCGCCGGCTTGCGTGATTACTTCGACCGGTTCTGGCAGGAATCCCTGCGGTCGTTCAAGCAGGCCGCGGAAAAATCCTTCAAGGAGAAATCCCGATGAGCGTGGTCGCCGCCGTTCCGTCCGTCCGCCACACAGTCATCGTGGAAGCACCCCGCGAACACGCTTTCGAAATCTTCACGCGCGGCATCGACACCTGGTGGTTCCGCGATCACTCCATCGGCACAGAACCGCTGAAGGAAGTCGTGATGGAACCGCGCGGAGGCGGCCGCGTGTTCGAACGAGGCGTGCACGGCGCGGAATGCGATTGGGGCCGCGTGCTCGTGTGGGAACCGCCGTCGCGTCTGGTGGTGGCGTGGCAGATCGGCGGCGACTGGCGCTTCGACCCCGAGCTCGCGCACGCCAGCGAATACGAAGTGCGCTTCATCGAGGAAGCCCCCGCACGCACGCGCGTGGAATTCGAGCATCGCCACTTCGAGCGCCACGGCGAAGCGGGTCGCGACATCCGTGACAGCGTCGACAGGGGCTGGCCGAAACTGCTGGCCGCGTACGCCGGCGCGGCGAAGGCAAGCTGACGCTCCACCACATTGTTTCCCCACACGGGAAGGAGACGACCATGCTTCGCAAATCTGCTTCCGGGTTGCTGGCATTGACGGGGTTGGTGATCGGCCTCGGTGCGTTCGGTCACAGCTTCATGGGCCGCAAAGCCCTCGATGCCGGCCTCGCATCGCTGCCGCTCGACGCCCATACGGACAAGTTGATCTATCTCGTGTGGTATTTCTGCGGGGGATGCATGCTGGTCTTCGGCGTGCTGGTGATCCGGAGCGCATGGCAGGTCATGCGTGGTGAACGCGGCGCGCTTTTCGCACCCTGCGCCATCGGCGTGTTTTATCTGGGCACGGGCATCATGGCGCTTTCATACATGCACGAGCCGTTCTGGGGCGTGTTCGTGGTGCTGGGCGGGTTGGCGCTGGTGCTGTCGGCCCTGCTCGGCTTCGCGGCGCCCCGGTCGCGGATCGATCAGCCCGCGACGTAATCCACGCAGGCGCGCAGCAGCGCGCGGATCGCGTCCTGCACCGGCGCCGCGCGTTCGGGCAGGTATTCGAAGCTCTCCTCATCCATGTAGGTGTACTGGGCGAGTTCCAGCTGCACCGCTTCGACGCCGGTTTCGGGGCGGCCGTAGTGGCGGGTGATGTAGCCGCCCTTGAAGCGGCCGTTGACGACGTGGCTGTAGTAGCCGTCGCTGCCCACCGCGCGTTCGCGCAACACGCCGGTCAAGGCCGCCTGCAAGGTCGGCGAACAACTCGCGCCATCCGCGGTGCCCAGGTTGAAGTCGGGCAACTGCCCATCGAAAAACATCGGCACCCGGCTCTTGATGGAATGCCCGTCCCACAGCACCACGCGCGGATGTTGCCTGCGCATGCGCGCCAGTTCACCCGCCAGGGCTTCGTGGTAGGGCTCCCAGTACATCGCCTTGCGCAGCGCGATTTCCTTGTCGTGCGGTTCGTCGCCCGGTGCGTAGATCGGCTCCCCCGCGAACGTCGTGACCGGCACCAGCGCGGTTTCCGCGCGCCCGGGATACAGCTTGTGCCCTTCGGGATCCCGATTGAGATCCACCACGTAACGCGACCAGTGTGGCGTGATCACCGACGCGCCGAGTTCCTGCGCGCACGCGTACAGCTTGCCCACATGCCAATCCGTATCGGGCACCCGTATCCCCGCCGCGCTGGCGCGCGCCTCGATGGCCGCCGGCAGCGCCGTGCCATCGTGCGGCAGGCTGACCAGCAGCGGGGCGGTGCCTTCGTTCAAGGTGAAGTCCGACATCATTGCATTCTACCCTTGCCGTTCATGCGAAGCGGCTGTTGCGGAAGCAAGGCCATGGATGGCCGAGGTGGTGCCCCACGACTTGCAGTCCTCCGAGCGGACAGTGGCTGCGGCGAGACAACGATCATGGACGAGCGCACAGATCCAGCTTTGCAAAATCTTCAGGGATTCACCTTTAATCTTGCGCGGTTTCAGCCGCATCGATCCGACCGGGGATCCCCTTGAGCCCACCGCTGGCCATCGACGTGCCGCCCCGCCGCGCCACCACCTTCGTGGTGGCGTTGCTGCTGGCGTTGCTGGTGGCGGCGCTGAACTTTGCGCTTTGGGCCGCTGCAGACCAGCCGAAGGACGTGGTGGCGTGGAATGGCCAGGCCGACGGTTTCGCGTACAGCCCGCTGCAGCGTTACCAGAGTCCGCTGTCGGGCACGTTCCCGACCGACGAGCAAGTCGATGGCGACCTCGCCCTGCTGGCCAGGCATACCCACCGCATACGCTTCTATTCGGTGTTGCAGTACCCGGAGATTCCGCGGGTGGCGATGAAGTACCACCTCGACGTGCTGGCCGGCGCATGGCTTGACCGACGCACCGACAACAACGAGAAGGAAATCGACGCCCTGATCGCGCAGGCGCGGCGGTGGCCCGACATCAAGCGCGTCGAAGTCGGAAACGAGGTGCTGTTGCGCAACGACATGCCGGTGGCAAAACTGATCGGCTACATCGACCGCGTGCGCGCGGCGGTGCACCAGCCGGTTTCGACCGCCGAACCGTGGAGTTTCTGGGAGGAATACCCGGAACTGGTCGAGCACGTCGATTTCATTACCGTGCACCTGCTGCCCTACTGGGACAGGGTGCCGCGCAAGGACGCGGTGGGTGACGCATTGATGCGTTACCAGCGTCTGAAGCAGTTGTACCCGGACAAGCCCATCGTGATCGGCGAGGTCGGCTGGCCGTCCAACGGCAACCGTCTCGATTTCGCCAAGCCCTCGATCGAGAACGAAGCGATTTTCCTGCGCGAATGGTTCCAGGTCGCACGCGCCCAACATCTCGACTATTACGTCATGGAGGCCTTCGACCAGCCGTGGAAGCAACAGGTATCCGGACTGGTCGAGGCTTACTGGGGCGTGTTCAACGCCGACCGGCAGCTCAAGTTCCCGCTCACTGGTCCCGTGCTGGAGGATTCCACCTGGCCGTGGAAGGCGCTGGCTTCCGGCTTGCTCGCGTTGATCCCGATGATCTGGTTCGGGTGGAAGTTCGCGCGTTTCAAGCTCACCGGACGCTTCGTGTACCTGTGCCTGATCCAGCTCGCCGCCGGCCTGATCGTGTGGTCGGCGACGGTGCCGTTCCAGTTCTATCTCGACGTCGTCGATTGGGCGATGTTGATCGTGTTGTTCCCCGCGCAGTTGGCGATCCTCGCGATCCTCTTGATCAACGGTTTCGAATTCGTCGAAGTGTTGTGGCGCCGGAAATGGATTCGGCATTTCGGTCTGCTGCCGCCCGATCCGCCCGAAGAACAGCCGTTCGTGTCGATCCACCTCGCCTGCTACAACGAGCCGCCGGACATGGTGATCGCGACGCTCGATTCGCTGGCGGAGCTCGACTACCGCAACTTCGAAGTGCTGGTGATCGACAACAACACCAAGCGCGAGGAAATCTGGAAGCCGGTCGAGGCACGCTGCGAACAACTCGGCGAACGCTTCCGCTTCTTCCACCTCGATCCATGGCCCGGCTTCAAGGCCGGCGCGCTGAACTACGGATTGAAACAGACCGATCCGCGCGCCGACATCATCGCCGTGGTCGACGCCGATTACGTGGTGCGCAAGGACTGGCTGTCGGCGCTGACCGGCTACTTCCACGACCGCAACGTCGCGGTGGTGCAATGCCCGCAGGCGCACCGCGACTACATGGGCAACGCATTCCGGCGCATGACCAACTGGGAATTCGACGGCTTCTTCCGCATCGGCATGCACCACCGCAACGAACGCAACGCGATCATCCAGCACGGCACCATGACGATGGTGCGGCGCGTGGCGCTGGAAGGCACGGGCGGCTGGTCGGAATGGACCATCTGCGAAGACGCCGAGCTCGGCTTGCGGTTGATGCACGCCGGCTACGAAACCGTGTACGTGGACGAGTTGATGGGCAAGGGCCTCACGCCCGCCGACTTCCGCGCGTACAAGAGCCAGCGCTACCGCTGGGCCTTCGGCGCGATGCAGATATTGAAGGGACGCTGGAACTGGATGGTGCACAAGGGCCCGCTCTCCGCCGGCCAACGCTTCCATTTCCTCACCGGCTGGTTCTCGTGGTTCGCCGACGCGCTGCACATGGTGTTCACGCTGATGGCGCTCGCGTGGACCGCCGGCATGCTGCTGGCGCCGACGATCTTCAGCCTGCCGATGCGGTTGTTCCTGATTCCGGTGATGGGCTTCTTCTTCGCGAAAGCACTGTTCGGCATCGTGCTGTACCGTGCGCGCGTGCCATGCGGCTGGCGCGATGCGCTGATGGCGTCGATCGCCAGCATGGGCCTGTCGCATGCGATCGCACGCGGCATCTGGATGGGCCTGATCAAGCAGAAGACCGCGTTCGTGCGCACCGCGAAAAGCCGGCGCCTCTCCGGCGGCGCGGCCGGCGCGCTCGGCCCCGTGCGCGAGGAATTGCTGATGTCGATCGCGCTGATCCTCGCGATCATCGGCATGGGCATCAACTTCGGTTCGCACTACATCGAAGGCGAACTGTGGATGGTGATCCTGGGCGCGCA
>DATNAW010000117.1:0-7209 GCA_035572335.1 Rhodanobacteraceae bacterium
GTTCTGCGCGGTGCGCCCACCCGGTCACCACGCGACGCGTCAGGAAGCGATGGGCTTCTGCCTGTTCAACAGCGTCGCGGTCGCCGCCGCGCACGCGCTCGGCGCGCACCGGCTCGATCGCGTCGCCATCATCGACTTCGACGTCCACCACGGCAACGGCACGCAAGCCATCTTCCGCCACGACCCGCGCGTGCTGTACGCCTCCAGCCATCAAATGCCGCTCTACCCCGGCACCGGCGAAGCCGGCGAACACGGCGCCGGCAACATCTTCAACGCCCCCCTGCCGCCCGGCGCGGGATCGGACGAATTCCGCGCCGTATGGGAAGAAAAGCTGCTGCCGGAACTCGAATTGTTTCGCCCGCAACTCATGTTGATCTCCGCCGGCTTCGATGCCGACGCCCGCGACCCGTTGGCACAACTGCAACTCGTCCCCGATGACTACGCGTGGATCACCCAACGTCTCGTCGAACTCGCCAACCGCCACTCCGATGGGCGCATTGTCTCCGCGCTGGAAGGCGGCTACGACCTGGATGCGCTGCGCGAGGGTGTTGCGGCGCATGTGGCGGCGTTGATGGTTTGACGACCGCTCATGCGAGATACCCCCGCGCCGTCTGCGGTATCGAAGCCTTATGTGCCGTGCATGGACGTCGCTCGTACCAGCTTCTCTCAAACAACACTTGCATCAAGCTTGTCTACATAAGTAGACTTTGTGCATGACACAACGAAGAACAGCCTCGACGCAAACCAGAATGGTTCTGACCGCACTGCTATCGCAAGGCACGCAGTGGCGGCACGGATATGACCTGTCCGAGCAGACCGGTCTCGCTTCGGGAACGCTTTATCCCATTCTCATGCGCTTGAGCGACAGGGGCATGGTCGAGTCCAAGTGGGAACCATCTCCACACCAAGGTCGCCCGCCTCGGAAGTTATACCGCCTCAACGCTCAAGGGGTTTCCTACGCAATGGAGCATTCGGTGCTGCGAAGCGCAAAGTGGCGGGCGTTGTCACCGGGGCGAACCTGATGAGCCATGGTGACAACAAATCCAAGAACCTGACTACCGCGACTCGAGTCGCGAAGTGGATACTGCCGCCGCATCGCAAGGATTGGGCCGACGCGATGCTCAATGAAATTGCGTACATTAAATCGCGCCGAGCCGCAGTGTATTGGATCCTCGGGTGCACGTTGTCTGCCGTCAGAGAAAGAACTTCCTATGAACTGGAGAAAACGCCCGTGAGCCACAGAATCCTCAGGACAGTACTTGGACTGGGTGCTGCGTCGGTCATTGCTGTAGTCGGCATATACATCGTTCAAAAACCCTATCAGCGCGAACGCATCTCGATAACCATTCATCGGGCTTTTGAACATGGCCAATCGCAAGTTCGCAAGTGACACGACGAAGCGCCTGACGGTTCGCGTGCACATTCGGCATGTGAAGAGGATGTCGACGTTTCGCCGAACGTCAAAATGGATCCCGGCTTTCGCCGGGATGACGAACGGTATGGTTGCGAGCTTTACGCGAGCACGGACCCTCACCCGCCCTTCGGGCACCCTCTCCCGAAGGGAGAGGGGAATCAAGAGCGTGATGCCATACCCCCGCGACTGCGTCGCGACCCCCTTCCTGCGGGCGAACGTCAGCTAAGCGCGCCGTGGCAGTGCTTGTACTTCTTGCCCGACCCGCACGGGCACGGATCGTTGCGGCCGACCTTGGGGCCTTCGCGGACGACGGGCGCTGCGGCGGCAATGGCGGCACCGGCTTGCTGGGCTTCGCCGTCGGCGCCGGGTTGCGGCATCGGGTCGTAGCCGGTGGACTGGGCGTGCTGGAAATCCATCGCACGGGCCGCGGCCTGGCGGCGCTGTTCGGCTTCCATCGCGGCGACTTCTTCTTCGCTGCGGATGCGTACGCGCGCGAGGGTCTGCACCAGTTCCTTCTTGATGCGGCCGAGCATGTCCTCGAACAGGCGGTAGGCTTCGCGCTTGTATTCCTGCTTGGGATCGATCTGCGCATACGAACGCAGGTAGATGCCCTGGCGCAGGTAATCCATGCTGGCCAGGTGGTCCTTCCACGCGCTGTCGACCGCGCTGAGCATCACGTGTTTTTCGAGCGCGCGCATCACTTCGGAGCCAACCTGCTGTTCCTTGGCTGCGAACATTTCGTCGGCGGCTTCGAGCACGTGGCGGTGGATGGCCGCGGAATCGGCCTCGGCGGAGGTTTCCAGCCAATGCTTCAGGTCCAGCTTCATGCCGAACTCGGATTCCAGCGTGGCCGACAATCCGGCGAGATCCCACTGTTCGTCCACGGTATCGTGCGGTACGTACTGCGTGGCCAGTGATTCGAACACGTCGTGGCGGATGTCGCGCACGGTTTCCGAAACATCGTCCGATTCCAGCAGCTCGCGGCGCTGCGCGTAGATGACCTTGCGCTGGTCGTTGGCGGTGTCGTCGAATTCGAGCAGCTGCTTGCGGATGTCGAAGTTGTGCTGCTCGACCTTGCGCTGCGCCTTTTCGATCTGGCGGCTGACGAGGCGGTCTTCCAGCGCGTCGTCTTCCTTCATGCCGAAGCGCTGCATCCAGCGCACCAGGCCTTCGCCACCGAAGATGCGCATCAGGTTGTCCTGCAGCGACAAATAAAAGCGCGAGGAACCGGGGTCGCCCTGGCGGCCGGAGCGGCCGCGCAACTGGTTGTCGACGCGCCGCGATTCGTGACGCTCGGTGCCGACGATGTGCAGGCCGCCCGCTTCCAGCACCTCTTGGTGGCGCTTTTTCCATTCCGCCTTGACGCGTTCCTTGTCCGCTTCGCTCGCATCGGCGGGCAGTTCCGCCAGCGCAGCGTCGAGGCTGCCGCCCAGCACGATGTCGGTGCCGCGGCCAGCCATGTTGGTGGCGATGGTGACGGCGCCCGGCAAGCCGGCCTGCTCGACGATCTTCGCTTCGCGCGCGTGCTGCTTGGCGTTCAACACTTCGTGCGGAATGCCGGCCTTCTGCAGCAGGCCGTGCACCAGCTCAGATACTTCGATCGACGCGGTGCCGACCAGCACCGGCTGGCCGCGTTCGTGGCAATCACGCACGTCCTCCAGCACGGCCCGGAACTTGGCATCGGGCTTCAGGAACACGAGGTCGGCGTTGTCCTTGCGCACCATCGGCTTGTGGGTCGGGATCACCACCACTTCCAGCCCATAGATCGACTGGAATTCGTAGGCTTCCGTGTCCGCCGTGCCGGTCATGCCCGACAATTTGTCGTACATGCGGAACAGGTTCTGGAAGGTGATGGTGGCCATCGTCTGGTTTTCACGCTGGATCGGCACGCCTTCCTTGGCCTCGACGGCCTGGTGCAAGCCTTCCGACCAGCGGCGACCCGGCAGCGTACGGCCGGTGAATTCGTCGACGATGATGATTTCGCCGTCGCGCACGATGTAATCAACGTCGCGCTGATACAGCGCATGCGCGCGCAGCGCCTGATTCAAGTGATGCACGACCGCTAGGTTGCGCGCGTCGTACAGGGTGGAATCCTCGGCGAGGATGCCGGCCTTGCGCAGCAGTTGCTCGGCGTGTTCCATGCCCTCTTCGGACAGGTGCACCTGCTTCTGCTTTTCGTCGACGTAGTAGTCGCCGGGTTCGGGCGCTTCGCCCGGCAGCGGTTCCTTCGCCTGCCGCGTCATGCTCGGCACGACGCGGTTGACGCGGATGTAGAGTTCCGGCGAATCCTCGGCGGGGCCGGAAATGATCAGCGGGGTGCGCGCCTCGTCGATCAGGATCGAGTCCACCTCGTCCACGATCGCGTAATGCAGACCGCGCTGGTAGCGCTGCTCCTTCGACACCGCCATGTTGTCGCGCAGGTAGTCGAAGCCGAATTCGTTGTTGGTGCCGTAGGTGATGTCGGCGGCATACGCCGCGGACTTTTCTGACATCTCCATGCCGGGCCAGACCACGCCAACGGTCAGGTCGAGGAAGTTGTAGACCTTGCCCATCCAGGCGGCGTCGCGCTTGGCGAGGTAGTCGTTGACGGTGACGACGTGCACGCCCTTGCCCGCGAGCGCGTTCAAATACACGGGCAGCGTCGCGACCAGGGTCTTGCCCTCGCCGGTGCGCATCTCGGCGATCTTGCCCTGGTGCAGCACCATGCCGCCGATCAGCTGCACGTCGTAATGGCGCAGGCCAAGCACGCGGCGGCTGGCTTCGCGCACCACCGCGAAGGCTTCCGGCAGGACCTTGTCGAGGCTCTCACCCGCGGCGATGCGCTGCTTGAATTCGGCGGTCTTGCCGCGCAGGGCGACGTCGTCGAGCTTCTGGAGCTCGGGTTCGAGCGCGTTGATGCGTGCCACGATTTTCGACAGTTGCTTGAGCACGCGCTCGTTGCGGCTGCCGAAGACGTTCGTCAGGATATTGGGCATCGGACTTGGGTTCGCGGTTCCGGGCTGCGGTTGAAACTCAATCGGACATCATAAAGGCTTCGTGCCATTCACGCCTAGAGATGGCAGCGAAATCGGCGGATTTCAAGAATCAGGCGGCGGAACGGCTGTTGTCGAAGTCAGCCCACGGAGCTCTTTGCCATGGATGGCGGCTTCAATGGGCTTCGTGGTGTCTGACGACCATCAGAGAAGACATTTGCACCGCAGCCATCGGTAATGCAGCGATCAGGGCTGATCGCATTCCTATCTCCTGACGTAAGCGGTGGGATTCACCAGCTTGCCGTCGTGCCACACCTCGAAATGCACGTGCGGACCGGTCGAGCGGCCGCTGGAACCCGCGTCCGAGATGAGTTCGCCCGCACGCACGTGTTCGCCCACGTGCGCCAGCAGCTTGCTGTTGTGGGCGTAGCGGGTCATGTAGCCATCGCCGTGGTCGATTTCGACGACCTTGCCGTAGCCGTCGCGCACGCCGGCGTACGTGACGACGCCGGCGGCGACCGCGTGCACCTGCGAGCCGAATGGCACGCCGATGTCGAGGCCGGGATGGAAACTGAAGTGGCCGGTGAACGGATCGATGCGGCGTCCATACGGCGAAGTGATGTAGCCGTCGGTCACCGGCATGCCCGAGGGAATCAGGCTGGCGGTAACCTGACGATCGGTGAGCAATGATTGCAAGACACCCAGCTGGTTCTGCTGCTTGTCGAAGCGCTGCGCGAGCTGTTCCATGCTCACCGAGAGGTCGTACGGCAGCGAGCGCTCGGGCGGAACATCGCGTTCGGGGCCGCCCATGCCGGGCGCCTGGTTGAAATTGAATTCGGAGGGATCGAGCTTGCCCGCCACCACCAGCCGCTGGCCCAGTGCATCGAGCCGTGCCGAGTCGGCCTGCAGTTCGCCGAGCTTGATCGCCATCCGGCTGATGTCGCGCTGCGCGTTGTCGCGCACCTGCTGCAATTCCGCCTTCTGCGCCGCGATCTGCTGGCGCATCGAATCGACCTTGGCCAAGGTACGGCTGCCGGGGCTTGCGACCCAGACCGCCAAGGCAGCACTGGCAACGACGCATGCAACGAAACCGAACATCAGGCGCTGCTGCAGGCGGCGGTTGGCCTGGCAACGATCGTGCAACCACCCATCCGAAAGCGCGCATCGCGCCGAGCGGGCAACCAGTATCATGCCCATGTCGAAAAACCCTGAATCATCTGCCTTGTCTCCTGCCCGACCGTTACCGCCCCGCGACACCCACGGTCCGACGCCTGTTTCGCAATGTGCGCCGGTCGCCGATCTGGCCGCCCGGGCACGTGAACTTGACCACTTGAGCCAGCGGATTGTTCCGCTGCTGCCTTCGCCACTGCGCGAGCACGTCCGTCATGCCGGCCTGCGCAACGATCGCGTCCTGCTGCTGGTCGAATCGCCCGCCTGGGCGACCCGCGCACGCATGGATCAATCCGGCATCCTCGCCGCCGTGCGCAACCTTGGCCTGGCCGCGACTTCCGTCACGGCCAAGGTGATGCCGATCCCGGCATCCCACGGGGACTCCGCCTCCGTACGACCGCCTTCGCCGCGTGCCGCGCAACGCATACGCGCATCGGCGATGGCCGTCTCCGATCCGGACCTGCGGGCGTTGTTCCTCGAACTGGCCGCGCTGGCGGACAATCCGACGACCCGGTGACGCTCGCAGGCCGACCCGCCCCCTCGTTCCAACGGCGGAAGCGGACGTTATAACACAGGGCAAGCGGCAAGCGCTCACCAAAGTCAGAAAAAAGTCACAATTCGGGAAATCGCCGGATCATGCGCGCACGCGATCGCCCGCGTGCCAACGGGGTTCGCGGGGTTATTCAACGGGTTTGCAGGGGCCAGCCTCCGAGTGGAGACGGCGGCGGCAAAAAGCGGCGGCGTTACACCGCTTGTGCCGGGTGCGCGTATGAAATCGGCGCCAGCGCAGGGTCGTCGAAGGTGACTTCTTCCCAAGCGGACTTGTCGGCCAGCAGCGCGCGCAACAACTGGTTGTTCAACTGGTGCCCGGACTTGTGGCCGAAGAACGCGCCGATCAGGCTGTGGCCCAGCAAATAAAGATCCCCGATCGCGTCGAGGATCTTGTGCTTGACGAACTCGTCCTCGTAGCGCAGGCCGTCTTCGTTCAGTACGCGGTAGTCGTCCAGCACGATGGCGTTGTCCATCGAACCGCCCAGCGCGAGGTTCTTCTCGCGCAGCATTTCGATGTCGCGCATGAATCCGAAGGTGCGCGCGCGGCTGACTTCCTTGACGAACGAGGTCGTCGAGAAATCGATCTCCGCCTTGGACGCGCGGCGAGAGAAGATCGGGTGCTGGAATTCGATCGAGAAGCCGACCTTGAAGCCATCGAACGGCTTGAACTCGGCCCACTTGTCGCCCTCTTCGACCTTCACCGGCTTCTTGATGCGGATGAAGCGCTTGGGCGCGGATTGTTCTTCGATGCCGGCGGACTGCAGCAGGAACACGAACGGACCGGCGCTGCCGTCCATGATCGGCACTTCCGGTGCGGACAGATCGACGTACGCATTGTCGATGCCGAGGCCCGCCATCGCCGACAGCAAATGCTCGACCGTACCCACGCGCACGTCGTCCTTGATCAACGTGCTGGACAGGCGCGTGTCGCCGACATATTCGCAACGCGAGGGGATGGTCACGGGTTCCGGCAAGTCGGTGCGGCGGAACACGATGCCGGTGTTGACCGCAGCGGGACGCAAGGTCATGTAGACCTTTTCACCGGTGTGCAAGCCCACGCCCGTCGCGCGGATCACGTTCTTGAGCGTGCGCTGCTTGATC
>DATNAW010000118.1:0-6915 GCA_035572335.1 Rhodanobacteraceae bacterium
AAGGCGAATAGGCTTCGATGGACGCTGCGAAGTAGCCCTCGCCGCGCGCACGCCGCACCGCCGCGAGCAACTGCTCCGCGTCGGCGAACTCGGCCAGGAGTCCGTGCAGCGCCACGCTCATGACGGCGTCTCAGTGCGGCGCTGCGATGCGAGCAGCTTGCGCAACTCGAACATCGACAGTACCGGCAGCAGCCGCGTGAACAGCAGGAACATGAAGAAGAACAACCCGACCGATCCAGCCAGGAACAGAAGATCCCAGACGGTCGGCCAGAACATGCCCCACGCCGACGGCAGGAAGTCTTCGTACAGGCTGGTGACGATCAGCATGAAGCGTTCCAGCCACATCCCGACCAGCACGCCCAGCGCGATCGCGAACACCGCGCCGGCGTTGCGGCGGATGCGCGGGAACCACAGCAACTGGATCAGCAGCACGTTGAACAGCACCGTGCCCCAGAACACCCACGCGTAAGGGCCGATCACGCGATGCATGGTCATCGCCAGGTCGTACTTGTCCATCGAGTAGAACGCAGTGAAGATTTCCGAGAAGTAGCTGTAGTCGACGAACAGGCCTGCGGCCAGCATCATCTTGGCCATGTTCACGATGTGGCGTTCGGTCAGGTACGCCTCGAAGCCGAACCACTTGCGCAACGGGATGCCCAGCACCAGCACCATCGCGAAACCCGAGAACAGCGCGCCCGCGACGAAGAACGGCGGGAAGATCGTCTCGTGCCAGCCGGGCACCAGGCCTTCGGAGAAATCCAGCGCGACCATGCTGTGCACGGAAAACACCAGCGTCACCGCAAGCCCGGCGGTGATCACATTGAATTGCTCCAGCCGCATCCAGTGCCGCGCTTCGCCGCGCCAGCCCAGCGACAGCAGGCCGTAGAAGCGCGCCTGCGCGCGTGTCGGCGCGCGATCGCGGAACGTTGCGAGGTCTGGCAGCATGCCGACGTACCAATACAGGATCGATACGATCAGGTAGGCGAGGATTGCCCAGAAATCCCATTCGAGCGAGCTGCGCCATTGCGGCCACACGTTCATGATGTCGGGGTAGGGGAACAGCCAGTAGAAGAACCACGGGCGCCCGAGGTGCAGGATCGGGAAGATGCCCGACACCGACACCGCGAACACCGTCATGGCCTCGGCGAAACGGTTGATCGAATTGCGCCAGCCTTGTCGCGTCAGATACATCGCGGCCGAAATGAAGGTGCCGCCCATGCCGATCGCGATCCACCACACATAGTTCGCGATGAAGAAACTCCACGCGACCGGGATGTTCAGCCCGAAGATGCCGATGCCCGCGTACAGCAACCAGCAGGTGCCGACGAACAGCACGCCGCAAAGCAGCAGTGACAGGCCGAAGCCGCCCAGCCACAACCAGCCCGTCGGACGCCGCAGGGTCGCATCGCTGACCTTCGCGCTGATCGACGCGTTGGTTTCGTCCGGCGCGATCACCGGCGGCAGCGTGTCGCGGGGCAGCACTGCGCTCATTTCCGGACGTCCATGCCCAGCAAGCTTTCCCCTTCTCCCTTCGGGAGAAGCTGGCGCGAAGCGCCGGATGAGGGTCCGAAGCGCGATAGAGCGCCATGATTGTTGAAACGTGGAACACTGCGCGACCCCGGACCCTCACCCCTGCACCTCACCGAAGGGGAGAGGGGTTCAGGCGTCGCTTTGGGGTGCAGCGGCACCATCATGACTTTTCCTCCTCCAACTCCGGATTCGGATTGCGGATGCGCGCGAGGTACGTGGTGCGCGGGCGGGTGCCGAGTTCGTTGAGCATCGCGTAGTTGCGCGGCGATGCCTTGGCCTTCGAAACGCCTGAATCCTCGTCGGCAATGTCGCCGAAGCGGATCGCCTGGGTCGGGCACGCCGCCTGGCACGCGGTGACGATCTCGCCGTCACGGATGCGGCGACCGTGCTTGTCGGCCTCGATGTGCGCGGTCTCGATGCGCTGGATGCAGTAGGTGCACTTCTCCATCACGCCGCGCCGCCGCACCGTCACTTCCGGATTGCGCATCGCCATGTACTGCGGCGTCGTCTTGTCGGCGTACTGCATGAAGTTGAACCGTCGCACCTTGTACGGGCAGTTGTTGGAACAGAAGCGCGTGCCGACGCAGCGGTTGTACACCTGCACGTTCAGACCCTCGGCGTTGTGCACGGTCGCGTCGACCGGACACACGACTTCGCAGGGCGCGTGTTCGCACATCATGCAAGGCACCGGCTGGCTGTAACTCTTCGGGTCCGCGGCATCGCCGTCGTAGTAGCGGTCGACGCGGATCCAGTGCATCTCGCGTCCGCGCCGTACCTGCGCCTTGCCGACGATCGGGATGTTGTTTTCGGCCTGGCAGGCGATCGTGCACGCCTTGCAGCCGATGCAGGCGTTGAGATCGATGCTCATGCCCCAGGCGTAGTCGGCTTTCGGATAGTCCTGATACAAGCTGGGCGGCTTCGGACCGTAGCGATCGTGCGCGGTCGCGAATTCCGGATCGGACTTGAATTGGTCCAGCGTGCCCACGCGCAGCGGATCGCGGCCTTCCATCGCAAAGTGGTGTTGCGTCTGCGCGATCTCGTAGCGCTCGCCGGTCGGAACGATTTCGAGATCGGTGGCCACCCATGGCGAAGCCTGCGTACGCAAGGCGTAGGCATCGAAGCCTTGCCCGTCCGCGATGCGTCCCGCCTGCCGACGCCCGTAACCGAAATGGATCGTGACGCTGCGTTCGGCTTGCCCCGGCATGATCCACACGGGCCCACGCACCGAACGGCCGCCGCTGCGCAGTTCCACGCCGTCGAAGTTGCGCAGTCCCTTCTGTTTCGCCAGCGCAGGCGAAACCAGTACCACGTTGTCCCAGGTAAGTTGCGTCAGCGGCTTCGGCAGTTCCTGGAGCCAGCCGTTGTTGGACCATTCGCCGTAGCCGATCGTGGGGTCGGGGCGGAAGAGCAACTCCAAATGTTCGTCACTCCCGCGCGGGCGAGAGTCCAGCGTCTTTGCATCGGGCAAGTCACTGGGCCCCGGCTTTCGCCGGGGTGACGAAGTATTTGCGATCACGCCTATCTGTAAGACCTCATTCCACGCCTTCTCGTCCGCGAGTTGCGCCTGCCACTGCCGCCTTACCAACGCGTGCCCATCGACGGGATTGCCCAGCAGCAGCGCCATCGTTTCAATAGCGGAGTGGCCGTCGTACAGCGGCGCGATCAGCGGTTGCGCGATGCTTGTCGTGCCGTCGAACGCGCGCGCGTCGCCCCAGGTCTCCAGTTCGTGCGCCTGTGGCGCGTGCCATGTGGCGAGTTGGCCGGTTTCGTCGTTGCACAAGCCAAGGTGCAGGGTGTGCGGAACACGTCGTAGCGCCGTGATGAACTTGACGTCAGCGGGAGCGTCGTAGGCAGGATTGACACCCAGCATCAGCAGCGTGTCGACCTTGCCCGCGTGCATGTCGCCTGCAAGCGCGGCCAGCGATCCGTCACCGCGCGTTGGCATCGCCAGAAGCGGTGCCGCGTATTCGACGGTGCGGCCGATATTGCCGAGTGCCTGGTTCATCGCGCGCGCCCTTGCGCGCACGGATTCGGGTTGCGTGTCGCCAGCGATCACGATGGAGGCGCCGCGGTTTGCATCGAGATCTTTGGCGACCGCTTCGATCCAGCGCGCGTGCGTGCCGGTCGCGGCCGCGGCGTCTCCGAGGCGTGCAGCAAGCCGTTCCGCGAATCCTTCGATTTCGCGGGACGCCAACGGCAGGCGGTGATCGGCCATGCTGCCGGTGACAGATGGCGTCGGCTCGACCACGTACAGCCGCGACATCGTGTTGCCGGCTTCCGGGTCGCGCCCCGCCATGAGGTCGCGCGAATGGCGTACGCCTGCCGCGGGATCGCACAGGAAATCCGAATCCAGCGACACGATCACCTTCGCGCGATCAAAGTGATGGCGCGCGAATTCGCGCCGGGCCGTGGCGCCGCCTGGATCATCGACATGCCAGCGCGCATTCGCGAATCGATTTTCGAATGTCGCCAGTTGTGCAATCAACGTGGGTGACGTTGTCGGCGCGAGCAGTACGCGCAACCCTTCGCCGCCGTTGGCGTTGAAGTGCGCGACGCGTTCCGCCAGCGCTGCCATGAAGTCATCCCAGGTCGCCACCGAGTTGCCGTGCATCACCGATTGCGAACGGTCCGGATCCCACAGCTGCAGGATCGCCGCCTGCGCGAAGATGTCGGTGCTGCCCAGACTCGCAGGGTGCTGCGGATTGCCTTCGACCTTGGTCGGCCGCCCCATGTTGTCGCGCACCAGCACGCCGAGCGCGTACCCGTGGCGCGTCAGCGTGGTCGCGAAGTAGCGCGGCAGGCCATCCACCTGGTCGCTGGGTTTGTGCACGTACGGCACGATCTGGGTGTTCGGTGGATGACTGCAGCCGGCGAGTCCGGCAAGTGCAAGCGATGCACCGAGCAGCTTCAGGAAATCGCGGCGATCCAGCGATGCCGCTTCCGCGAGCGCGGGGTGTTCGCTGCGCAGCCATGCGCGAAAGCCTTCTGAATCCGCCAGCTCTTCCAGCGATCGCCAGAACCGCGGCCCGCGTTGCGTGGCCAGTTTCGCGCGGATCGCGGCGGGATCGACGCGCTCTTCGAAGGCAGCGTCCACGGCAGGCGTCATCGATGGCATGTCGAACAATCCGTGAGCCGGCGCGTGTCGATGTGGTACTTGCGCATCAGCACCGCACCGAGTGCCAACGGGTCCTTCGCGTGCCAGTGCAGGTTGAACACCTCGTCGCGCGGGCGCAGGTGTTTCGCGGGATCGCGATGGCACGAAAGACACCACTGCATCGTCAGGTGTTCGTTGCGCGACATCAGCGGCATTTCGTCGACCGGGCCGTGGCAACTCGCGCAACCGACGCCTTTTGCAACGTGGATGCCGTGGTTGAAGTACACGAAGTCGGGCAGCTTGTAGACGCGCTGCCAGTGCAGCGGCACGCCGCTGTCGAACGCGGTGAGCAGCGGCGCCAGCATCTTCTGGTGCGTGTACAGCTGCGAGTGGCAGGTCATGCAGGTCGAGAGCGACGGGATGCCGGCGAACGCCGACTGCTCGACCGATTGATGGCAATAGCGGCAGTCGATGCCATCGTCGCCGACGTGGTGCTTGTGGCTGAAGGGCACGACTTGCTCGACGGGATCATGCACGCCGACGGGATTGGCCATCGCCCAGCGCCACAGGAATGCCCACGACACGAAACCGACCACCACCGCCAGCACGCACAACTGGAACCAGAACGTGAAACGCTTGGAAAAGAGCTGCGCCACGCGCCTCCCGCTTGGTTTGGATGGCCAGCGTCGAACGCGATCGATCAACGCGCCTGTGCCGATGTGCGCCGCGTGCAGCCCGCACCCACGCGCATCGGCGCTTAGTCTCTGACGCGCAATGTCGATGTGCCGTGAGAGGGAAAGCGGAAAAAATTTCCACGCGACGGTTGACACCACTTTCACCGCGCGCCTCGCAGAATCGCTGACGTCCTCACGAACGCAGGCGCATGGAACAGCGCGAAAACATCGGGCTCGGTCGGGCGTGCACAACGGAACGGTGCGATTCACCGTCCCGCAGGACCTTCCTGCTCGGCAGTGCCGCCTTCATTTCATCCAGCCTGCTGCTCAGCGGCTGCGGGGGTGGCGATTCGACGCGGGCAGTGGCGGCGCCGCGTTTCCTGGATGGCGACGAACGCCGCTTCGTGCGCGCCGCGATCGATCGCCTGATTCCGGCGGACGCGCTCGGCGCGGGCGCGGTGCAGGCAGGCGTCGATGACTTCATCGACGCGCAACTCGCGGGTCCCTTCGGACAGGCCGCGGGCATCTACATGCGCGGACCGTTCCATCTCGGCGCCAAGGAGCAGGGCTACCAGTTGCCGTTCACGCCCGCGCAGGTGTATCGGCTCGGCATCCAGCGCGTCGATGAGCACTGCAAGAAAACGCTCGGCAACGTCTTCGCGCAATTGAAGGCCAATCAGCAGGACCAGGTGCTGCACGACCTCGAAGACGGCAAGGTCGATCTCGGCGAAATTCCCTCGCCCAATTTCTTCAACCTGCTCCTGCAGAACACCAAGGAAGGCTTCCTGGCCGATCCGATCTACGGCGGCAACCGCGACTTCGCGGGTTGGAAGCTGATCGGCTACCCCGGGCCGCGCTACAACTACAGCGACGACATCGAAAAGTTCGGCCAGCCCTACGACGCACCGTTCGTCAGCCTCGGCGGCGAGCATCCGGTGACGTGCCGGCTGAGCGATTCGCCGACCGGCCGCTTCCGTGGGCCGGGCTGCGACTACGCGCAAATGCCGGCCAAGATGCACTACGACGCGCTCACCACAACGACCGGAAAAGTGTGGCCGGCGGGGAACCTCTGATGGCGAAAAAGTTGCCGGAGGTGGACGTGGTGCTGGTCGGTTTCGGTTGGACGGCGTCGATCATCGCGCAGGAACTCACCGAAGCCGGCGCCAACGTGCTGGCGCTGGAACGCGGCGAATGGCGCGACACGGTGCCGGATTTTTCCGTCACGCACATCCAGGACGAATTGCGTTACGCGGTGCGCAAGGAGATCTTCGAGCAGACGCGCCGCGAGACGATGACGTTCCGCAACAAGCCCGGTCAACTCGCGCTGCCGATGCGCGAACTCGGTTCGTTCCTGCCGGCGTCGGGCGTGGGCGGCGCGGGCGTGCACTGGAACGGGCAGAACTGGCGCTTCCTGCCGACCGATTTCATGCTGCGCACCCACAACGAACAACGCTACGGCAAGAAGGCGATCCCGGACGACATGACGATCCAGGATTGGGGCGTCACCTACGAGCAACTGGAACCGTATTACGACAAGTTCGAATACCTGTGCGGCATCTCCGGCAAGGCCGGCAACATCGGCGGCAAGATCCAGGCGGGCGGCAATCCGTTCGAAGG
>DATNAW010000119.1:0-7100 GCA_035572335.1 Rhodanobacteraceae bacterium
TGCGCGCATCGCACCGATTCCCTGGCGGCCATAGCGGTGTGGTCCCACCCGATCCCATCCCGAACTCGGAAGTGAAACGCACCAGCGCCGATGGTAGTTTGGCATTCGCCATGCAAGAGTAGGACACTGCCAGGGGCTTCAAACGAAAACCCCCGTCGAGAGACGGGGGTTTTTTTGTTGCTTCGTTGCGGGACCAATTCGATCAGGGTACCGCGTACCAGGTGGTGATGATCGAGTTCAATATCACCGCGTTGCTCTCGAAACTCGAACCCGGGCAGGTCGCCAGATAATTGCGGCGAACCTGGGCCGTATCGGGCGCATCGAAATACGGGTCGAAAACCACCAGCACGCCGAAGAAATAATCGGTGGCAGCCGTGCAACCCGGGCCGCCGCTTGTACCCGACCCGGAAATGCCGGCCATACAGGTGTAGACGGTGCAGGGGTCCACGCTTTGCGCGTGGACAGGGGCCATGGTCATCATCCCCAAAACACCGAACGCCAACGTTGCACACAAAACACGCAGTTTCATGAGTTACCTCCAATGTATGACGGTGTCGTTACCTGACAATCCATGCTTGTACTGCGTGGTCGAGTATAGCCTCGGGTTTTCGCGCACGAGAGGTAAATGCGTCCCAAAAAAAGGGAGGCATTCCAGTGGTGAGTGCAATTGCAAGCCATTGAAAACGATGGCCGCTCAGGTGCCGCCACCACCGACGCGCAGCGATCAGATGGCGCGGCGTACCGCCGCCGCGAATTGCGGGAATCGTGCGAGGACCTTGCGCCGGATACCGTCGACGTCGAGTCCGGCTTCCGCCAGCAATTGTTCACGCGATGCATGCTCGAGGAAAACGTCCGACAACCCGAGCTGTGCGATCGGGACTTCAATGGCGCTCGAAGCCAGCAACTCGGCCACGCCGGATCCCGCTCCGCCGGCGATTGCGTTGTCTTCCAGCGTGGCCAGTGCGTCGTGGGTGCGTGCCAGTTCCAGGATCAATGCCTCGTCCAGCGGTTTCACGAAACGCATGTTGACGACGGTCGCGCCGAGTTCCGCGCCGACGATTTCGGCGGGCGCAAGCGTGCAGCCGAAGGCGAGGAGGGCGATACCGCGTCCATGTCGCCGGATTTCGGCCTTGCCGATCGGCAATTCCGCCAGTTCGGGCCCGACGGCCACACCCGGACCGCCGCCGCGCGGGTAGCGGACGGCGGCGGGACCGTCGTGATGGAAGCCGGTCGTGAGCAATCGCCGACATTCGTTTTCATCGGCGGGCGCCATCACCACCATGTTCGGGATGCAGCGAAGATACGAAAGATCGAAGCTGCCCGCATGCGTGGGGCCATCGGGACCCACCACGCCGGCGCGGTCGATCGCGAAGGTCACGTCGAGGTCCTGCAACGCCACGTCGTGGATCAACTGGTCGTACGCACGTTGCAGGAAGGTCGAGTAGATCGCGACCACGGGTTTCATGCCTTCGCACGCGAGGCCGGCCGCCAACGTCACCGCATGCTGCTCGGCGATCGCGACGTCGAAATAACGATCGGGGAATTCCTGCGAGAAACGCGCCATGCCGGAGCCCTCGCGCATCGCCGGCGTGATCGCGACCAGCCGCGGATCGGCTGCGGCCATGTCACACAACCAGTCGCCGAACACCTCGCTGTAGGTCGCTGCTTTCGTCGCAACCTGCGCCACGCCGTGCGCGGGATCGAACTTGCCGACCGCGTGGTACTCGATCTGCGCGCGCTCGGCCGGCGCGTAGCCTTTGCCCTTGATGGTGACGACGTGCAGCAGCTGCGGGCCGTGTTTGTCCTTCACCGCGCGCAACGCCGCCAGCAATTGCGGCAAGTCGTGGCCGTTCACTGGCCCCGAATACGCAAAGCCCAATTCCTCGAACAGCGCTTCGGGATGTGGCCCCGACTCGCCGGCTTCGCCCGCGCGCAAGCGCGCCAAGGTGCGGTCCAGTCCGCCCACGTTTTCACTGATCGACATGCCGTTGTCGTTCAACACCACCAGCATGTCCGGTTGTGCGCCGCCCGCATGGTTCAACGCCTCGTAGGCCATGCCGCCGGTGATCGCGCCGTCGCCGATCACTGCGACTACCTTGCGATGATCATCGCGACGTTGCAGCGCGATCGCCATGCCGAGCGCGGCGGAGATGGATGTCGAGGCGTGGCCGACGCCGAACGTGTCGTACTCGCTTTCCGTCCTGCGCAGGAATGGCGCGAGTCCGTCCTTCTTCTTGATCGTGGTGATCGCATCGCGCCGGCCGGTGAGGATCTTGTGGGGATACCCCTGGTGACCGACGTCCCACACGATGCGATCGCGCGGGGTGTCGTACAGATAGTGCAGGGCGATTGTAAGCTCGACCACGCCCAGGCCCGCCCCGAAGTGCCCGCCGACACTGGCCACCGATTCGATCAAATAGGCGCGCAATTCATCGGCGACACGCGGCAGCTCGGCCTCCGGAACGTGCTTCATATCGGCCGGTGAACCGATCCGGGCGAGCAGGGGATAGCGGGTGGAGTCGATCATCCGCGCATTGTCGCGCAGCACGAAGATTCACGCTCGCGTGGCGCGACTCAAGATGCCTTTGCCTTGTCGCCCGCTTGCGCGCGGCCTCCGAAACGCCGCAGCGTCTGCCGGAACCGGATCTGCCGCGTCGCATCGTGCATCTCGTGGATGCGCCGGCTGTTCGCCGCCATCACGTCGCTGCGGGTGAGGATGCCGACCATGCGATTGGGGTTGTCGCGCGCGACCACGATCAGGCGGCCCACGTTTTCGCCGACCATCAAATCGGTGGCATCGCGCAAGGTGTGATCCTCGAACACCACAATCGGGCCGCGCTTCAGCATGTCGCCGATGCGGGTGAGGCCGGGCTTGTCCGGATCGAGCAGGTCGCGGCGCGTGATCACGCCACGCACGCGGCCGGCGTCGTCGACCACCGGGTAACCCTGGTGCTGCGCGCGCACGCGGCCGGAGTTCATCCACTTCCGCACTTCGCCCAATTCGTCGGAAGTCTTCAGTGAACGCACGTCGCGGGTACAGGCCTTGCCGACCTGCACCTGTTCCAGGAAATCGGCCGAGTATTCGCTGGGCACCCGCACGCCGCGGCGCGCGATCTTCTCGGTCATGATGGTGTTGCGCATCGTGAGTGCCGAGATCAGATACGCCGCGGTGCAGCCGCCCAGCAACGGCAGCAGGCCTGCCGGTTGGCGCGTGGTCTCGAAAGCGAACACGATCGAAGTGAGCAGCGCGCGCGAGGAGCCTGCGAACATCGCGGCCATGCCGACCAGCGCGGCGATGCGCAGGTCGATGCCGAAGCCCGGCCATGCATGCCCGAAACCGATGCCGATCAGCGCGCCCAGCGCGCCGCCGATCATGAAGAGCGGCGCCAGCGTGCCGCCCGATGTGCCGCTGCCCAGCGCGATCACCCATGAAATGAATTTCAGGAGGCACAGCGACAGCAGCACCTTCAAGCCGAAACTTCCCGACACCAGCCCGTCGATGTTGTCGTAACCCACGCCCAGCGTGTGCGGTGCGAAGTAGCCGATCAGGCCAGCGGCGAGCCCGCCGATCGCGGGCCACCACATCCAGTGCACCGGCAGTTTTTCGAACAGGTCTTCGACGCCGTACACGGCCTTGGTGACCCACACGCTGGCATAGCCGACCAGCGCGCCCAGCACGATGTAGCTCGCGAGCGCCCAACCGTCGGGTTCCGTCACCACCGGCATTGCGAATACGGCGCCCGGTCCGAACGTCGCGTAGCGCACACCGGTCGCGGTGACGCAAGCCAGCGCCACCGGAATCAGCGAACTCGAACGCAATTCAAACAGCAGCAGTTCGATCGCCATCACCACCGACGCGACCGGTGCGCCGAACACCGCCGCCATGCCGGCCGCGGCGCCCGCCGCCAGCAACACCTTGCGTTCCTGCGCGGTGACGCTGAGGAACTGGCCGATCAGCGAACCCAGCGCGCCGCCGGTCGAGATGATCGGACCTTCGGCGCCGAACGGGCCGCCGGTGCCGATCGCGAATGCGCTCGACAACGGTTTCAGCCAGGTGACACGCGCGGGAATGTTCGACTCATGTTCCAGGATGCGTTCCATTGCTTCCGGAATGCCGTGGCCCTGGATCGCGCGCGAACCCCAGCGCGCCATGATCCCGGCGATCAGTCCCCCGATCGCCGGGATCACGATTACCCACAAACCGAGATGGTTGTGCGCAGGCGACAGCACGCCGGTGTGTTTCGGCGCCAGCGGACCGATCACGTCCGACACGCGGCCGTAGAAAAAAATGTCGGTGAACAGGTTGATCAGCAGCAGCAGGATTTGCGCGACGCCCGCCGCGACGGCACCCAGCACGATCGCCATCGCGCTGATCAGCACCACGCGCTTCGACACCAGGGTCGATTCGCGCGGCATCGCGGCGGCATCCAGCGACGCGCCCAGTGCGGGCGCGACCGGCAATGCGTCGGTGCTGCCAGTGGTGCGAACGCTGGCGTGATCGGCGTTCGCGCGCGTTTCGTCGGCGCGCGCGGCGGGCGGGTCTTGCTGGGTCATGTGGGATGCGTGGGCAACGGCTGCTGCAGCGCATCATAGCCGGCGCATCGTTTCTGCCCAAGCGTGCAACGAATGATGCCCGGCTGCGGCCGGTTTTATCGGCGGCGAAACGGGACGCTCACGCCGCCGGGCGGCGATCCCTCGGCAAGTGATGGACGAGGAATTCCATCTGGTCGGCCAGGATGCTGCGGTTGGACAGGATCAGGTGTTCCACCCAACTCGGCTTGTACGGAACCGCCAGCAACGGCATGCCGGCCTGCTGTGGCGAGCGGCCGCCCTTTTTCAAGTTGCACGCAAGACACGCCGAAACCACGTTTTCCCAGATGTCGTGGCCGCCGCGCGACAACGGCATCACGTGATCGCGCGTGAGTTCTCCACGCGTGCAGTGGCGCCCGCAATACAGGCACAGATAACGGTCGCGCGCGAACAGCGCGGCATTGCTGAGGGCCGGTGAAGGATCCACCGCCCCGCTGTGGCAGTGGCCGCGGCTGGCCACGATCGGATGCAGGCGCAGGATGCTCTGGTCGCCGCTGTCACGGCGAAAGCCGCCGTGCAGCGTGAGGCAGGGTTCGCCGAGCGTCCAGGCGACGGCTTCGCGCACGTACAGGCACGCCGCATCCTGCCAGCTGATCCAATCGAGGATGCGCCCGCCCGCGTCGAGCGACAGCACACGTGTGCTGTGCAGGTCGGCGACGGCGCAGGCCGGGCGTTCGATGGAACTGGCTGTGTGCGAGTCCATGGCCCGCGCAGCATAGAACAAATCCGCGGAAGGGCGTTAGCACGCGCCTCGCGCCCCGGCCTGGTCATTGGCCGATCATCCGGCATCGCGTTATGCTTGCGTGACCGAAAGTTCGCGGCGCCGGACCTGAAAAGGGGTTGACTGGCATGGCTGACGTTTTCGTTTCCTATGCCCGCGCCGACAAGGCGCGCGTCGCGCCGCTGGTCGCCGCGATCGAGGCCAAGGGCTGGTCGGTGTGGTGGGATCCCGAGATCACGCCCGGCCAGGAATTCGACGACCAGATCGACGCCGAGATCGACGCCGCCAAGGTCGTGCTGGTGATCTGGACCCCGACTTCGGTCGCATCGCGTTGGGTGCGCGGCGAGGCGCGCGAAGCGGCCGAGCGCGGTATCCTGGTTCCGGTGCGTTTCGAGCAGGCGCGCCTGCCGATGGATGTGCGTGCCATCCACACCACCGACCTCGACGAGTGGGACGAAAACCCGGCCAGCGTGCAGGCCCAGGAATTCCTGCGCGCATTGGCCGCGATGATCGCGCGCTCGCAAGCCGCGCAGGCGGCAAACGCACCGGCCGCTTCGCCCGCGGCCGGCGATGCCAAGCGTTTCTCGGTCTGCGTGCTGCCGTTCGTCAACATGAGCGGCGATTCCGAGCAGGAATACTTCAGCGACGGCATCACCGAAGACATCATCACCGACCTGAGCAAGGTGTCGGCGTTGGCCGTCGCCTCCAGCAACAGCGCCTTCATGTACAAGGGCAAGCACGTCGACATCCAGAAGGTCGTGCGCGAGTTGAAGGTCACGCATGTGCTGGAAGGCAGCGTGCGCAAGGCCGGCGGGCGGGTACGGATCAACGCGCAATTGATCGACGGCGCCACCAACAACCATGTCTGGGCCGAACGCTACGACCGCGACGCCAGCGACATCTTCGCGATCCAGGATGAAATTTCGCAGGCCATCGTGAAAGCACTGCGGCTGCGATTGCTGCCCGAGGAGAAGAAAGCCATCGAGCGGCGCGGCACGGACAGCGCCGACGCGCACAATCTTTATCTGATGGCCCGGCAGGCTTATGTCACCAGCCAGGACATGAGCACGCGTTCGTCGGATGCAATCATCCGCCTGTGTGTGCGTGCCACCGAAATCGACCCACGCTATGCGCAAGCTTGGGCCCTGATGGCCATCGGCCACAGAAGGCTGCGCGAGGTCCGGGGCGGTAGTTCGGGCGAAGGGGTGGCGGCAGCGGAACGTGCGCTGGCGCTGGATCCCGGGCTGGCCGAGGCGCATGCGGTCAAGGCCCAGATCCTGTTGGCGGACGGTCACTCCGATGCTGCGGCGGTCGAGGTGGCCCAGGCCCTCGAGCTCGATCCCGAATCGTACGAGGTCAATCGGTCAGCGGGCCGCCTGAGCTACCAGCTCCATCGATACGCAGAAGCCATCCGGTACTACGAAAAAGCAAGCAAGCTGATGGACGCGGATGTGAATTCGGCCAATATGCTGATCAGTTGTTACACCGCCATCAAGGATGCGATGGGTGCTCACCGCGCGGCGGAAATGACATTGAAGCGTGCCGAAGCGATCTTGGCACATGACCAGAGCAACTCCGATGTCACCGCTTACAGTGCATACGCCTTGGCCGCGCTGGGAGAGGGTGAGCGTGCCAAGGCGCGCATGGAACGTACCTTGTTGATCGACCCCGACAACTTCAACATTCGTTACAACTTCGCATGCGCCCTGAATTCCCTGCTGGGAGACAAGCAAGCGTCGCTGGAGATGCTCCAAACGGTGTTCGCGACCGTCACCGACGCCTTTCTGCC